>JAYSKH010000451.1:0-2371 GCA_043726505.1 Undibacterium sp. | reverse complement strand
CAAGGAAACAGGCACGATCACGCTGGGCGTGCGTGACTCTTCCATTCCTTTTTCTTATCTCGATGATAAGCAATCCTATCAAGGTTACTCCATCGATCTGTGCCTGAAGATCGTTACAGCGGTACAAAAGCAACTGGGCTTGTCCAGCCTGAAAGTGGTGATGAATCCGGTTACTTCGGCAACACGCATCCCGCTGATGGCAAACGGCACCGTGGATCTGGAATGCGGCTCCACAACGAATAACGTAGAACGCCAGAAGCAGGTAGCGTTTGCACCGACGACTTTTGTGACTGCAAACCGTATTCTGTCCAAAAAATCCTCCAACATCAAAACGCTGACGGACCTGAAAGGCAAGACTGTTGTTTCCACTTCGGGCACATCAAACCTGAAACAGCTGACAACACTGAATGCGGATCAAAGCCTGGGCATCAACATCATGCCGGCTAAAGACCACGCTGAAGCCTTCCTGATGGTGGAAACTGGCCGTGCTGCTGCTTTCGTTATGGACGATATCTTGCTGGCTTCACTGGCAGCCAACTCCAAAAACCCTGCTGAATATGAAATCAGCAAGGAAGCCCTGTCGGTTGAGCCATACGGCATCATGCTGCGCAAGGATGACGCTGCATTCAAGAAAGCGGTTGATACAGCGATCAGCAATGTGCTGACTTCCGGCGATATCAACCGCATCTATCACAAGTGGTTCCTGCAACCGATCCCGCCAAAAGGCATTTCTTTGAACTGGCCTGTTTCCGACCAGCTGAAAGCAGTGATCGCCAAGCCTACTGATTCCGGTGAGCCGTCTGCTTATGCAGCAGTTCCTGAGGCACAAAAAGCAATCTTGAAGAAAAAGAAATAACTCATTGAACGATAATGAAACGGGGGGCTCCTGGCCTCCCGTTTTGTTTTATAGACTTAAAATTGCTGCGTTGCACAATATTTAGGCATCAGGGTTTTTGCGTACAACTGAGTCAAAACACCTGTTTCCAGTTGATGAACAGCGCGGCGGGGTCAAAAATGCCAGCCTGAGGTAAGTTCGCCGCTGTTGACGGACTGGCTATGGAGAGGGAAGCTATGAATTACCATTGGAATTGGCAGATTTTTTGGGAAAGTGCGCCCGACGGCGGCGGCACTTATATGGATACCCTGATCTCTGGGGTAGAGTGGACGCTGGCAACAGCGATCCTGGCATGGATCATGGCGCTGGTACTGGGCGGCATCATCGGCACTGTGCGTACTGCACCGAACAAGTGGGGCGTGCGCCTGTGCAACGCTTACATCGAATTATTCCGCAACATTCCGCTGATCGTGCAGATGTTCCTGTGGTACTACGTACTGCCTGAACTGCTGCCCACGGCGATGGGCGACTGGCTCAAGGCCGCGCCGAATGTCTCTTTCATCACTGCAGTGCTGAGCCTGGGCTTTTTTACGTCCGCTCGCGTGGCGGTGCAGGTTTCCACCGGCATCAATGCGATACCGCGTGGACAGAAAATGGCGGGTACCGCGCTGGGACTGACCTTGCCGCAGACGTACCGCTATGTGCTGCTGCCGATGGCATTCCGCATCATCATCCCGTCACTGACGAATGAAGTGGCGGCGATCATCAAGAACAGCTCGGTTGCACTGAGCATAGGCCTGCTGGAACTGATGGCGCGCGCTCGCTCGATGACGGAGTTTTCGTTCCAGGTATTTGAGCCCTTTTCTGCGGCGACGCTAATCTACCTGATCGTGTCGGCAATTGCGATCCTGATGTCCAACCTGCTTGAGAAGAAGACCGCAATTCCCGGATTCATCACTTCCGGCACGACCAATACCGGAGGCCACTAATCATGTTTGCCAATTTCGATTTTGATGTTATCCAGCGAACCTGGGTTTATCTGTTTACGACTGGCCTGGCTTTCACGATCAAGCTGACGCTGATCTCCATGGCGGGCGGCATCGTACTCGGCACACTGCTGGCAATGATGCGCCTGTCCAGCAATAAATATATCTCCTTCATCGCTACCGCCTACGTCAACCTGATGCGTTCGGTGCCGCTGCTGCTGGTGATCTTCTGGTTTTATTTCCTGGTGCCATACATCGGCGCATGGGTGATAGGAGCCAATGAACCCATCCAGGTTGGCGCGCTGTTTTCTTGCCTGATTACCTTCGTCATGTTTGAAGCGGCCTACTATTGCGAGATCATGCGTTCCGGCATCCAGTCCATCCCGCGCGGGCAGGTATGGGCCGGTTATGCACTAGGCATGAACTACTGGCAGACGATGGGCAATATCGTATTGCCGCAGGCTTTCCGCAACATGATACCGGTGCTGTTAACGCAGACCATCGTGCTGTTTCAGGACGTTTCGCTGGTGTCGGTGTTGTCGATTACCGA
>JAYSKH010000450.1:0-15991 GCA_043726505.1 Undibacterium sp. | reverse complement strand
AGCTCGAAACCCCGCGCATTTCGCGCTGCGTTTCGACTTATTTACTGCCTGTCTCGACGGGAGCCGAACTATAGCAAGACCCCGTCAAACTTGGCAAGCGGTTTTTGAAAATAATTAAAACAATTAACCCCAACCTTAACCGGAACGCTGTCACATGGTATCCCCTTATATATAGGGGCTGAATTTACGCGGCTTTGACATTGATTGTTTCGTACGATACATTTCGCACATGAACAAAAGTCCTACCAAGCCTACCGACGAGTTTTATGGGCGCCTGCAAGCTGCTTACGATTACTTCAACTTGGCGCTATTTGATAATACCCTTCCCCACTGCCTGATCACGGTACAGCGGGAAAAGAACACAATGGGCTTCTTTTCCGCTGCGCGCTGGCGCAACGACGGTAAGAAGGACGTGCATGAGATCGCGCTCAATCCGGCCTATTTCGCCCGCCGTAAAGTCATTGAGGTATTCCAGACACTGGTACATGAGCAATGCCATGTATGGCAGCATGAATTCGGCAATCCCAGCCGAACCGGCTACCACAATCGTGAGTGGTCCGAAAAAATGGAGTCCATAGGGCTAATGCCCAGCTCTACCGGCGAACCCGGCGGAGGCAAGCTCGGACAGAAGATGTCGGATTATCCAATAGAAGGCGGGCGCTTCAGGCAAGCCTGTATACAACTGATGACCAGCGGTTATCAGTTCAACTGGATAGACAGGCGCATCGCCCGGCAGCGCGATGAGTATGAGATGCCTACTCCTGGCGAAAGCCAGATAATGGAGGCGACAGCCAATATTACGGCCACAGCCTCGCTCGCTGTCACGCCTGCTGAAGCCATACTGGATCTACCCATGACACAGCTGATACCGGATGCCGAATACCAGCTGATAATGCCCGCAGAAATAAAAGTCCGCGCAAAGACAAAGTACTACTGCCCGGGCTGTGAAGCAAATGTCTGGGGCAAACCCCAGCTGTCAATCCGTTGCGAGGACTGCGACCTGTCCTTTGTTTCCGTCTGAAAAGCGAGGCCAAACATCGGCCTCGCTGCATTTACACGCACCACGGACTCCCCTATTGGAGATCTATTCTGCCATAGAGACCATGCGCCTCTGCGGAAGGCCCTGCAGTAAAGAACAGTGTATTGACAGGCTGGCTGTTGACGCCATTGCCGAAAGCGATGCCCCACAAACCATCAACCACCACGGGTGTACCATCAGCTTTGCTCAATGCACCGGCAAAACTGCCATCCGCCACGTCATACGCGTTGATTTTTCCATCGCCAAAGTTGGCCACCAGCAGCTTGCCGCTGAGCGTACCAAAATTGGCCGGCGCCATCCCCAGCCCCCACGGCGCATTCAGCGCGCCGCCGTTCACCAGCTGCTTGATGAAATTGCCGCCTGAATCGAACACATCCACCATGCCGGCGCCTGCGCCGGGCACATCATCATGCGCCTGTGCGTCCTGCTTGGCATAAGTGACATAGATATTGGAGCCGATGGTCTGTATGCCGAAAGGCGCATAACCGGCCGGGATAGACGCATCGTGAAAGCCGCCTGGCAAAGCGACCTTGGTAAACGTGCCGTCATAGACATCAATGCTGCCGTTATGGAAATCGGTGGCATAGATATAGTTAATACCGAGATAACTGGCGATCGCCAGACCCTTATATACCTTGCCTGCGGCACTGGCATCCACGGCGCCGACTGCATTGGTCGCATTAACACCGGGAGACCAGCCCGACACGGTGCCGGACTCACCTACAAAAATAAAGGGCGCCGCTCCCGACAAATTGTTCTGTGTCACCTTGAAATCTTTGGTGGGATTGAACACGATGCCGGTCGGACTACCAGGCACAGCAACCACCAGCGACTGTGGCAAGCCGCTTCCATCATATAGAGTAGAAGTCGATGTCCCATTATTGGCGACCCACACAAAACCAGTAGGATTAAACGCAATACCCCATGCATTCTTCAGCCTCACATCAGTGTTGGCTGCAACGCCGTCTGTATCGGCAACGATATTTTTCACTGCATATACCGATACGCCAGGCGGTGGCATCACCGGAGTGACAGGCGGCGGGGCCGCTGGCGTCGCCATTGTTCCACCGTAATCGCTACCGCCACAGCCAGCCAGGCCGCCAGCAAGGAAAAGAGTAGCCAGAGTAGCCGTCAGGCGGCCGATACCATGAGTTTGCGCTTTCATCACATCTCCTTTGTGTTGACAAAAATAGAACACTGTCTTCCGTGTATCCACCGCCATAAACAAAAGGTTCAGCGTATATAAAAGAATACTGTTACCGGTTGTAAGCACTTAAATGATCACAGACAACGCCACGCATTCACATGCGTGGCGCTGAGTCAAAAACGTCAGAAAATCAGAAAGAGTATGAGCCGCTCAGCATCAAGGTGCTGGAGTTATGGTCATAGATAGGCGAGCGCACCTTATTTCTTGCGGTAGCAATCCATGCCAGTTGCACGCGCCAGTCGGACCAGCTGGTGCTTATCCCTATCAGCGTATCCATGCGTGATACCGGCACGAATGCCGAACTCTGCGATCCCGAGAACCAGCGCAGATAACCGACGTGGGCAATCAGGCTGGTCTGCTCGGCCACCAGATGCGAAGCATTCAGTTCGAGATAAGCGGTAGTCGTGGACTGGCCAAAATAATTGGGCGACAGATACAGCCGGCCACTGTATTCATCAAAACTCAGGCCCACAAAAGCTTCGGCATAGTTGCTGCCGGATGTTTGCATGAACGAAGAATTGGTTGCCCCCACCTCCCATGTCAACCCCGAAGCCTGCCGTTGCGAATATCCGGCATAGGCGATCAATTGCTGGTCCCTGCCCTCGCGCAATTTAACGCCAGAACCGAACACGCCGGCATACCAACCGGCAGGGCTGTCATACGCCACGGTAGCCTGGGGTTCAGCTTGCCCGTCACTCAGCGACACACCGCGAAACCGGTAGTCGGAAACGACCGATACGCTACCGCTGACTTGCGACCACGCATTTTCAGACGCAATAACGCCTGCCGCGCAAAACAGCAAGCCGACAAAACGGGTACTCTTCAAATCAAAGGCTATGATTCGCTTTCGATGCATGCGTAGCCGAACATGAGCATAGGCATTTTCCTGAGGCCTGGGTAATTGTCGCGCAGAGATCGATGACTCCGGCCATTCTGGCATCGGGCACGCCGCTCGTATCGACCACGTTCACAAGCAGTTCATTTTTTCCGCGCCCGGCAATACTACCCGGACGCA
This sequence comes from Undibacterium sp., assembly GCA_043726505.1. Taxonomy (GTDB): domain Bacteria; phylum Pseudomonadota; class Gammaproteobacteria; order Burkholderiales; family Burkholderiaceae_D; genus Undibacterium. The sequence goes on along the minus strand of JAYSKH010000450.1, from coordinate 12,730 downwards.
ACTCCAGCAGCAAGGCCAGCATGCCAGATACATGAGCCGCCGCATACGAAGAGCCAGAGACAAAGCGCCATTTCGCCCCCGGCACTGTGGTAGGAATATCCCGCCCCGGCGCCAGCAGTACTTTGCTTTTGCCATCCTTGGCCGTATCGTCGCTGACGGCCACCACGCCTGGGTAGCTTGCCGGAAAACCGCCGCCCGCCACATGCGGATCGACAGCGCCAACAATGGCAATGCCGCGACTAAGCGCGGCATCCAGCAGGCGTTGCAGCAAACGGTCCGGCGGCCCGCTCAAGCTCAGATTGATGACCTGTGCATCATGCAGTATGGCGAAATTGATTGCCTTGCCCAAGGTAAAACTGTTGCACCTGGTGGCCTTATCACCTTCTTCCCAGCAAGCGCGCAACGCCATCAATCTGGCGCCCGGCGCCACGCCTGCGATACCGATGCCATTTCCTGCGCGTGCAGCGATGATACCGGCCACCGCGGTGCCATGCGTTTCTGCAGCATAAGGATTGCCGTCGACAAAGTTTTCTTTCAGTTGAACCTGACCCTTCAGATCAGGATGATTTTCCTCAACGCCGCTGTCTATCACCGCAACTTTAATATTCTTGCCAGTCACGGACTGGTGTACCTCAGCCAGATGCCATTCCTTACCTGCCGGCTGTACCGGATAAAGCGGATCACTGCCTTGCAGCACGTGGAAAGACTCCATCGCCTGCACCCACTCTACGCGCGCATCCCTGGAAAGCATTTCAACCGCGTGTGCGGTAGTTTCGCCTGCGGGCACTTCCATGACATAACAGTCTATGCTCAGGATTGCCATCGGCCACGCATCCAGCAAGGTCAGCCCATGCAGGTGCGCCAGCTCTTCCGCAATACGGCGGCGGGCGCTGCGGCCACTGTCATCCGAGTAACGGCCACCGTAATTAGCATCCGGACGAAAATGCGGTGCCGGCAAATGCAGCATGACCAGCACTTGCGATGGCGCGGGCTCAGCATCGGTTGCAACCGGCGCTGCCGGAGCAACTACAGCAGGCTCCACCTCCACTGCACTGCAAACAGGCACGGTCGCAAACACAAGGCCGCACACCAATGCCACACGTGTCCAGACCCCGATCAACGCGCACCTCCCGCGTTCAAAGGCTCGACCAAGGCCACACCGGGTTCGGCGCGCAGCTTTTCAACCGACTGTGCAAGGGCTTCATCCGGCACATTGAGCAGATAAGCATCCGTCACTGTAGGCCCGTCCACCACTCTCGCATCGCTGGCCTGCAAAATACGGCGCAGATCTTTTTCTTTCATTTCCGGCTTGAACATGACGACCACGTTACCGGTCACATCCTTCGGCGAACCCAGTACATGATAGGCGGCAGGCGTCATAGATGATGAAACAAGCTGGAACCCCAGGCCAACGATGACAGCACATTGCGCCGCCAGCGCCCAACCCATCCAGCGTGAATTTTCACCGGCAAACCATGATTTCAGCTTTGCAAACAGATCGGGTTTCGCTGCACCGGACTGTGTCGGCATGCTGTGCAACGCAGAGGCCTGCTGAGGCGCATCCAGCCTGGCGCTGAATTGAGCAAACGCCTTATCCACATCCGGCAACGCATTGCTGGGCAAATACACCGTCTGGAATTTGCGCTGCCACGCGATATCAGACTGGCACTGCGCGCAGGTACGCACATGCTCCTGCACCATTGCCAGTTGTTCGCCTTCCAGTGTTTCCGTGACAAACCATGGCAGCAGCTCCTGCACCGCCTTGTGCACGGTAGTATCTAAAGTCATTATACGGGCGCTCATTCTGTATCCTCCGCCTGATAAGAAAGCAAAGTCTTCAAGCGGCGCCGCGCATGGAACATGCGTGTTTTGACGGTATTGACCGGACATTCCATGATCTCGGCAATCTCCCCATAGGCCATTCCATGATAATAAGTCAGGTTGACCACTGCGCGCTGCTCCATAGGCAAGGCGCTGAGCGCCTGCTCCACATTTGCTTGTAATTGTTTATACATGACATCCTGCTCAGGTTCGTTCTGCGTATCGTCCAGGCAAGCCTCTTCGAAGTCGGACTCAAGAGGCTCATCCAGTGAACGTATGCCCTTGAGTGCCTTCCTATAGGCGATCGCAAAAATCCAGGTGGAGACCTTGCAGCTGTGATTAAAGCTTGATGCCTTCTGCCAGACGGTGAACATCGTGTCGTTGACGATTTCTTCTATCAGCGCCGCGTTGCGCGTCATCCTGTCGAGAAACCTCACCAGCCTGGGAAAGTAATTGCGATACAATGCCTCAAGCGCACGGCGGTCCCCGCCGGCGACCAGCCCGATCAGTTGCACTTCGTTCGACTCTGCGGCCAGAGCGCGGCTTCCCGGCGCTCGGGTATTTGCATCCCAGCTTTGCTGCATTCCTTCTCCCCTCTTATGACCGTTTATACCTTTTCCCAAGGAAACGGTTCAAATATCGTTTCATCTTACTCGGGCTACACGCAAAAAGAGCGGTGCAAGCGGCCAATTTGGCTATTAGAGCAATTTTCTCCAGCTTTGTTTCATTTCGTAAAATACGTTACATTTGCCGAAAAGAAACAACGCCACCGCTTATATAGTGTTTAATAAGCCTCTGGAGGCAACCATGAACACTACTTATCTTATCTACGCCTTGGTCATCTTTGCGCTGGCAGCCGCAGGTTGGTTTTTTTATAATAAAAAAAACAAGGGGCAGTTTGATTTCCGCAAGAAAAAACCGCTGACAGAGGCTGAAGAACAGATGTACTGGAAACTGGTGCAGGCATTGCCACACCATGTGGTGCTGACCAAAGTCTCTTTGCCGCGCATACTGAGCTCGTCTACTGTAGAGGCCAGAAGCTCCATCATGCAAAAGTCCCTGGATTTCCTCATTTGCGACAAAGATTTCACACTTATCGCCGCCATTGATATTGAAGACAAGTCACCTAGCGGCAACAAGAAACGCGCTGAAGAAGCAAAAAAGTTTGCCCTGGACAAAGCCGGTATCAAATTGATCAAATGGAAATCCTCCGCCCTGCCCACCGATGTCGACATCCTCAGCAGGGTACTGGGCTTGCGACCCAAAGCGCCAGCGTTGAAAATCGTCCCTTCAGAAAGTTTTAATACGGAAAACGGCGCTACCGGTTAGACAAATCTCTGTTTAACTTATTCTGTACGCTCTCCACCGTAGCGGCCTCGGCCGCTTTTTTCATTGCCATTTGCTCTTACCATGCTTCCAGCCCTAAATTGGCTTAACATCATCATATATTGATCAATATAGTGAAATAGCCGAATGAGCAGGCAACAACGCATAGATCCCGGTGCCGTCTATAAAACCATCGAAAGCCCGGTAGGAACGTTGATCATGCTGGCCTCGGAGCTTGGCCTACATGCAATTCACTGGGCCGACGAAGCACGCGTCCAGGCTGAAGGATTCCGGCCAGATCCGCAATATCCGCTGCTGGTCGAAACGCAGATGCAACTGGAAGAGTATTTTGCCAGCCGCCGCAAGGTCTTCAAGCTTCCGCTGGCGCCCAGCGGCACTCCCTTCCAGATGCAGATATGGAAGCTGCTGCAGGACATCCCTTTTGGAAAAACCGCCAGCTATGGCGAATTGGCCGCACTGGCAGGAGATGCCAACGCCTCGCGTGCTGTCGGCATGGCCAATAACAGAAACCCCATTCCCATTATCATTCCCTGCCATCGGGTCATCGGAAGTTCCGGTGCGCTGACCGGATTTGGCGGCGGCCTGCTGAACAAATCCATCTTGCTGGATCTGGAAAGCCAGCATCGCCTTTTTTAACCGAGCCAGGCATTCCGGTTTAACAAATCTCTGTCGTCCACATCGCGAATAAAGCGAACTCAATCCAGTTTGATATTTATTCTCATTATCATTTAGAATGGCATATCATTATGTAAGAACGAATCTATGCCTGATGCTTCAAGGACCGTAGCACCCCCGATGGCTACGCTGCTCACGACCACGCTGGACCAATTGCCTATCGGCTCTTCTGCCCTTGTAGACTCCATCGCAAGCACCACAGATGGCGGCGATTTCGACGTGGCCCTGCGCCTGAAAGAACTGGGCTTCGTCCAGGGTGAAAAAATCAAAATCCTGCATAAAGGCTATTTCGGTGGAGAACCAATTGCGGTCCGCATAGGTCAATCCACCTTTGCACTGCGTAAATTTGAGGCTGCGTTGATTTCTGTCATCCAGCCTGGATCAGTTTAATGAACACAGCAAACATCGTTTCACCGCGTATCGCGCTAGTAGGCAACCCCAATTGCGGCAAAACCGCCTTGTTTAACCGCCTGACCGGAGCACGGCAAAAAGTTGCCAACTATGCGGGCGTCACTATAGAACGCAAGGAAGGCAAATTCCGTTCAGATACCGGCCGCTTGTGGCAGGTACTGGATCTGCCCGGCACCTATAGTCTGAATGCGGTGACCCCCGATGAAAAAATCACCAGCGACGTCGTTAAAGGCCTGCGCCCTGACGAAGCGCTTCCAGACGCTGTGGTATGCGTGGTCGACGCTACCAACCTGAAACGCGGCTTGCGTATCGTACTGGAACTGAAAAGCCTGGCCATTCCGATGGTGCTCGCCGTCAATATGATGGACGTGGCAAAAAAACGAAATATCCACATCAATATCCAAGCCTTGCAGGAAATGCTGGGCGTGCCCGTTGTCGAAACGGTTGCTGTTGATCCCAAAGGCGTGGACGAACTGCTGGCCGGCCTGGAAAAACTGGCAGGCAACCTGCAGTCGCCTGCTACACACATCAGCGCAGCGCTGCCACAATCACCGGAGAACTTACAGCGCGAAGCCAATACCATCCTGGAGCGCGCGGTGTCATATACCGATGCCGACGAAAACAGCTTCAGCTACAAAATCGATGGCCTCGTATTGCATCCGTTGCTGGGGCCAATCGTCTTTGCCGTGCTGATGTTCCTGGTGTTCCAGGCTGTGTTTGCGTGGGCCCAGTGGCCGATGGACCAGATCAAGGACGGCATGGACCACCTTGGCAGCCTGGTCGAATCTATAATGCCAGAAGGTGCCCTGCAAGGCCTGCTGGTCAAAGGCGTCATCGGCGGCGCTGGCAGCGTGCTGGTGTTCCTGCCGCAAATTCTGATCCTGTTCTTCTTTATCCTCGTGATGGAAGATTCCGGCTATCTGCCGCGCGCTGCTTTTCTGCTGGACCGCATCATGGGCAAGGTGGGCCTGTCGGGCCGCGCTTTCATTCCGCTGCTGTCGAGCTTTGCCTGCGCCATTCCCGGCATCATGGCAACCCGCACGATACAAAATCCGCGCGACCGACTCGTCACCATAATGATCGCGCCGCTGATGACATGCTCGGCCCGCTTGCCCGTCTATGCACTGATCATTGCCGCCTTCATCCCTGAAAAAATGGTCTGGGGCTGGCTCAGCCTGCAAGGTATTGTTTTGTTCGTGCTGTATGTAGCGGGCATTGCCGCCGCCATGCTGGTCGCCTTTGTATTGAAAAAACAATGGGGCGGCACGCAGCAGCAGGCGCTGATGCTGGAACTGCCTGACTACCGCTGGCCCAATTCCCGCAACCTGATGATAGGCCTGTGGGAACGCGTCAAGATATTTACAACCCGCGTGGGCACCATCATCCTGTCGCTGATGGTACTGCTGTGGTTCCTCAGTAGCTTCCCCGGCGCGCCGGAAAATGCACCACACCCCGCCATCTATTACAGTATCGCGGGCCTTCTCGGCCGTGCCCTAGAAACCGTTTTTGCACCCATAGGCTTTAACTGGCAGATCTGTATCGCGCTGGTGCCCGGCCTGGCAGCCCGGGAAGTGGCGGTTGCCGCGCTGGGAACGGTCTATGCGCTGTCGCAGTCCGGCGATGACCTGGCCAGTTCGCTGCAGCCGTTGATTGCGCAATCCTGGAGCCTGCCCACCGCATTGTCGCTGCTGGCCTGGTACGTGTTCGCGCCGCAGTGCATCGCGACGCTAAGCGTCGTAAAACGGGAAACCAATACGCTGCGCTATCCATTCCTGATGGCTGGCTATCTGTTTGCGCTGGCCTACATTGCTTCATTCGCGACCTACCATATAGCTCGCCTGCTCATGGGAACCTGATATGCAAACTCTGATCGTTGCCCTGATACTGATTTTCGCTGCAGCCTACCTCGGCTGGCGATGGATGCCGCAGGGACTGAAAAAAAACATTCGCAGCCGCGTTTCCAGACATGCGCCTGCGCTCTCCCCTTATCTTCAGGAATCATCAGGCGGCTGCTCCAGCGGCTGTTCTTCGTGCGGCAACAGCAATTCCAACAACACAGGCTGCAGCACCGAGGCGATGCCTGATAAAAACAGCCAGGGCCGCCGCGTCATCCATATCAAGCCGCAGCAGTAGTTTACGCTGCACACAGCAGGCAAGCCAGTTCCGCCGCATCACAGCGGCAAGGCAGCACGGATGCATTTGGCTATATCGTGGTATTTGGTGTATCCTGAAATCAACAATTAATATTTAATACATGCCGGACCTTCCAGGCATATACGGCGCGGCAGCGGCATGCCGCATACATCCCCAGAATAAAAATAAACGAGACAACAAGGTAGCGATAGCGATGAGCACGCTGGTATACGACAAAACCGATAAAGGCCGGGAAGAAATAGCCACCCGCAAGTATCAGCTTGCGTCCCGCGTCAGGACGCTGCTGGTCATGGTGGACGGCAAACAGACCGAAGATGAACTGCTGAAAAAAGTAGCCGGCCTCGGACTTAACCAGCAAAACATTGATGAATTGCTGGAACAGCAATTTATTGCTATCGTTTCTGTCGCATCTGCGCCTTCCCCAGCCCCGTCACTTAAGGCGCAGCCCCAAGTGACAACCATACAGGCAGCTGCGACGCCAACCCCAGTTGCAGCTACAGAAGAGAATGGCCCCGATTCGGTATTGGGGCTAGGTGAAGATGGCGACGCCATGGACGATGCAGCACGCTTCCAGGCTATCCACACCTTCTTCAATGAAACGATCAAGAGCACGCTGGGTCTGCGGGGATTTACCTTGCAGATGAAAGTGGAGCGTGCCGCTACACTGGAAGATTTCCGCGAACTGAGGCGCACCTATCTGGAAGCCGTGCAAAAGGCCAAGGGCAATGAAATGGCACGCAGTCTGCGCCACCGTCTGGACCAGCTACTGTATCCAGGCGAAAAGCCGCCTTCCGATACCACGCTGATGGGGCCTTAGCACCCCTCCCCCTCTAAAACATCAGGCCGCCACCCTTTCTGAACAGCGCAATATCCACATAGCCGGACAGATGCAGATCCGGGTCTGCCGGATTGATCGTCAATCCCCCCAGATCGATCTGCCCTTTCTGTGCAAAGAAGTTTTTTGCACCTTCGCGGCTACCTGAACCATTCATCTGTATTGCCTTGACCAGCGACTTGCCCACGGCAAAACCCTCCAGCGTCAGCGAAGACAGGCTTTCATCGCGGTATTTCCTCATCATGCGGATATGGTCGCTCTGCAACACCGAGATTGCAGAAGCAGGATTAGGCACTACCTGCGAAAACACGGTCCACTCCAGCATTTTAGGGCCAGTCATTTCCGCTAGTGTAGTCAGGTTGATCAGCGACGTGCCAGCGACAAAAGTCTTCGACGCATGCTTGCGGAACTCTTTCAGAAACAGTCCCGTTCCTATCGTGTCCGCAATGGCGATCACGATATCAGGCGAGGCCGCCGCCAATTTTTTGGCGTCCTTTTCAGTATCCGCAGGCGCTGCAAAAATCTTCGCGGTACCACTCAGTCCCAGGCCACGCCGCTTCAGTTCCGCAACGACATACTGGTAAGCGTCCTGGTTCAGCGCATTGTCCTGGAAAGCGATACCCACGCTCTTGATACCCAGCTTGCCGAAATAAGAAAAGATATACTGGAACTCCTGCTCCTGGCTGGGGCGCCAGAACAATACCTTCTGGCCATAAGCCTTGGAAGCATTGGCCAGCGGCGCAAACAGCACCTGACCGCTCCTGGCAAAAACGGCAGAGCTGATAACGGCCTGTACCGCATCGCCACCGACGCCGCCTATCAGGTAATCGACCTTATCCTGCTCCAGCAACTCGCCTGCAGCTTTGGCTGACTCAGCCGGTTCGCCGCGGTCATCTCGCGTCAGATATTTGATCTTCTTGCCGTTGACGCCGCCTGCCGCGTTCACGCCATCAAAATAGGTAGCAAGGCCGGTAACGTAATCACGGCCTATGCTGCCGTTGGGGCCGGAAAGGTCAATCGCCTGGCCAACGACGATACTTTTTTCCGCAGCACTTGCATCGATGGCAGTAAATCCGACGTAGGACGTCAGAAAGGCGAGCAAATATCCAGTAAATTTTGGCATCCAACATTTCCCAATAGGCAATGTTGAAATAGTGCATTTTGATTGTGACCACGCAATGACGGTCACGGCAAAACGGAGCTTCAGAGCACAAAAAAAGCCAGGCTAAGCCTGGCTTTCGTCATCCACCGAACCTACGGACTTATTCTATGCCCTGGCTGTTCAGGTAATCTTCATAGCTGCCCTGGAAGTCGATGATTTCATTTTCTTTTACTTCCAGCACGCGCGTTGCCAGCGAAGACACAAACTCGCGGTCATGCGACACGAAGATCAGCGTGCCGGCATATTTTTCCAGCGCGATGTTCAGCGATTCAATCGATTCCATGTCCATATGGTTGGTCGGCTCATCCATCAGCAGCACGTTATGGCGGCCCAGCATCAGCTTGCCGTACATCATGCGGCCTTTTTCTCCGCCGGACAGTACCTTGACCGACTTTTTCACGTCATCACCACCGAACAGCAGGCGTCCGAGAATGGAACGCACAGCCTGGTCATCGTCACCTTCCTGCGTCCAGCGGCCTATCCAGTCCGTCAGGTTCTTGTCTTCCGAAAATTCTTCGGTAGGATCCTGCGGCATGTAGCCGACATTGGCGTTTTCCGCCCATTTGGACATGCCGTGGTCCGCACTCAGGCCCGTTACGTCAGTGCCGCCTATGCAACGCAGCAGCGTGGTCTTGCCCGCGCCGTTGGCGCCGATAATCGCAATCCGTTCGCCAGCCTCAACCATGATGTTGAAGTTATTGAACAGCTTCCGGTCATACGCTTTTGTCAGGCCCTGCACCTCGGTTGCCAGGCGATGCAATTTCTTTTCGCCGTCAAAACGGATGAAAGGATTCTGACGGCTGGAGGGCTTGATATCCTCAACCTTGATCTTTTCAATCTGCTTGGCGCGCGAAGTCGCCTGGCGGGCCTTGGATTTATTGGCAGAAAAGCGGCGTACAAAGTCCTGCAGCTCGGCGACCTTGTCCTTGGCCTTGGCATTATTCGCCATCTGCTGCGCACGCGCCTGCGACGAAGCCAGCATGTAGTCATCGTAATTGCCGGGATACACCTTCAGCGTGCCGTAATCCATGTCGGCCATGTGCGTGCATACCTGATTCAGGAAGTGGCGATCATGGGAAATGATGATCATCGTGGAGTTGCGCTCATTCAGCACGTCTTCCAGCCAGCGAATGGTATTGATATCCAGGTTATTGGTCGGTTCGTCGAGCAACAAGATGTCTGGATTGGAAAACAGTGCCTGCGCCAGCAATACCCGCAGCTTCCAGCCCGGTGCGATGGAGCTCATCAGACCCTGGTGCTGATCGGTAGGGATACCAACGCCCAGCAGCAGCTCGCCCGCGCGGGCTTCAGCCGTGTAGCCGTCATATTCGGCAAACCTGGCTTCCAGGTCGGCGGCCTTCATGTAATCGTCGTCCGTTGCTTCTGGATTCGCGTAGATTGCATCGCGCTCGGCCATGGCCGCCCACATTTCCGTGTGGCCCATCATCACCACGTCCAGCACGCGCATGTCTTCAAACGCAAACTGATCCTGGCGCAACTTACCCAAGCGCTCATTCGGGTCCAGCATTACCGTGCCGGAAGACTGTTCCAGGTCGCCGCCCAGAATCTTCATGAATGTGGATTTACCACAGCCATTGGCGCCGATCAGGCCATAGCGATTGCCATCGCCGAATTTGACAGAAATGTTTTCGAACAGCGGCTTGGGGCCAAACTGCATCGTAATATTAGCGGTTGAGAGCACGAAAAACCTTTTGCGAGATAAATACGAAAGAGATACAACTAACCTTCCATTATATCATCGCTACTGCTATTTCCCATAAAAACAGGTACTTAGCAACGCAGCCGCCGCAAAGACAAAAACCGGCAAGCCTTTCAGCTTGCCGGGTTTCAATTACCGCAATATTGCTTTTTTTATTAGTGTAATACCAGTTCTTAGCCGTTGAAACCCTTGCCCTCCGCAGCCAGCTTGGCCAGCAGGGGAGCAGGTTTCCATGCGTCGCCGTGGCGGCCTTTGGCATATTTATTCATTGCCATCACAACATTCGGCAAGCCAACGGTGTCGGCGTAGAACATAGGGCCGCCGCGATGCAGCGGGAAGCCATAGCCGGTCAGGTACACCATGTCGATGTCGGAAGCGCGCGTTGCAATGCCTTCTTCCAGTATGTAGGCGCCTTCATTGGCCAGAGCAAACACCAGGCGCTCAACGATTTCCTGGTCACTTATCTTGCGGCGTTCCACACCCAGATCCGCAGAGTGCTTGATGATCATGTCATTGACCAGTTGCGAAGGGTAAGGCTTGCGGTCGCCCGGTTTGTAGTCGTACCAGCCGGCGCCTGTTTTCTGGCCAAAGCGGCCCAGTTCGCACAGCAGATCCGCTGTCTTGGAATAGCTGATCTGTGGCTTTTCTACATAACGGCGCTTGCGGATATACCAGCCGATATCATTGCCGGCCAGATCGCCCATGCGGAATGGACCCATCGCAAAACCGAATTTCTCCACGGCCTTATCTACTTGCTCAGGCGTGCAGCCCTCTTCCAGCAGGAAACCTGCCTGACGGCTGTATTGCTCAATCATGCGATTGCCGATGAAGCCGTCGCAAACACCGGACACAACACCGGTCTTCTTGATTTTTTTGGACAAGGCAAGTGTAGTTGCCAGCACGTCTTTTGCTGTTTTTTTGCCGCGCACGATTTCCAGCAGCTTCATCACGTTGGCCGGGCTGAAGAAGTGGGTGCCAATAACGTCTTCCGGGCGCTTGGTAAAACTGGCGATCTGGTCCACGTCCAGCGTCGATGTGTTGGAGGCCAGGATAGCGCCTGGCTTCATCACTTCATCCAGCTTCTTGAATACCTGTTCCTTGACGCCCATGTCTTCAAACACGGCTTCCACCACGATGTCCGCCTGGCCTATGCCTTCATACGACAGCGTGCCGGTGATCAGGCCAACGCGCTGGTCGAACTTCTCTTGCGTCAGCTTGCCCTTCTTCATCGTGTTTTCGTAGTTTTTGCGTATCGTCGCCAAGCCCTTGTCCAGCGCTTCCTGTTTCATTTCCAGGATTTGCACAGGGATGCCTGCATTGGCAAAGTTCATTGCTATGCCGCCACCCATGGTGCCGGCGCCGATGACTGCCACCGATTTGATCGCGCGTGTCGGTGTATCTTCCGGTACATCCGGGATCTTGCTGGCAGCGCGCTCGCCGAAGAACGCGTGGCGCAAGGCTTTGGATTCTGTGGTTTGCACCAGCTCAACGAACAGTTCACGCTCGAACTTGATGCCGTCGTCAAACTTCTTGGTGATGGATGCGGCAACTGCTTCCACGCATTTCAGCGGCGCAGGGAAAGGACCGGACATCGCCTTGACCGTATTGCGCGAGAATTGCAGGAAAGCTTCGTAGTTCGGATAGTTGACCTTGATGTCGCGCACGCGCGGCAAAGGACGCACATCCGCGACCTTGGCGGCAAATGCCAATGCGCCGGCCATCAGGTCGCCTTCGATCAACTCATTAAACAAGGCAGTTTTTGCCAATTTTTCGGAAGGAACGGCAGTGCCTGATACGATCATGTTCAGGGCCATTTCCAGACCCAGCACGCGCGGCAGGCGCTGCGTGCCGCCCGCGCCCGGCAGGATGCCAAGCTTGACTTCCGGCAGCGCGATCTGCGCGCCTGCGGTGGCTACACGGTAGTTGCAACCCAAGGCAAGTTCCAGACCGCCGCCCATGCAGACGGTGTGGATAGCCGCAATCACCGGCTTGTCCGAACCTTCAACGACGTTAATCACGGTATGCAGCGTAGGCTCCGCCATCGCTTTTGGAGAATTGAACTCCTTGATGTCCGCACCACCCGAAAACGCTTTGCCGGCGCCAGTGATGATGATGGCTTTGACGGCAGCATCGTTCAAGGCTTTTTGCATGCCTTCTACAATCGCGCTGCGGGTCGAATGCCCGAGACCGTTGACCGGCGGGTTATTCAGGGTAATGACGGCAACGTTGCCGTTGACTTGATATTCTGCAGTCATGTCTCTTCCTATGGTTGATTTGGATGTGGCAGACAAAAGCCGGCCCGTGCTGTTATGTCTAAGCTACTAATATACCGCAAAAAGAACGACCGTATTATTTTTTTTAAACGAACGTCGGCATTCCAATAAAAACAGGGAAGTATTTTCATACCTCCCTGCAAGAAAAACGTTCAAGATGCGCTAGGGAAACCTACACCTCCAGCCACTCCTTGCGGATATTCTCGTTCGCTTTCAAATCCGCGGGGCTGCCTTCAAACACTATAGAACCATGGCCCATTACATACAAGCGCTGTGAAATTTCCAGCGCGATCGCCAGTTTTTGCTCCACCAGCAGCACCGAGATGCCGCGG
>JAYSKH010000449.1:0-13540 GCA_043726505.1 Undibacterium sp. | reverse complement strand
TGATGGCCTTGCGCGACAAGCCCGCGCCGTTGGGACCGGGTTGCATGCGGCCATGCACTTTGGTGGCGACAACGATGCTGTCACGGTTGGCATAATCTTTCAGTGCGCGGCCGACGATCTCTTCGCTGGTGCCATCGGAATACACGTTTGCCGTGTCAAAAAAATTGATACCCAGATCCAGCGCCTGCTTGATCAGCGGGCGGCTGGGCTCTTCCGGCAAAGTCCAGGGATGGGTGCCACGCTCGGGCACGCCGTATGTCATGCAGCCGAGGCAGAGGCGCGAAATATCGGTGCCGGTATTGCCCAGTTTGGTGAATTTCATGCAGACCTCTTAGATAAGAAATGGGGAAGGGTTGGAGAACAAGCCTGCTGATACTTTACACAAGTTCCGTTTTTCTTGCCGGGTGAGGCCAAAGCGAAGCGGCGCATTGACGCTCGCGCCAAAGATCACTACAGTGTCTGCTCTTCAAATGGCGCTGCTAGTTTTTTTTGGCAGCCGGCTTTTTATAAGGAAGTGAATGTGATCACCAGCAGCTTATTGCAATTGGTTCCCGGCATCGTGCACGGCTTTGGAACAGCCGCAGAATTGGTGCCGCATGCGCTGGCGGGTGCGTGGGCAACCAAGCCGGGCAAGAAACAGGTGCATGGCAATGCGGTTGCGGAAGTGCTGGCTGCGAATCAGGAATGCGGCGATGCCGACGGTATTTTTTCAGCTGTTGAGGGCGTACCCATCAGCGTGATTACCGCCGACTGTGTGCCGCTGGTATTGGCGCGGCGCGACGGCGCCATGGTAGCGGCCATCCACGCCGGATGGCGCGGCCTGATAGGCGGCATTGTCGATAGCTTCGCCCTGCGGCTGAAAGAAAAAGGGGAGTCGCCGGCACACTGGGTGGCCGCCGTCGGCCCGACGATAGGCGCATGCTGTTACGAAGTCAGTGAAGAGTTGGCGGCACAGTTCGTTGCGCATTTTCACCGGATGCCGGCCGAGGCCGTCAGCCCGCGCCACCGCTATCTGGAGCTGAATGCAATTGCGGAAGCAGAGCTGCGCAGGATAGGCATAGGTGAGGTAGACAATCTGAAACTATGCACGATGTGCAAGCGGGATGCGGAAGAAAGCTATCTGTTCCGCAGTTACCGCAGGGGTGATCGCGGCCCGCAGTTGCATTCAGGCGCGATGATATTGGCGTAGTCGGAGATTGATGTTACGAGTTAGGTGGGGGGCAATAGCAGAGCGTATTGTACGGAATGCCCCAATCAACTCTGCGCCTCTATTGCAGACGCTCGATTGCAGAATGTAGCGGAATTCGTAGGTTGGGCTTTAGCCCAACAATCTCAAAACGGCCACCGGCTGTTGAATAAAAAAAGCAGATCGTTGATTGCGGAGATGTTGGACTGAAGATCAACCTTGCCGTGCTGAGTAGAAGATGTCTCAGAGGTCAGACGGCCGGAATTTCACCCATCGTCTCGCCCATACGCACAGCACCCGCAGGCTCCCACGCCGGGTTGAACTCCAGCGTATTTTTAGGAAACAGCAGCACGACGGTAGAGCCGAGCAGGAAGCGGCCCATCTCCTCGCCTTTTTTCAGAACGATATTCTGGTCGTCATATTTCCATTCGCGCACATCGCGCGTGCGCGGCGGATTGACTACGCCATGCCATACCGTTGCCATGCTGCCGACGATGGTGGCGCCCACCAGTGTCAGCACAAAGGGGCCGTGTGGCGATTCAAATACGCAGACCACGCGTTCATTACGCGCAAACAGGCCAGGCACGCCGCGCGCGGTGGTCGGGTTGACCGAGAACAGCTCGCCTGGCACATAGATCATCCGCGTCAGGCGGCCGTCACAAGGCATGTGGATGCGATGATAGTCGCGCGGGCTCAGGTAGATGGTGGCAAAGCTGCCGTCTTCATATTGAGCTGCCAGAGCGCGGTCGCCGCCGACCAGTGCGGTGGTGGAATATTTGTGGCCCTTGGCCTGAAAAATCTGGTCTTTCTCTATCGCGCCGAACTGGCTGATAGCGCCGTCCACCGGGCACACATAAGCAGCGCTGGATAGCGGCCGCGCGCCTTCGCGCAGCGAGCGGGTAAAGAAATCATTAAAGCTGGTGTAGCTGGTGATGTCGGAGTTTGCCGCCTCCTCCATATTGACCTGGTATTTCCGCACAAACCTGCGGATGATGCCGGTCGTGATGCTGCCTGCCCGCGCGTTGGCTATCAGGGAGCCAAACGAAGTCATCGCCTTTTTTGGCATCAGGTACTGCGGCAATACGGCGGAGCGATCAGACACGATAAAACACCCTTAATGAAGTCAGGAGGGGATTATAACGGTGAGTATCATTAAAACTGAAGCCAAAATTGTCTAAATTGAGCTTAGGCCACATTATCGCGCTGCAGCAAACCCTGGTCACGTGCAGCGGCCCGGCATATTGCTTCACCGCCACCGCGGAATTACCGCGAACGCGGCATTGCACAGATCGTCGCGCGTGTTTTCAGTGCCCTTTTCGTCAAAACGGAAGCCTTGCGCGGAGGGCCCTGACCACAAGGTTTGTGCCGTGCCTGCCGCTGCCTCAAATTTAATCATCTTAAAAATATCTTTTTAAATCAATCGCTTGCGGCTGGCGAAGGAGGGTTATCCACAGCATTGTTAACAGCTTATGTGGGTAAGCCCGCAGCTTGTGTGAACCAGCGCACCGAATAGGCTGGGCGGCGGAGGTATACATACGGGCAGCACCGTTCGCACTACAGTCCATTAACTCGATGAAAGTAAAAAAACATGAGCTCACATCCATCACAGCCTAAAGCCAATTTGTCAATCGATACTGCCGCGATACGCATTGCCGCGCAAAATCTAGACGATGGAGCCGTTACTTCCGGTTATCAAGGTAACCGTGAAGAAATTATCGCCATGCTCAATGGCGCGCTGGCAACCGAACTGCTGTGCGTCATGCGTTACAAGCGCCACTATTTCACCGTCACTGGCCGCGAAAACCTGGCCGTCAAGGCAGAGTTTTTGCAGCACGCGCAGGAAGAAGCCGATCACGCTGACCAGATCGCGGAGCGTATCGTCCAGCTGAATGGCGAGCCCGATTTCAACCCCGCCACGCTGACCGAGCGCAGCCATGCCGAATATGATGATTCCAAGGACGTACAGTCGATGATACGGGCCGATCTGATTTCGGAGCGTGTTGCCATTGAGTCCTATCGCCAGATGATACAAAAAATCGGGGACTCCGACCCTACCACCAGGCAGATGCTAATCGGCATCATGGCCGTGGAAGAAGAACATGCAGACGACATGAAGGATTTCCTGTCATTGTCCTGATTTATATCTAAACTGAAAATGAGCGGCACATGCTGAGCTTGGTAATAGTGTAGCGACCGCACAAAGCAGCTTCAGTCCCAGGCCGTCCATTGGTAACGATGGCCGGCCTTTTTTCAGACAGCAAGCCGTTCAGGATATCCATGAAATATACCGACTACTATGCCGCGCTGGGAGTCGACAGGCAGGCCACCCAGGCAGAAATCAAGCAGGCTTATCGCAAGCTTGCGCACAAATACCACCCTGATATTTCCAAGGACGCCGAAGGCGAAAGCAAGTTCAAGGAAATCGCCGAAGCCTATCGCGTGCTGAAGGACGAAGAGAAACGCGCAGAATACGACCAGCTTGGTGTGCACAAGGCCGGTGAAGAATTTTCTCCGCGCAACGGTGGCAACAGTAGTAGCGGTGGCGGCTATTCACAGTATGCCCAGCAGTATGGCGATGCCGACGCGTCGTTCGCAGACGTTGATATGGCGGACCTGATGGCTGCATTTGCTGCGGCCCGCAACGGCGGCGGTGGAGGCGGTGGCCGAGCAGGCGGTTTTTCACGGCAGCCGTGGCCACAGGACGGGCAGGACTTCGAGATCGAAGAACCAGTCACGCTGGAACAGATGTATGCGGGTTCGGAGATCGATGTCAGCGTCAGCCTGCCGGAAGCGGACGCGCAGGGCATGCTGCATCGTGTGCCACGCACCTTCAGGGTCAAGGTGCCCAAGGGTGCGGAAGACGGCCAGCGCCTGCGGTTGCCGGGCAAGGGGGGGCCGGGCTCGCAGGGCGGCAAACAGGGTGACCTGTATGTCGTGATGCGAGTATTGCCGCATCCCTTATACAGGGTAGACGGCAGGGAACTGTATATGGATCTGCCGCTGACGCCGTGGGAGGCGATATTGGGCGCTAGCGTGCAGATACCGACGCTGGGCGGCACAGTGGAAATGAATATTCCCGCGGGCACGGTCAATGGCCGCCGGCTGCGGCTGGCAAAACGTGGTCTGCCGAAAGCGGATGGCAGCATGGGCGACCTGTATGCGGTGGTGCGCATAGACGTGCCGAAGGAAATCACACCACAGCAGCGGGAATTGGTAGAGCAACTGGCAGCATCGTCAAGCTTCAATCCCCGCGCGCATTTCGCAAAATTTCAGGCAGGAGGTGCGTGATGGCATCCACAACAATCACAACGACAGTCAGCGCGACAGGTAGCACCAGCATAGAGCAAGTGCAAGCGGTGTGGCTTAGTGAAACGGAATTCTGTTCGCTGGAAGAACTGGTGAGCCTGTCCGGCCTTTCCCGCCCGGAGGTAGATCATCTGGTCGACATGGGGCTGATAGAGCCAGATCCCGCCATGGTTCAGGGCGAAAAGACGGTATTCCAGCAGCGCTGGCTCGTAGTAGCCCGTTCCGCCAGGCGCATCAGGGATGACTTTGAACTCGATACCAATGGCCTGGCGGTGGCCGTCAGCCTGTTGCAGCGTTTAGAAGCGCTGCAAGGTGAACTGGCCGCCGCGCGTGCGCAACTGCTGCACGGCAGGCCATCTTCCGATGTGGCCGATTTTTCTGATCGCTGAGCGCCTACCAGGTATCGACAAACGAAGTGCCATCATTGATCACCGGTTTCGCACTCTGCAAGCCCCTTACCAGCCAGGCACGGGTGTCTGCCGGGTCTATCACCGCGTCGATTTCCAGCGTCGCGGCCATATTGGCGGCTTCACCGTTTTTATATTGCTGCGCAACCAGTTTCTGGAACAACGCATCGCGCTTTTCACCGGCTGCCGCCGCCTCCAGTTCTTTCCTGTAACCCAGCCGTACTGCGCCTTCCAGTCCCATTGCACCAAATTCGCCGGTGGGCCAGGAGACGGTAAACACCGGCGCATCGAAACCGCCTGCCGTCATAGCCTGCGCACCCAGTCCGTAACCTTTGCGCAGTACGACGGTGAAGAAGGGCACGCGCAAGTGGGCAGCGACGACAAACATGCGGCACACGTGGCGCACCTGCGCCTGTGCTTCTATGTCTGGGCCGACCATGAAGCCCGGTGTGTCCGTCAGCGATACGATGGGCAGGCCATGCGCATTGCATAGCTGCATGAAGCGGGCGGCCTTGTCTGCGGCTTCCACATCGATAGCGCCACCCAGATGCTTGGGGTTGTTTGCGATCAGGCCGACCGGCCGGCCTTCGATGCGGGCCAGCGCCGTGATCAGCCCTGCACCGAAGCCAGCACGCAATTCCAGCACTGAACCGGTATCAGTCAAGCCTTGCATGACCTTACGCACGTCGTACACGCGCAGCCGGTTCTCTGGAATGGCATTGCGCAGCAGGCGCTGGTCTGCACATTCCCAGTCGCTGGTGCGACCCTGGAAATAAGACAGGTATTGCTTGGCCGCCGCAACGGCTTGCGCTTCATCCTGCACCAGCACATCGATGACGCCATTGGCTGACTGCACATCGCTGGGGCC
Source organism: Undibacterium sp. (assembly GCA_043726505.1). Classification (GTDB taxonomy): domain Bacteria; phylum Pseudomonadota; class Gammaproteobacteria; order Burkholderiales; family Burkholderiaceae_D; genus Undibacterium. The sequence continues at coordinate 7,773 of JAYSKH010000449.1, read as the reverse complement.
GATTTCCTCCGGCTTGAAGATGCCGAGACCGCCGCCTTCTATCATTGCCGGGCCGCTCATGCCGATGTTGCTGGCAGCCGTGGCGATGATGACGTCGCAGCAGCCTAGCAGCGCTGCATTGCCGGCAAAGCAGCGGCCGTGCACTATGCCGACCACCGGCACCTTGCCCGACAGGGCTGCAAACTGGCTGAAGGTATGGTTGTTCAGACCCGCGACGATGGGCATGTCGGTGTCGCCGGGGCGGCCACCGCCGCCTTCCGCGAACAGCACCACTGGCACTTTGAGTTGATGCGCGAGCGCCAGCATGCGGTCGGTCTTGTGATGGTTGCGCATGCCCTGCGTGCCGGCCAGCACCGTGTAGTCATAGGCCAGCACCGCACAGCGCGCCTGGTCTGCACCGAAGTGTTCTGCATTGATGCTGCCCAGGCCGGTGATCATGCCGTCTGCCGGCGTATTGACGATCAGGTCTTCGATACTGCGCCGCCGGGTCTGCGCGGCAATGGCCAGTGCGCCATATTCAATAAAGCTGTCTGCGTCGCACAGGTCGGCAATGTTTTCACGCGCAGTGCGGCCGCCTTGCGCATGGCGCTTGCTGACCGCCGCCGGGCGGTTGGCATCTAGCGTAAAGGCGTGGCGGTCTATGTTTTTTTGCAGATCGGGGCGTATATGGTCGAGGTCGGCCTGGTGCTCGTGCGCATGGGCCGCAGCCTCTGCATCGGCGGCTTCCAGCATCAGCAGCGGCTGGTCCTGTGCCACAAAAGCGCCTTGCTCCGCCAGCAGGGTGATGACGCGGCCTGCGCTTTCTGCCAGGATCACGTGTTCCATTTTCATTGCTTCTATAACGGCAAGCTGCGTGCCTGCGGCAATGAGATCACCGGGCTGGACGCTGAACGCCACCAGTTTGGCTGGCATCGGCGAGCAGATAAGGCTCTGGCCTTCTTCCAGCGTGTCTCGCATGTGCTGTGCCTGAGCCGGCTGCTTCTGTATTTGAGGGGCTTGGTCACGGGCCGGTTTGTCTGTCAGCAGCGCAGCAGCCTGCAGCAGTTGTTGCAGGTGCTCTTCGACAAAACGCGTATGCACGTGATGCGGTGCAAATTCCGGCCTGTCCAGCAGCGCGCGCAGCAAGGGAAGGCTGGTGCTCACGCCGGCGATGCTGCATTCATCGAGCACGCGGCGCGCCCGGCGGGCAGCATCGCTAAACAGTGTGCTGCGGCTGCTGACTATCAGCTTGGCGAGCAAGGTGTCATAGTGTGATGATGGCGTATAGCCTGCGTAGCCATGCGTATCCACCCGGACACCAGGGCCGGATGGCATGTCAAAGCGTTGCAGGCTGCCCGAACTGGCGTGCGCATTGCCCTGTGCATCCAGGGTTTCTGCATTGATGCGCATCTGTATTGCGTAGCCTTGCTGCACGGGCGGCGCGGCAGGGTCAAGACCGCAGTCTGCCAGTGTGTCGCCTGCAGCAATGCGTATCTGCAATTGCACCAGGTCGATGCCGGTGACTTCTTCGGTGACGGTGTGCTCCACCTGCAGGCGCGGATTGGCCTCCATGAAAACGAAGGGCAGGTCGGTGGAGTCTTCATCGACCAGAAATTCAAAGGTGCCAAGGCTGCTGTAGCTTACTTGTCGTGCCAGCGCCAGTGCGGCATCGGTGATGCGGCCGCGCAGCTCTGCCGTCAGGCTGGGGCTGGGGGCAATCTCTACCAGTTTCTGGAAACGCCTTTGCAGCGTACATTCGCGGTCTCCCAGCGCCATTACGTGATGGCCGTCGCCGGCAACCTGGATTTCGATATGCCGCGCGCGGCTTACCAGCCGTTCCACGTAGACGCTATCAACGCCAAAAGCGGCACGCGCTTCCGATACACAGCGCGCGTACGCTTGCGGCAACTCCGTCGCCTGCTGCACGACGCGCATACCACGCCCGCCGCCGCCGCCGGTGGCCTTGATCATCACGCTGCTGCCCGCCGGCTGCGCGTCAAAGAATGCCTGCGCCTGTTCCAGTGTGACAGCGCCGGTGCCGGGCACCAGCGGCACGCTGCATTGCAACGCGAGGGTGCGCGCCTTGGCCTTGTCGCCGAATACCTGCAGATGCGCAACGCTGGGGCCAATGAAGCAGATGCCGGCGTCCGCGCAGGCCTGCGCAAAATCCGCGCGTTCGCTGAGGAAGCCGTAGCCAGGGTGGATCGCGTCGCAGCCGGTCTGTTTTGCAATGCCAATCAGCCGTTCCATATCCAGGTAGGCTGCCGCGCCGGTTGCCTGCAGCGGGACCGCTTCGTCGGCGCCGGCGACGTGCAGCGCGCTGGCATCGTCTTCCGCATAGACAGCAACGGCTCTGATGCCGAGGTCTTGGGTCGCGCGCAGAATGCGTAATGCTATTTCGCCACGGTTGGCGATCAGTATCTTTTTGAACACGGTGGCTCTCTTTATGTTGAACGGTCTACCAATAACTAGATGCTAGTGATCAGCGGTCTTTAAGCAGCCGGCGCAGTACCTTGCCTGCTCCTGTAGCTGGCAGCGCGTCGATAAAGGCCACTTCCCTTGGCGCTTTGTAGGTGGCCATGTTTTCGCGCGCCCAGCTGATGATGTCGGTGGCCTGTGCTTCGTGACAGGGCTTCAGCACAACAAAGGCTTTCACCACTTCGCCCTTGTCCGCATCGGCAATGCCAATGGCGGCGGCCTGTGCGATGGCGGGGTGCTTGATCAGTATTGTTTCCACTTCTTCCGGAAAGACGCTGTAGCCTGATACCTTGATCATTTCCTTGAACCGGCCGATGAAGTTCAGGTAGCCATCCGCATCCAGCGTGCCCATGTCGCCGGTGTAGACCCAGCCGTCGCGTAGTGTCTGCGCAGTGGCTTCCGGCTTGTTCCAGTAACCCTTGAATACGCCTGCGCTGCGCAGTACGATCTCACCAATGTCGCCGGTTGAGCATTGCTGGCGGGTGTCGGGGTCGATGATGCGGATTTCACAGCCTGCAATCGGCTTGCCCTGCGTGCCCCAGCGGATGGCATCCAGCGGCATATAGGTATCCAGCGTATGCGTTTCGCTGAGACCATACGCGGCTTCGGCCATGCCGCATTGCGGCACATACTGCTTCCACTGATTGGCAAGCGCTTCGGTGAAGGTAATGCCGAAGCTGGTTACCAGGTTGGTGCGCAGGCTGGACAGATCAAACTCTTTGATGGACGGCACCTGCATCAGCGCAACGTTCATCGGTGCGATGCTGTACCAGTAGCTGACCTTGTAGTGCTGTATGGCTTGCAGCACCGCCAGCGGGTCAAAGCGGTACAGCAGCACGCAGGTTGCGCCAGAGTAGACAGTGCAGTTGACGCCCATGATCATGCCGGCAATGTGGTACAGCGGCGCCACCGCCAGCAGCACATCGCTGTTGCCGATATTGCCGTTGCTGACGCCGGCTGCTGTCTTATATACGGCGTTGCGATAGCTCAGCATCGCGCCTTTCGGCAAGCCTGTGGTGCCGGAGGTATACGTCATCAGTGCCACGTCATCCATGGAGAGTTCCGGATGGGGCGATTCTTTTTCTGCGCCGACCTTACCCACCGCCTGCAGGAAGTCGATGACTTCGGCTCGTGCCTGTTCAGGAGTTGCGGATGACTTGCGCTGCTCCAGCATTGCCTGCAATTCGGCCGGCAGGACAATCGGGGCGGGGCTGCCTGGCGGTGGCAGCAGATCGGTGTAATTGACAGAAAACACATGCTGCAGCGCTGTCTTGCCGCGCACCTTGTCGACCACCGGCAGCAGATTGTCTGCCGCCACGATGACACGCGCCTGCAGGTCGTTTAGCTGGTATTCCAGCTCATGTTCCTTGTTCAGCGGACCGCAGGGGCAGACGATGGCGCCCAGCTTTTGTATGCCGTAGTGCGCCATCACATATTGCGGGCAGTTGTTCATGAACAGCACGACCGGGTCGCCCGGCTTGATGCCAAGTTCGTCCAGCTTGACGGCGAAGGCGTCGCTGGCGCGGTCCAGCTCGGCGTAGCTGATGGCGCGGCCATACCAGATGTAGGCGGCTTTGTCGGGGTGGGTGCGCGCATGCTGGCGCAGATGTTCGTGCAGGGGTTTCATTCTCTTGTCTCCATGCTTTGCTTGTTTTTTTTATATATTATACTCACTAGTATAATAAATCTACCGATGAGTATAAATCGTTTCCCGGATGGTGTAAGCTGGCAAAAAATAATAGGGAAGCACTCAAACAATGAACACAGCCGCAGACTCCACAGATTCCGCAGTATCGGGCCTGGGCAGGCAGAAGACTGCCACCGCCGGCAGCGACGAAAAGCGCGAGCGCATCCTGAAGGCCGCCGAGACCCTTTTTTTTGAACAGGGTTATGCCAGCACGACGATGGACCAGATCGTGCAGGCGCTGGGTGTGACCAAGCCTTTCGTCTACTACTACTTCCGCAACAAGCTGGAAATCTTTGAGACCCTGTCCTGGCGGCCCACGCTGGCCTGCCTCAGCACGATGGATTTTGATGACAGCGATACCCGCGCCGCGCACGAGAAAGTGGCAGAGGGCATACGCAGCCTGATCCACGCCACCATCAGCCATTATCCTTCCGCCTTTTTCGGTTACCGCGAACCGCAGGTCTACAGTGCCGCTTACAAGGACAAGTTGAACAAGCTGGCGCACCATTTTTACGATAGGCTGTGCAGCCTGCTGGAACAGGGACGGTGCGACGGCATGCTGGACTTTAACGAGACTAGGGTGACGGCGCTCGCGGCATGCAGCCTGCCGGGGTTTTTATATACCTGGTACCGGCCCGACGGCAGGCTAGGGCAGGAGGAGATGGTGCAGGAACTGACTACGCTGGCCTGGCGGGTGCTGGGGCTGCACGCTGCCACCGCGTAAAGGTACATGGTGATGGCACGGTCGCGCGGCAGCCCGCTATTCATGTTGCCAAGTTTGCCCATCCGTGGCAGGATTCGCTGGACAGAATCGCAACTGTAAGCGGCACGCATTTTGGAAATGCGCGGCAAGGAATCCGGCGGCTGAAACGCTATCGTGGAAATGATCACTATGAATACTGAAATGATGGCTTCGTTTGTCATGAGCGAGGGACGCGCTGCGCGCGGCAGCATGTTTTACCGGCTGCTGATTGCCGGTGTACTGTGCACGGCCTTTGGCATGCTGGGTGGCGAGCTGGCCGGCAGCTACGGTAGTGCGGTGTTTGCGGCGGCCTTCCTGTGGTGTGCGTGCGCGGTATTTGCGCAGCGGCTGCATGACATAGGCCGTTCCGGATGGACGCTGCTGGCAGCGCTGATTCCTGTGCTGGGGCCGCTGTGGCTGCTGACGCAATTGCTGAAACGCGGCGTTGAAGGGGATAACCGCTACGGCAAAGATCCCATGGCCCGCAGCGGCTACCTGTCTGTCGATATCTCACTTTAATCCTCTATGCCTACCGTCAACGACGTTACCCAGCTCAACCGCATTCCGGTTTTTGCCATTGCAACGCCCCATGCAACGTCCGATGTCCAAACCATACTGAAAGATTCTTCGTTCCCGGTGTCGGTGGGCGGTGGCCATTTCAGCATGGGCGGCCAGACCGCCAGTCGCGGCAGCCTGCACCTGGACATGCGCGAGATGAACGAGGTGCTGAACTTTGATCCTCAGGCGCGCACGATACGCGTGCAGGCCGGCATACGCTGGTGCGACATCCAGCGTTTTGCCGATCCGCACGGGTTGGCAGTGAAGATCATGCAGACCTATGCCAACTTCACCGTGGGCGGCTCGCTGTCGGTGAATGCGCACGGTCGTTATATCGGCCTTGGCCCCGTGGTGCTGTCGGTGCGCAATATTGTACTGGTGCTGGCCAGTGGTGAAGCGCTGAACGCGAGTCCCACAGAAAACAGTGAACTGTTTTATGCGGCAATAGGCAGCTACGGCGCTATCGGCATCATCACCGAAGTGGAACTGGATCTGGTGGAGAATATCCGCGTGGAACGGCGCAGCACCAAGATGCTCACTGCTTCCTACCCAGCCTGGTTTGACGCCAATGTGCGGCACCGTGAAGATGCGGTGTTCCACAATGCCGACCTGTATCCGCCGCTGTACCAGAGGGCGCGCTCGGTGTCGTGGTTCAGGACCGAAGCGCCTGCTACCACGCGGCACCGGCTGCAAGCCTTGCGCCGCATCTATCCATTGGAAAAATACTTCCTGTGGGCGATTTCCGAAACGCCGATGGGCAAGCTGCGGCGCGAATACCTGATCGATCCTTTGCTGTTCTTGTCCAAGAAGGTCCACTGGCGCAATTACGAGGCGGGCTATGACACCGCCGAGCTGGAACCGCTGGGCCGCCGGCGCCGCACCTATGTGCTGCAGGAGTATTTTGTTCCGTATGACCGGCTGCTGGATTTTGTGCCACGCATGGCGGCGGTGCTGAACAAGCACAAGGTCAACATGATCAACATCTCGATCCGCCACGCACTGGCGGACCCGGGCACGCTGATGGCGTGGGCGCGCGGCGAGACTTTTGCCTTTGTGCTGTACCACAAGCAAAGAACACGCGACAACGCCAAGGAGCGCGTGGCCGTGTGGACGCGAGAACTGATTGATGCTGTCATTGAATGTGGCGGCACTTACTACCTTCCTTACCAGCTGCACGCAACAGCCGAGCAATTCCACCAGGCTTATCCGAGGGCGCGCGAGCTGTTCGAGGTCAAGCGTTACCTGGACCCTGGCTACCGTCTGCGCGGCGCACTATGGGATAAATACTATTTGCCTACGCTGATGGAAGCCGATGCAGGGGCATCGAGGCCGGCGCATGCATCGCTATTCCATAGTGTGTATAGAGACGTACGGCAGGCAGATAAATTTTATGCCTTCCTGCAAAACATTTTCCACCTGTACCCGGAAGACAGGCTGCACACGCTGATCAAGCAATCGGTGGCGCAGCACGATAATGACGAGGCAATCTACCGTGCGGTACAGGCCGGCTTGCCTGAGGTAACGCCGCCGTTGTCGCTGCTGCGTTATGCGCTGCCGTCGCTGCGTGAGCAGAAGGAAGAAATGGGGCGCCAGACAGCCGAGCTGCTGGGCAAGAAAGCCAAGTTTACAGACTATGTAGAGATAGGTAGCACCGGGCGTTATGTCAATGCCTTGCGCAAGCATTTGCGGCTGTCGGGCGGTGTCACGCTGGTACATGACAAGGAAGCCAACAACTCGCCGGTGGATATCGTGGAGCGCGGCCAGTTGCGCAAGATAGGCAGCTTCGTACCACTCAACGATTATGCGCCGCTGGACCTGCCGGCGGAAAGCGCCGACCTGATCAGCTGCTATGTCGGCTTGCACCACATGGAAGTGGAAAAACTCGGACCTTTCCTGCAGTCTATCGCCAGGACCTTGCGCCCGGGCGGCTATTTCATCCTGCGCGACCATGACGTCACCACGCCGGAAATGAATGCCTTTGTCAGCCTGGCGCACTGCGTGTTTAATGCCGGACTGGGTGAATCCTGGGCGACCAATGCCGCCGAGCTGCGCTTCTTTGAGAGCCTGGATACGTGGATACAGCGGGTTGAGGCGGCGGGCATGCTGCACACCGGCAGCAAGCTGCTGCAGGCCGGCGATCCTTCAGACAACGTGCTGCTGGCTTTCCGCCGCTCAGAGGCGGGCTGACGTGCGGCGCCCGCGAGCTGTGCGCTTGCTGCATGCTGTATTGCTTGCCGTCTCTGTGCTGCTGGCAGGTAGCAGCATGTTGGCCCGTGCAGACGGAGCCAATGGACCCAATGGAGCCAGTGTGATAGATGAGCAGGAGCGC
>JAYSKH010000448.1:0-1936 GCA_043726505.1 Undibacterium sp. | reverse complement strand
GGTAAAACCAGCCAGGATCGCCATGCGTATGACAGGCGTAATGGCGGAGCTGACGCCGATCGCGCGGCCATTGGCGGCCTTGTACGCGTTGCTGGCTTCTGCAATATGCTTGGCTTCAAAGGCTTCGGTCGCAAAGGCCTTGATGGTGGCGAGGCCCAGCAGGTTATTGTTCAGGCGCGCGCTGACATCACCGGCCGCTTCCCTGACTTCTGCGTAGCGCGGTTCAAGCAGCTTCTGGAACCAGAACGCGCCTATCAGGATCGCAGGCACCGGCAGCAGCGACACAACCGCAAGCGAAGGCTGTAATGCAAAGAACACGGCGCTGACCATGATGGAAGAACAGACCACCTGGATGATCTGGTTGGCGCCGCCGTTCAGGAAGCGTTCCATCTGGTTGATGTCTTCATTCAGGATGGACATCAGGTTGCCGGTGCGCTGGTTTTCGAAATACGCCATTTCCAGTTTCTGCACGTGATCATAGGTATCCAGGCGCAGGTCATGCTGCAGGTTTTGCGCAAGTTTGCGCCATTTGATCGACAGCAGATATTCAAACCAGGATTCGCCGCCCCAGATGATCACATTGAGTACGCCCAGTAAGATCAACTGGTGCCAGGTATCGGTAATGCCGAAATTACCCAGCACTTTTTTCGCCAGAAAACTTTTGTCACCATTGACGACGATATCCACGGCAACGCCTATCAGCACCTCCGGCAGCACGTCGAAAAATTTGTTCAGAATGGAATACAGCGTCGCCAGCCGGAAATCGCGGCGATAAGCCTTGGCGTAATGCAGTAGCTTTTTGAGTGGATGCATAAAAATCTTAGAAAATTAAAATACCAGACAGGGTCAACCTAACCCGGACATAGGACGTGTAAACAGGAAGTGCGGGCTGGCAAATAAGCTGGCTAAATGATCTGGCTAAATGAGCTGGCAAAAAAAAGTGAGCTGGCAAATTCAGATAACGGCAGGGCGCAGCAATTGTATGCTGCCTGCATCGGCATCTATCTCGACCTCGCCGCCGACGGGTACGGTAAATTTGAGTTTGATATGGCCTATCATCGCGCCGCTGAACACGGGTATGTTCAAGGGCAGGAAGTAGTCGTCAAATACTTCATCCAGCGTCAGTGTGCCATAGCCTTCGCCAGGGGTGCATTTGGTGAACTTGCCGATGACGACGCCGCCAAGCTGCTGCAGCGCGCCCGCTAGCCGCAGCTGTGACAGCATGCGGTCTACGCGGTAAATGTATTCATTGACCTCTTCAATGAACAGGATGGCGCCGCGGAAATTCGGCCAGTAGGCAGAGCCTGCCAGCGACGTCAGCACCGCCAGGTTGCCGCCTATCAGCGGCCCGCGCGCACGTCCGCCGCGCAAGGTACGTATCCTGTCCTGAGTTTGCACCAGATTGTCGCCGCGTTGTTTTGCATCATTAGGGTTGCGCAGCAGCGCAGCTTCGCCTTCCATGACGACAGAGCGGAAGTGGGATGTACTGAATTCATTCCATTCCGACGCGCCCATCGGACAGTGGAAAGTCACCAGCCCGGTTTGCACCTGTATGGCATTAACCAGCGACGTCAGGTCGCTGTAGCCGCCGAAAAATTTTGGATGCTTACGTATCAGCGCATAGTCGAGCTTGTCGACGATGCGGTTGCAGCCGGAACCACCTGTCATGGCCATGATGCCGTCCACGCTGTCATCGGCAAACATGCTGTTGATGCCGTCGGCGCGCTGTGCATCGGTACCGCCGAAATGCCCGTAGCGGCCACGTAGGTAAGGGCTTTGCTTGACCTTGAAGCCCAGCGCCTGAAGTGTCTCGATGGCGATATCCACCGGTTCTCTTTCATACGTGGCACCTGCAGGACTGACGAGGCCTATCGTATCTCCCGCTTTCAAGCGTTTTGGGTAAATGGGAGCCAGACGGGACGAGGGTGATGTTTGT
>JAYSKH010000447.1:0-12983 GCA_043726505.1 Undibacterium sp. | reverse complement strand
ATGAAACCACGGCTGATTTCGGCTGGGCGCTGTTGATGGCGACCGCGCGCCGCATTACCGAATCAGAACACTGGCTGCGCGCAGGAAAATGGCAAAAATGGCGTTACGATTATTTCCTCGGTGCTGATCTGCACGGTTCCACGTTGGGCGTGATCGGCATGGGCAGGATAGGGCAGGCAATCGCGCGCCGCTCCATGGGTTTCGACATGCAGGTGATCTACCATAACCGCTCACGGCTGGGAGAAAAGCAGGAAGCGCATGCCAACAATGCGCGTTATGTCAGCAAGGAAGAACTGCTGCGCACAGCGGACCACGTCGTACTGGTGCTGCCGTATTCCGCCGAATCCCGCCATACGATAGGCGCTGCGGAGCTGGACATGATGAAACCCGGCGCCACGCTGGTGAATCTGGCGCGCGGAGGTATTGTGGATGACGTAGCGCTGATCGCTGCGCTGAAAGCAAAAAAGATCGCGGCGGCCGGGCTGGATGTATTTGAGAACGAGCCCAAATTTCATCAGGACTTCCTCAGCCTGGACAATGTCGTGCTGACGCCGCACATAGCCAGCGCTTCCGCGCCGACCCGCAAGGCCATGGCCAACTGCGCTGCGGATAATTTGATTGCAGCGCTGGATAGCAAACAGCGCCCGCCTAATCTGCTGAATCCTGACGCTTTCCAGTAATCGCAGATAGCCGGACGAGGCTGGCGACCTGTAGGGTTTAGTCTTGCAGGTCGCTGATCAGGTCGATGTACTGCTGCATCGCTGTTTCCTTGTCCGTGCCGGCTAGAGCAGCCCAAGCGTCAAACTTGGCGCGGCCTACCATATCGGTAAAGCCCGGCCGGTCGCCGCTCGCATCACCAGAGCTGGCCTGCTTGAATAATGCATATATTTTCAGCAAGGTCATATTGTCTGGACGTTCGGGCAGATTCTTTGAATCCGCCTGGGCTTGGATAAACTGGTCTTGCAGGCTCATGTGTTGCTCCATGAAAAATGGGTGAAAATGGCAGGCCTGACCATAGCACAGATAATTTTAAGCCTGAAGCTCTAGACTAGAGGATTCATTCAGGCTATCCGCACAGTGATTTTGCCAAAAAAAAGGCGCATTCGATGCGCCTTGGTCTACGTTTGACAGCGCCTGCCTAGTGCTTAGTGAATGGTAGGCTCGGCGCCACAGCATTTTTTGTATTTCTTGCCGCTGCCGCAGTCGCATACATCATTGCGGCCGACCTTCGGAGCCTCGCGCTTAACGGTGGTCACGCCGGATTTGCGCAAAGGCGCCCAGAAACGGCGGATCTCTGGTATCGCCGCTTCCAGTTCTATTGCCAGCTTGTGGCATTTCAGCGGCGTATCGACGAGTGCCATTTCCTCTTCCTCTATCTCTTCCGCGCCGAGAAGGTAGACAGGACGCAGCATAGGAGCGATGTTGGAGTCGCGTATCGGCTGCCAGGCTTCATCACGCAGCTGCATGCCTTCCCAGAACCCCCAGGCCCAGGTTTCACCGTCGATCAGCTCCTTGCCGTCCTGCTCCATCACGCAGAACAGCGGTTCAAATTCCTGCGGCGCGACTTCAAACGTGATGGCCACTTCATTCATGAAGCGGGCGATCAGGCTGGTGATACGCTCCATTTCCTTTTCATTCTTGAAATTGGGCTCGCCGTCGTCGGGCAATCCCCACACCAGCGGCAACCATTCCGCCATTGGAATGACCTCCGGACCTATGGCGATGGCGGTCAGGTAACCGTGCAACGCATCCATCGTCATACCGTCGTCGCCGACGCGGTCAGACATCAGGAATTTGTCCAGTTCGTTGAATTCTTTATCGGAAAGGGGTTGGTCCAGATGCATGGTATGGCTCTTGATAAGGTGTAAATACCGGCAGTGTAACCCAGCTTTTACGCCAGGGCACGTGTTGCGGCAGGGGTGGATAGGAGAACATGTGGGGCCGCCTTAACTATTATTCAATGTTCGCCCGCACCTCCGGAGAAAGTACAATAGCGCATGAGCGAAACTAACCAACCTGAGTCCTTTGCCGATTTAAGCCCCGACAGCGTGCTGGATGCGCTGGATTCCTTGCAGCAAGCCGAATTCCGTTGCGATGGCCGCCTGCTGGCGCTAAATAGTTATGAAAACCGCGTATACCAGTTGGGCATCGAAGATGGCCCGCCGCTGGTGGCCAAATTCTACCGGCCGCAACGCTGGTCTGATGCGCAGATACTGGAAGAGCATGCGTTTGTGCAAACGCTGGCGGAGCGGGAAATTCCCGTCGTGCCCGCGCTCGCCATGCCGGATGGCCAGAGCCTGCACAACTACCAGGGTTTCCGGTTTGCCGTCTTTGCCAAACACGGCGGCAGGGCGCCGGAGCTTGATAATCCGGACACGCTGGAGTGGCTGGGCCGCTTCATAGGCCGCATCCACGCAGTGGGTGCCACACAAGCCTATCAATCCAGGCCTGCGCTTGATATGGATAGCTTCGGACGCAAGCCGCTGGATTTTTTGCTGGCCAACGATTTCATTCCGCCTGACCTGTTAAGTGCCTACCGCAGCACGGCAGAAATGGTGCTGGACGGTGTTGCCCGCTGTTACGACCGTGCCGGCGATGTGCCAGTACTACGGCTGCATGGAGATTGCCACATAGGCAACGTGCTGTGGACCGATGCCGGCCCGCATTTTGTCGATTTTGACGACAGCCGCACTGGCCCTGCAATCCAGGACTTGTGGATGCTGCTGTCAGGCACGCGCGCCGAGATGACCACACAATTTAGCGACATTCTGGCCGGTTATGAAGACTTCCAGGATTTTCAGCCGCGCCAGCTGCACTTGGTGGAGGCACTACGCAGCCTGCGCTTGCTGCATTACTCCGCATGGCTGGCCCAGCGCTGGGATGATCCCGCTTTCAAGCAGGCATTCCCTTGGTTTAACACACAGCGCTACTGGCAGGACAGGGTATTGGAGTTGCGTGAGCAGATCGCACTGATGGACGAGCCACCATTGCAGGCGTACTAGGGATTAATCTCCTTCGTCCAGCAACACGGAGCCGCCCGGCCCCCAGTTAACCTTGGTGATGCCGGGTTCAAGATTTTCCAGTTGACGGGCTTCTTTTTCCGCTGCTGTCGTCTGATCGCGTTTGGCGCGTTGTTCATCCGCCAGTTTTCGCTCTTCCACCAGTTGGTCGTGGCGCTCAAAAGACAATTGCACTACCTGTTCAAGCTCGAACGTAGTCCATGGTTTAACGATGTATTTGAAAACTTCTGCATCATTGACAGCGCCCATGATGGTGCTGAAATCAGCCGACGCGCTCAGCATCATTCTCACCGTCTCGGGCTGGATTTCCCTGGTGATTCGCAGGAAATCCACGCCATTCAGCCGGGGCATATGGTAATCGGACAGAACGACATCAAAACTTTCTTCGCTCAGGCGCTGGATTGCTGCTTGCGGGTCGGTAAACATTTCAAGCTCAATGTCCAGTTTCTTCGCAATGGGTCTTAGGCTTCGATGTAAGGCGTGCAATATATTCTGTTCATCGTCCACCAGTAAAATTCTGCGCATCATTTTCTCCGGTGAATGCGAATGATTAAATGACTGTCCTGAACCGTGCAATATTGCACCAATTTTTCTATCATACGCTCAGTCAGCACGTGTTCAGCGGGCAGCAGCAAGATACCGTCGCGTGACAGCAGATCCCGTGAAAGCACCATGCCGGGTTGCAAATCGAGTGCTGCGACCTCTACGTCATCAATGGTCTCTTCGTCTCCTATGCCCATGACCACGTATTTGAAGGCTGCAGATACCGCCTCATCATACCGGCTGCCTGCCCCCCGCAATATCAGTTTTTGGGCCTCTTCAGCAGATATGCGCCGCTGAAGCAGTACTCCCAGCTGTAAATTGTCATAGTCGCCGGCAATCGACAGGATGCGGGAGCCCAGCGGTATGCCATCTCCGCTCAAGCCGTCCGGAAAGCCGCCGCCATCGTAACGCTCGTGTTGCGAGCGCAGTATCCGCGCAGTACTCTGGAGGTCTTCCAGTGGCATTAACAGTTGTTCTCCACGCAGCGTATGCCTGTGAAATTGGCCGAGCTGATCTCCATTCATCATATTTAATGGAACCGCCAATAACTCATCTGAGAAGCCTATTTTCCCTATATCCGCCAGCAGGCCAGCTACAAAAATTTCCTGCGCTTCCCGAGGGTTCATTCCCATCCTGAGGGAAATTTTCCGGGCCAGGTCTGCTACCCGTCGCGAATGGCCTGCCAGCTTGCCACCCCGCATCTCGATGACATTTGAAAATACCTTGATCGACGTCAGGAAACTATTTTTTAGTTTTTCATTGGCAGCCTGAAGAGCAAGAGTGCGTTCCTGCACTTTTGCTTCGAGGCTGGCGTTCAAGGCTTTCAGTTCTTCATTCTGACGATGAGTCAGTTCCTCAAGGCGCCGCTTTTCGGCTTCAAGTGCCTTGCGTTCCAGCGCATGCCGAACGACCAGCAGAATGTCATGATCGTCCCAGGGTTTGGTGATATACCGATAGATCTCACCGCGGTTGATTGCATCGATAATCGATTGTATGTCTGCATATCCGGTCAGCAGCAGTCGTATCGTATCGGGCCAGCGCGACCGGACCTGTTCAAGAAAAGCTGCGCCGTCCATGACCGGCATCCGCATATCGGAAATCACCAGGTCTACGCTCTCGCTCTCAAGCAACGCAAGTCCCTCATGGCCGCCGGCCGCTGCCAGCACGGTATAGCCTTTGGCGCGAAACAGCCGGCGTAGCGATGCAAGAATGTTAGGTTCATCATCTACGCATAGAATTCTCGCAGGCGTGCCTGCTATCGAGTCATCAATCATTGCTCACCATTTTCAAGATCCTGACCTGAAGCGCCGGTTTCGATATGACTGATCGGCAAGACGATGGTAAAGATGCTTCCTTTGCCAGGCTCGCTGGAGACCAGAATCTGGCCGTTGTGTCTTTTTACGATGCCATAAGAAAGCGACAAGCCCAGCCCGGTTCCTTTACCTACTGGCTTGGTTGTAAAGAAAGGATCAAAAATCCGGGAAACCAATTCCTTGGAGATGCCGCAGCCCGTATCTGATACTTCGAGGCTAACCATTTCATTTTCCACCCATGTGCGGATTCCTATTTTGCCGCGTTCGCTGCCAATGGCATGCGAGGCATTGACCACCAGATTCATGATGACCTGATTAATTTGCGACGGCAGGCACTCGATGTCGGGTATCGCACCGTAATCTTTGATGACATCGGCCTTGTATTTGATTTCGTTGTTGACGATATTTAGTGTCGAGTCTATGCCCTGATGCAAATTAGCCCACTGCCATTCCTGATTGTTGTCGATGCGTGAAAAGTCCTTGAGGTCCTGGACAATTTTACGAACCCGGGCAATCCCCTCCTTGGACTGCTGCATCAAGACCGGTATATCTTCTTTCAAGAAATCCAGTTCTATCTGCCCACGGATATTTTTTAATTTCTCGGCTACATCCGAAGACGAGATGTATTGCTCACTTTCTTCGTACGCGCCAAGCATCTGGAATAGCAGCTCCAGATAATTTTCCAGCGTACCGAAGTTCGAAAAAATATAGCCGACCGGATTATTGATTTCATGCGCCACGCCAGCGGCCAGTTGTCCGATGGAGGCAAGTTTTTCGGATTGCAGCAGCTGTTCTTGTGCCTTGCTCAGCTTGGCGTTAAGCTCAGTCAGTTCAGTGTTGCGCCGGATTAGCTCCAGTTCAACGGTTTCTCGTTGCTTGATATCTGCCGCTAATTGCGCAGTCCTTTTTTTGACAAGGTTATCCAGGTTATCATGTGCCTGTCGCAGTCCATTCTCGGCTTCGCGCCTTTCGGTGATATCTTCAAGACTTTCGATAGCTCCGACGATCTCCCCTTTGCTGTTATATAAAGGCGCCGCCGTAAAATGTATCCATAAACCGCTTAACCCAAGGTTGGGAAAAAAATCATCGGCTTCATAGGCGCCTTTGATTGACTGCGACCCCTTGTATCTTTGGCCGTAGAATTCCGCGATACGATGTTCGGAATCCTCCCCTATGATCAGGTCGGCTAGAACGGGCCGCTTGCTGCGGTAAAAGGGTACCCACTGTCTTTTGGTTTGCACCATGGAGGCCGATGAATATCCTAGGATATGCTCGCAGGCCTTATTCCAATGGGTAATCACATGCTCATTGTTGATGACAAAGGTCGGAACAGGATTACTATCCAAAAATTGAGAAAGCTCAAACCCCATCAGGTTCAGCGCTCCACGATCGAGAGCTTTTTCAGGAGACATCAAAGGGCCGGTGGATGCTTCTGTATTGTGCCCTAGCGGAGAAGCTTCTAGCCTCGTAGTGTTGGCTAAAGGAATTTGATTGTTTTCATTATTCACATCGGGCCTTCAGTTGATGAGTATCTGGCAGATTTCTTCAAATTGTTTTTCTGTTTCCTTGAAGATTTCTGCACTGGCTTCCTGAGTCAGCTTCAGTTTATTCCATGCGCTTTCGCTAATGCGAGGCACCAGCGTAGTCTCATCTTCGGCAAGATCCAATGCATGGGACATGGCATTGGCAACATGCACGATAGTGGTAAGTATGCCGCTCTCCGCTTGGTCTGCATCATGATGATGTGCAACCGCCTTTTGCATTTCTTCCGGAAATTTCCAGTGTTCCGTGAGCGCCTTTCCTACTTCCGTGTGGTCTATGGAAAGGATGGCGCGTTCTGCGTCCTGCATATAACAGTCCTGCTCCGCACGAAATATCATGACTTGCTCATATTGCTCCGCGTACCGCGTTGCCAGTACCAGCTTGCCTATGTCATGTAGTAAACCGGCAATAAATGCATATTCTTCACTGGTTTTCATATGCCGGGCCAGTTGTTTTGCACATACGGCAGTGGCGATGGAATGCTGCCAGAATGAGCGAAAATTAAACAAACCCGACTGAGTTTTTCTGAAACTTCCAGTAATCGCCGTTGTAGTGATGAGTGTTCTGACGTTACGGAACCCCAATACAGCAATTGCCTCTTGAATGCTGGTAATTTTATGCTGCATGCCGTAAAAAGATGAATTGGCCAGTCTGAGCGTTTTTGCCGTCAGCGCGAGGTCATGGGATATTTTTGTGGCAATGCTATCAACGTCCACTTCCTCCTGGTCTATGCTGCTCAGCAACTCGGTGACGACAGAGGATAATGCAGGAAGATCCTGAATTTTTTTGATCACGTCGGCGGCAAGAATGTCATTCATATTTTTTGCCAACGCGATATAAGGATACATAATCCATCAATAGGCGGTTAGGCTCTTCGGCGTGGGATTTTCGGAATAGTTTGCTCAGCCGATTTTTGACGCGCTCCTGTTCTATCCGCGGGTCCAAGGTCGGTTCGTCTGTGTCGACGATACTGATGTCAGTCACGCCACGACGCAGCAGAGATTTAATGGAGGATTCCGTCAGCATGGTCCCTGTCTGCAATAGCACGTTCCCATGGGCATCTTTCAGATCAGCGGCAATCTGCATGCCTACCTCCGCTTGCTCCAGCTCTAGCTGCTTCGTTTTACCTTGGTTGCCCTTGCTACCCATGTTGCATGTCCTTGAAGGTAATTAGTTTTCCTCTTGACCTGGAGCTCTCTCCCATGACACGCCAGCTCACCTCAAAAGACCGTCCTGCTATGACGATCTGGAAAACATCCCCTTCGCCGGTATTTTTCACCAGCCTGCTGAATCCGGGTAAGAAGTCATCTATATCCGCCCCCAGTATCGGGGATGCGGCGAGAAACAGGATTTCAGCGGCGGTATTGATGAAGGCAATCATGCTGTCGTCGTCCACGCCGATCAACGCTAACGGAATGTGCTGTAACGCTTCTCTGACGATTTCCAGGCTGATTTCGTCACGCTTGATCTGCTGCTGTTTTTGAAGGAGGATGTCCGCGAGCAGCCGGTTGGCCTTTGCCAGTTCCTGGTTGCTGGCCTGTATTTGAAAGCTCAGGCGACGATTTTCGTCTGCCATCTCCTTGTGGTTAAACGCCTCCTTTATATTCGAACGAAGCTGCTCATCTTCCCAGGGCTTGGTCAAAAATTTATAGATCGCGCCCTCATTGATGGCATCGGTGATCGATTGCAATTCAGTGTAGCCGGACAATACGATACGTACAGTGTCAGGATGGCTGATTTTAGCTGCACGGAGAAATTCTACGCCGGTCATGTTGGGCATTCGCTGGTCGGAAATGATGACGTCAACCTTGTGTTTTCCCAGCACCTGCAATCCCTCGCTGCCGCTGTTGGCCAACAGGATCTGATATCCCTCTCGTCGCAGCAATCTTTTCAGGGATGCCAATATATTCGGCTCATCATCGACCAGTAGCAGCGTGCGCGGAGGTTTTTCCATGCGCAGTAAATGAGCAGGCAGGCGCCGATCCGCCAATAATAGTGTCTTCAGATCAGAAGCCGGCAGGGGCCTGCAAAAAAAATAGCCTTGTATTTCATCGCACATCTGGTCACAAAGGAACTCGCATTGGGCTTCAGTTTCAACACCTTCCGCAATCACTCTCAATCCCAGGCTATGCGCCATTGAAATGACAGCTTTGGAAATGGCGGCATCTCCCGCATTGATATTGATATCCTTGACAAAGGACTGGTCCAGTTTGACGCAGTCAAAAGGGAAGTGCTTCAGATAACTAAGTGCGGAATAACCGGTGCCGAAATCATCCAGTGCCAACGTGATGCCAAGCTCCTTGATGTTTTTCAGGATGCTTTCTATGGAAACGTTGTTATTCATCAAGATGCTTTCCGTGATTTCCAGTGAAATCATGGAGGGTGAAATTTTCCCGATTGACAATGTGCTCATCAGCGCGTGTGCAAACTCGGGATTCTGAAACTGCCTGGCTGACACATTGACGGCAATATTCGGCACCTGCAATCCATCGTTCATCCATTGCCGTATGTCGCTGCATACCTGTTTTAAAACCCAGTCGCCTACGCTATTGATCAGGCCAGTTTCTTCTGCGACAGGGATGAAGAGCGAAGGTGGGATCATTTCGAGCTCAGGATGCTGCCAGCGGACCAAAGCCTCCAGGCCGACTACTTTGCCACTGTTCAGATCGACTTTAGGCTGATAGTGCATCAGTAGTTGGTTATTGGCGATCGCCGCATGCAGATCATTCGCAATCCTGATTTTTTCCAACATCTTTTCGTTCATTTCTAATGAAAAGAATTGGAAATTGTTTCGCCCCATTTCTTTGGCGCGGGTCAACGCAATATCTGCATACTTGGACAGAACATCCTCATCTCTTCCATCTTGAGGATAAAGCGACACGCCCATGCTGCAGGTTACATGGAAGTTCTTATTGTTTATAAAAAAAGGCTGGGCAACTATGTGAGTAATTTTTTCACAAATATTGCCGACGTGACTGGAATCATCAATATCCTTGAGAACAATGATAAATTCGTCAGCGCCATGATATGAAACCGTATCGCCCTCTCTGACGCATCTATGCAGACGTTCTCCTATCCCTTTTAATATCTGGTCTCCCGTCGAGAAGCCAATGCCGTCATTAATCAGTTTGAAATGATCCAGGCCCAGATGGATCAGAGCAACAACACTGCCTTTTCTATCTGCCGACGGTAGAGCCTGGCGTATTCTATCCATCAGTAAGCTGCGATTCGGCAGACCCGTTAGTTCATCACGTGTGTTGGCGTAATCGGCATTTACAACCTGGCTGCCATTTTCGGCTGCTGAGGACGAGTCAGTTCGATAAGAATCCAGAGCTACGCAGATGTCGGAAAAAATGATCTTGCTCATGGTATTGGTAAGCGTGGTGAACCGGTCGAAGTGATTTTCACTTGCGTCCCATAAGACAGGGAGCAGCGCCTGAAGGTAGTTACGGTAGACACTCAGGCGCCAGCCCAGGCCGAGTCCCATATCCCGCAGCAGAATGTCTGCGTCGATTCGGTTACGCATGGAGATTTGCCGATTGGAAGTCTCGATCATTGACGAGGAATAGGCTACCCGGATGATGTTCAGTTTTTCGGCGTCGACCTGCTTGAGTCGCGCCGATAGTTGCGGACTGGCTATCATGCTTTCGTACAGTAGCTCATCGAATTGCTTACGCCGCGTATGCAGTTTTTTTTCCAGATTTGCCAGCACCTCCTTGTCAATCTGTTCGAGTGCAAAATCATACCCATGCTTGAGTTCAGCATCTTCATTCCCGGCAACTTCCTTGGGCCGAGACTCGGCGTCATCATTGTTGCTGTCGGATTCGTTAGGCATAAAAATGCGTCTCTTATGATTGGCAGATTATTGTGGTTTCCCTAGCGCCGGGCCCGATTCAATTAGTCAGTTATCTTGTTGTACAGGCAGATGTATCGTGAACGTGCTGCCTTTTCCGGGTTCGCTATCGACTTCGATGCGTCCGCCATGTTTTTTAATGATGCCGTAAGACAATGACAATCCAAGTCCTGTGCCGCTGCCGACAGGTTTGGTCGTAAAAAAGGGCTCGAATATGCGTGTCAGGTTTTCTGCAGGAATTCCGGAGCCGGTATCGCTGAACCTGATCCATATCCATTGTCTGGCGCCGGGGGCGGACGTGCTGCCGGTGCTGATACGGATAACCCCGGTATTCTTGATTGCGTGCGAGGCGTTGACAAGCAGGTTCATGAAAACCTGGTTCAGTTGCGAAATAATGCACTTTACTAAGGGAATTGCACCGTAGTCTTTTTCAATAACCGCCTTGTACTTGATTTCGTTCATGACGATATTGAGCGTACTTTCTATTCCCTTGTGGATGTCAGCTTCCTGCCAATCGCTTTCCCCCACATGGGAAAAGTCCTTAAGCGATTGCACGATGTCCTTGACTCGTTTTAGTCCGTCCATTGATTCGCCCACCAGCGCTTCAATATCCTCTTTCATGAAATCGATGTCTGCTTTTTTTCTCAGTGCCTCTATCCGTGGCGTGATTTCGGCCTGTTGCGGAGATTGCTGAAGTAATTGCTCGTATTGTCCGATTAGGCCAAACAATGTCTGTATGTAGTTTTGCAAAGAACCCATGTTGGAGTTCACGAAACCTACAGGGTTATTGATTTCATGAGCGATGCCGGCGGCCAATTGGCCCACTGACGCCATTTTTTCTGATTGCAGCAACTGTGCCTGGGCTTCTTGCAGTTTCTGGATCAGCAGTTGTTGTTCCTGTCCTTCTTTGTGCAATGCCTCTTCCATCTGTTTTCGTTCAGTAATGTCCGTTAGCGAACCTACGACTTCTATGGGGGCTCCCTGCTGGTCACGGACCAGGTGTAGCATGTCGTGCATCCAAACATACTGGCCAGACTGGCTTAGGAATCGATATTCATAGGTGCGTTTGCCCTCCGTGAATAACATTGCCAAGCTGGAAAAAATAGACGGAATATCGTCCGGATGAATATGGTTAAACCAGAAATTCGGGTCTGCAACCATTTCTTCAGGGCGATAGCCAAGAACCTTGTAGGCGTTTCCGCTGACGAAGGTCATCTTGAAGTCTCCTGTCGGGACGCTGGTATAGATGATTGCGGGGGTGTTATCGAGCAAATATTGCAGGCGACGCGGCGACGAGGCATCGTCGTTTTTGGTCGTATCCAATGTCAACGCATGCTCACTGCTGACGGAGGGGAAACTGAACTCTTCGAATCGATTACTCATAGTGCGAGGACACTTGAATGAATTTGCATCGATTAGTGCATGCAAGGTTGCTGACACTGGGAAACATGCAATAGTTTTCTACATGTTAATACAGATTGGTAAAAAATCAACCTTGATTGGCGTTCTTGGCGCCAACCGCCCGTAGACCAGCAATTTGGCGACTAGACCGGCTTCATCCATTACAATACCGGCATTTGAAATTTCCCACTCTTTAGTGAAAATCATGACCCAGGACGAGCTTAAGCAGGAAGTTGCGCGCGCCGCAATCCAGTACGTTGTAGAAAATGAAATCATCGGCGTAGGCACCGGTTCTACCGCCAATTTTTTCATTGATGAACTGGCCAAGATGAAGGACAAGATCAAAGGCGCAGTCGCATCGTCAGAAGCCACCGCGGCACGGCTGCGCTCGCACGGCATAGCGGTGCTGGATCTGAACGAGGTTGAATCCATGCCCGTGTACATCGATGGCGCTGATGAGATCACGCCGCAGGGCGCGATGATCAAGGGCGGCGGCGCGGCATTGACGCGTGAAAAGATCGTCGCCTCGGTTGCGAAGAAATTCATCTGCATCGCCGATGGTTCCAAGCTGGTAGACGTGCTGGGCAAGTTTCCGCTGCCGGTGGAAGTGGTGCCAATGGCACGCACCGTGGTTGCGCAAAAGCTGGCGCAAATCGGCGGCGAGCCACGCTTGCGGCTGAAAGACGGCCAGCCCTTGCTGACGGATAACGGCAATGTGATTATTGACATGCATGGCCTGCAGATCACCGATCCGGCTGCGACTGAAGCCGCGATCAACAATATTGTCGGCGTAGTGACGGTAGGTCTGTTTGCGCGGCAAGCGGCGGACGTGTGCCTGCTG
Organism: Undibacterium sp.; assembly: GCA_043726505.1. Classification (GTDB taxonomy): domain Bacteria; phylum Pseudomonadota; class Gammaproteobacteria; order Burkholderiales; family Burkholderiaceae_D; genus Undibacterium. The sequence goes on along the minus strand of JAYSKH010000447.1, from coordinate 470 downwards.
GGAACGCCTGAAGGCGTTAAAACGCTAAAATTTTAAAATCGTTGGCCCAGCAAAAAGCCCGCTGGCAATGCACAGCGGGCTTTTTGTTGGTGCTACAGAATACTTATTCTGTCGGCGGTACATAACCAGTGGCTGCATCGGCGCCGTCGCCGAAGAAATGCTTTTCCATCTGCGTTGCCAGATACTTGCGCGCGCGGGTATCAGCCAGGTTCAGGCGGTTTTCATTGACCAGCATCGTCTGGTGCTTGAGCCATGCTGCCCAGGCTTCCTTGGAAACGCTTTCGTAGATTTTTTTGCCCAGTTCGCCGGGATACGGAGGGAAATCCAGGCCTTCAGCTTCCTTGTCCAGTTTGATGCAATGTATTGTGCGTGCCATTTTGGTAACTCCTCAGTCTTGTCATGTTTCTTTTTAGAGGCTGCGCGGCAAATCTACATGTCAGCTTCAACTGCTGGCTTGTAGTTCGCGCAGA
>JAYSKH010000446.1:0-8342 GCA_043726505.1 Undibacterium sp. | reverse complement strand
TTGTCCATGACGCTTCCCCTCATTTGGTGGTTCTTCGGACTTCCACTTTGGCACATTGCGATGCCGTCGTGGGGGGAGGCGTCCATTTCATTAACCTACAACAGCAATGCCACTGCAAATCTCGCCGGAGCGGTAGGTTGGGCTGACGCTTCATCATCCCAACATCTTCAAACATCCACCAGCATCCTTCGCCGCTGGTTTTTCAAACGCTGAGTGTTGGGCTGACAAAACTCGGCCCAACCATTGCTACCATGGCTATTGTTGCCGGAGCGGTAGACGGAGTTGTTCTGTTAGTCGGTGAGTTAGTTTGCTGCATCGCTCCAGTCTGGCTTCGCAGCAAACCATTCACTGAGGAAGTCGATAAAGGCGCTGACCTTGGCCGACAGGTTCATCCTCTCCGGGTAGACGGCGAAGATGTCGGCGTCCGGCAGTGTCCAGTCTTCCAGCACCAGTTTCAGGCGGCCTGCCTGCAGGTGGGCCTGCGCATCCCATTCCGAACGCGTGAGCACGCCAAAGCCTGCCAGCGCCCATAACAAGGCTGTTTCTCCATCGTTGGTGCTGAGTGTGCCGCGCACCTTGACGGTTTCTCGCTTGCTGCCGCGCGTCATGTGCCAGGTGCCGTAAGCGGCGTCACTTTCACGCAGCACGATGCACTGGTGCGTTTGCAAGTCGTGCGGCGTGGCCGGTTTGCCGGCTTTTTTCAGATACGAAGGCGCGGCGCACAGCAGGCGCCTGTTGCCCGCTATCTTACGCGCGACCATGCGTGAATCGGGCACGGTGCCGAACCAGATGCCGACGTCATACGCCTGGTCTGCCAGGTTGATGGCGCGGTCGGTCAGCTCCAGCTGTACTTCCACTTGCGGATAGCGCTGTGCAAACGCGATGATGGCCGGCGCGATATGCCGCCTGCCGAAGCCGAAGGTGGCATTCACCCGCAGCAGGCCCCGGGGCACAGCGCGGCTGCTGGAGATGGTGCGCTCCAGTTCCTGAAGGTCATCCAGCAGCCGCGAGCCAGTGGCCAGATACATTTCTCCTTCATGCGTAACGCTGAGCCGCCGCGTGGTGCGGTTCAGCAGTCGCACGCCCAGGCGTTTTTCCAGCAACGACAGCCGCGAGCTGATGGCCGGCGGTGTCAGGTTCAACTCCCTGGCCAGCGACGCCAGGCTGCCTTGCTTGACCAGCCGCACAAAAAAATCCAGATCCGATATGGCGTCCATATTGTTGCCCTCATAAGTCTATTAGTAAATTAAATTAACTAATAGATGAAATGAGATTGTATTATGAATTTCCATGCGCGGGCTACACTTCAGTCATCCAGCGGCTCATCTGTTGTCTTTGCGTTTTCCAGAGCCGCGCTAAAAATAATGGAGATGACGTGCCCCGCACCCTATATCAAAAACTGGTTGATACCCATACCGTCATGCGGCTGGATGCGCAGAACGTGCTGCTGTATGCCGACCTGCATATCATGAACGAATACACGAGCCCGCAAGCCTTTGCCGGGCTCGCAGAGCAGGGGCGCGGGGTTGCCGAACCTGCGCAGCAGATGGCCGTGGTTGACCATATCATTCCCACGCACCCGGTCCGCTTCCGCATCATCCAGGAGCCGCTATCGGCCATACAGGCGACCAACCTCGCCAAAAACTGTGCGGAACACGGCATCACGCTGTTTGATACCAATGACGCACTGCAAGGCATAGAGCACGTGATCGCTCCCGAGCACGGCATGATACGGCCCGGAATGGTGGTGCTGTGCGGCGACAGCCACACAACAACCTATGGCGCACTGGGCGCACTGGGCTTCGGCATAGGCACGTCGGAAGTAGAGCATGTGCTTGCCACGCAGACGCTGGTGTACCGCGTGGCGCAGGATATGCGCATCACCATCAACGGTCTGCTGCCTGCCGGCACTACGTCCAAAGACCTGATCATGTACATCATCAGCCGCATCGGCGCACAGGGTGCGCGTGGGTATGCGGTGGAATTTGGCGGCACGGCGATAGAGTCGCTGTCAGTGGAAGCGCGCATGACACTGTGCAATATGGCTGTGGAAGCCGGTGCGCGCGGTGCGCTGATTGCGCCGGACGACAAGACCATTGCCTACGTACTGCAACGCGCGCCCGATGTTGCAGGCGACATCAAAGACCTCGCCTTGGCCGACTGGGCCACGCTGCACAGCGACCAGGGCGCATCATTTAACGCCGAATACACTTTTGAGGCAGCTGACGTCGCGCCTTATGTCACATGGGGCACCAGCCCGGATCAGGCCGTGCCGGTCACCGGCACCGTGCCCATGGCGGAAGCCGTCACAGATGTTAACGACCATGCGGCGCTGGAACAAGCTTTGCGCTATACCGGCCTGAAGAGCGGCGCGGCGATGGAGGGTGTGGCGGTGCAGCGCGTATTCATCGGCTCCTGCACCAATGCCCGCATAGAAGACCTGCGCCAGGTTGCCGCCATCGTGCGGGACCGCAAGGTAGCGCCTTCGGTGCGTGCAATGGTCGTTCCAGGCTCTGGCGCGGTGCGCTTGCAGGCAGAGCAGGAGGGCATTGCTGCCTTGCTGATGGAAAGCGGTTTCGAGTGGCGCAGGCCCGGTTGCTCAATGTGCCTGGCGATGAACGATGACTTGCTGGCCCCCGGCGAGCGCTGCGCGTCCACCACCAACCGCAATTTTGAAGGGCGACAGGGCCGTGGCGGCATTACCCACCTGATGAGCCCGGCGATGGCTGCTGCGGCTGCGCTGACTGGCTATATCACCGATGTCCGCCAACTCGACACCACCCTGGCAGGAGCCGCGCATGTCTGATTCCACACAAATTTCCACACTGATTCCCTCGCAAATTCAGGGCGTGGGCGCGCCGATGGCGATTTCCAATCTGGATACCGACCAGATCATGCCCAAGCAATTTTTGCGCATCATCAACAAGGCTGGGCTGGACAAGGGCCTGCTGTATGACCTGCGGTTTGATGAAAACGGACAGCCGCGTGCCGACTTTGTACTGAACCGCCCCGCGTATGCGCATACGAAGGTGCTGGTGGGTGGCCCCAATTTTGGCTGCGGCTCCAGCCGCGAGCATGCGGTATGGGGGTTGCAGCAATACGGCATCCAGGTCGTCATCGCGTCCAGCTTTGGCGAAATTTTCTACAGCAATGCGATGAACAACCGCCTGCTGCTGGTGATGCTGGACGAGGCCGACGTGCAGCGCCTGCTGGCCGATGTGTCCAGCCCGGACACCAACGAAGTGGTAGTGGATGTGCAAAGCATGACGGTACGCAGCCACAGCGTGCAGGCCACATTTGCGATGAGTGACCGGCATCGCCATATGTTCCTGGAGGGGCTGGACATCATCGGTGCAACGCTGGTGCATAAGGAAGAAATCAAGTCCTTTGCTGCCGAGCACTGGAAAGCAAGGCCGTGGCTGCAAGGCGTAGCGCAGAAAACCCGTGAAAAGCTGGGCGACAGCTTAAGCGGAAAGTAGGGCGCATCAATAAAAAGCATTAAAGAAACCGCAAACACACAACGAAGCCGCACAGCGGCAAGTTTAATCAAGGCCATCAATAACAAGCGACGGCGCACTGCAACAGCAGGTGCCGCCGATATAACAGGCCGCCTATCCATCTCGCATGGAGAACAAAGGAGACAACATGGAAGCAAGCATGAGCGATCTACCCATCGCCACCCGGCCAGGCATCTGGCACAAGATCAATGCCTATAAAATTGGCCCGCTGCCTTTGCCGGTATTCGTCGTCATTGCGGCGATGACGATCATTGCGGCGCTGAATAAAAGACTGCCCAACGACATGATAGGCGGCTTTGTCGTGCTGATGCTGTCTGGATTTTTGCTGGGAGAACTCGGCAACCGCTTGCCGGTGTTCAAGCACATAGGCGGCGCGGCCATCTTCTGCATGTTCATCCCGTCTGCGCTGGTCGGCTACAAGGTGATGGACCCGGAAATGCTGAAGGCCATCACCACCACGATGAAAACGGCCAACCTGCAATACCTGTATATCGCCTGCCTGGTGGCCGGCAGCATTCTGGGCATGAACCACCGCATCCTGGTGCAGGGTTTCATGCGGATGTTCATTCCGCTGCTGGTCGGCACCGCAGCAGCCATCGCCGCTGGCGTCTCGGTCGGCCTGCTGTTTGGCTATGACCCCATGCATTCTTTCTTTTTCATCGTCATGCCGATACTGGGCGGCGGCATAGGCGAGGGCATCCTGCCTTTGTCGATAGGCTACGGCGAAATTCTCGGCAAGCCACAGGCTGAACTGGTTGCCACGCTGGTGCCCGCCGCGCTGCTGGGCAATGTAATCGCCATCCTGGCCAGCGGCATGCTGAAACGCCTGGGCGAAACGCATAAAAAATATACCGGAGACGGTATCCTGATCAAATCCGGCGAAGACCGCGAACTGCTGCGCGAGCAGGGTACGGCGGCGCCTATCGAGCTTGGCCTGCTGGGTGCGGGGCTGATCATAGGCTGCGCTTTCTTTATCCTGGGTTCCTTGCTGGCCCCGGTGACCGGCATTCCCGGCCCCATCTTGATGATCATCAGCGCGGCGCTGCTGAAGGTCAGCAAGATCATTCCCGCCAGGATGGAGCTGGGCGCATACCAGATGTACCGCTTCATGTCCGCCAACCTGACCTTTGCCATCCTGGTGGGCCTGGGCACGCTGTTCGGTTCATGGAATGAGCTGGTGAAGGCTTTTACGATTGGTTATTTCGTCATCTGCGCTACAACGGTAGGCGCCATGGTGGCCGCTGGTTTCTTCGTCGGCGGTTGGCTGAAGATGTATCCGGTGGAATCTGCCATCGTTACGGCCTGCCATAGCGGGCTGGGCGGCACCGGCGACGTTGCCATCCTGTCGGCATCCAACCGCATGGGCCTGATGCCTTTTGCACAAATTTCTACCCGCATAGGCGGCGCGGCGATGATCGTGTTTGCGACCATCGTGATGAAGATATTGCACTGAGATTGCTGTATCCTGTCGGGGTGGCCCGGTCCGGTCTTCACCGGCCCGGGCTTTCTCGCTTCCGGGCTTTCTCGCTTTATCGCTTTGCCGCCTTCTTTGTATTTTTATATTGTATTTTTATATTCACGCCGTCTTTTTGCAAGCCCGCCATGCCAGACCAGCACATGATCATCACCCTTATCTTCAACCTCATCATGGGCGTGGGCCTGGGGGCGGTTGGCGGTTTGCTGGGCATAGGCGGCGGCCTGATCGCGATACCGGTGCTGACTTTTTTGTATGGCATGGACCAGCATCTGGCACAGGGCACCGCGCTGGTGATGATCACGCCTAACGTGCTGATCGGCTTCATCCGCTACCGCCAGCGCAACCAGATCGACATGGGTGCCACCGGCGGGCTGGCTGTGGCCACCATCATCACTTCGTTCATTTCCGCGCGTTTCGCATCGATGGTGGCGGCGCAGAGCCTGCAGTTTGCGTTTGCGATTTTTCTCATTGTGCTTGCCGTCTACTTCCTGTGGCAACTGCGCGCCAGGGCTCGCACGGCAGCACCCAAGGCGGCAGTACCACAAAAATTTATCCCGGTGGTGGGCGTGCTCAGCGGAGGAATGTCCGGCCTGTTCACCGTCGGCGGCGGGCTAGTGGCAGTGCCGGCGCTGGTCAGCCTGTTTGGCGCGACACAGATGCAGGCGCAGGCAATGGCGCTGGCACTGGTGATACCGGGTTCCATCGTCGCGCTGTTCACCTACGCGCACGCCGGCCACGTCAGCTGGATTACCGGTTTGCCGCTGGCAATCGGCGGCATCACCAGCGTGTCCTGGGGTGTGGCGCTGGCGCACAAGTTTTCGCCGCTGAAGCTGCGCATCCTGTTCTGCTCGGTGCTGGTGGCTACGGCGGTGATGATGTTGTTGCAGAAGTAAGCCCGCCAAGCCCCTAAAAAGCTCTTTTCCGGCGCAGTTTTACGCCGGTTTTCCCCTGATTCATCTGTCGTTTTTCGGTTTCGTCGGATATCATGCGGCGATGTCCATACTGGCTGCTATGCTTTGCAGCAATGTAGATACCGGGGTCCGATCATGATGACGAGCTTTCTTTTTATTATCCGCACCATCTTTGCGTGGGCATTGGTGTATTTTGCGCTGCTGATTTTTTCGCTGACGGTGGTGTTTCCGTATAACAGCCCGCCGGCTGAATTTTTCCTTACGGTGGCAGCCTTGCTGGCCTGCGTTGTCATCAGCGGCGGTTTTTCGCATCTGCGGCGCGTGCGGCTGATTGCCGATCAGGTCAACGCCAGCACGCTGGCCAACCGCCAGCGCCGCCAGATAGAGATACCCTGCGAGGCCGGCGAGGCATTTGACATCGTCGATGCCGCCATCCGCGAGTTGCCCGGCACCGAGCAGGTGGAAAGCGCGCGCGACAGCCTGCAGGTGCGCGCCAAGGTGCAGCGCATCGACCCCTACAATAACCAGTTGTTGGCCAGGCTCGTCTTTTTCAACTGGTTTGCCTCGCGGCGCAACCAGATCCTGGCTACCGTCACGCCCGGCCAGGATACTGGCAGCGTCAAGCTGATCTGCGAGCCGGAACGCGCCGCGTGGAGCGACTGGTTTCTGGTGGATGACGGCACCAATCTGGAAAATGCCGAAGCCATCAGCCGTGCAATTACGCGCCGTGTGGCCGAACGCCGCCGCAGCGAGCAGGCCAGCGTCAAACAGACCGTCACGGAAAAAGAGCTGACAGTGGCCAAACTCAGCCTGCTGCATGCGCAGGTGGAACCGCACTTCCTGTACAACACGCTGGCCAGCGCACAGGTGCTGACCCGCACCGATCCGCCGCGCGCCGATGAAATGCTAGGCAACCTGATTACCTACCTGCGCCATTCGCTGCCGCGCACCGAGGACTCCTTATCAACGATAGGCGAAGAACTTGAACGTGCCCGCGCTTATCTGAATATTCTAAAGATACGTATGGGTTCTCGCCTGCAACTGCAGATAGACATCCCGGAGACGCTGAAGTTTGTGCCTTTCCCGACGATGATGCTGCAGACCTTGGTGGAAAACGCCATCAAGCACGGACTGGAGCCCAAGACCGGCGGCGGCACGATATGGATACTGGCGCGCACCACCGATAACGCCGTGGCGGTAACAGTAGCTGACGATGGCCGCGGCTTCAGCGCCGAAGGCGGCGGCACCGGCATAGGCCTGCGCAACGTGCGCGAACGCCTGCGCCTGGCTTACGGCACAGCCGCATCGTTTGCCATAGTCGCCAACTTCCCGAATGGCGTTGCCGCCACCATTACCGTGCCCGTAACCGGCGAAGGAGGCGAGCATGCCTAGCTGTATCGTTGCCGAAGACGAAGCGCTGTTGCGCGATTCGCTGCTTGAACTGTTAGCTGAGGTATGGCCGCAACTGAACGTAGTCGCCGCCTGCGATGACGGCGGCGCAGCGCTGGAAGCCATCGCCGAGCACCAGCCGGACGTCGTTTTCCTGGACATCCGCATGCCCGGCTTGACAGGCCTGGAAGTAGCCGCCGCCATGGCAGAAGCCAGCCCGCACTCGCAGATCGTGTTTGTCACCGCCTACAACCAGTATGCGATCGATGCGTTTGAAAAGGGCGCTGTCGATTATCTGCTGAAGCCGATAGAAAAAGACCGCCTGGCCGCGACTGTGCAGCGCCTGCAAAAACGCGCCGCAGCCGGTGCCAACGATGCCTCTGCATTGGCGGCACTGGTCGCGCAACTCAGCGCTGGCTTGCCAAAGGCCGCTGTTCCTGCGCCTTTGGTGTGGATTACTGCCAGTGCTGGCACGGAGACCCGGCTGATCATGGTGGATGATATTGCCTACTTCCAATCGGATAACAAGTACACCATTGTCATGACGGCGCAGGGCGAGGCTATTTTGCGCAAGCCTATCCGCGAGTTGCTGGATGTGCTGGACCCACATATTTTTAAACAGATTCACCGGGCGACCATTGTCAACGTGAAGGCGATTGCTTCTATTGCGCGGGACAATAGTGGGAAGGGGATTGTTAAGTTGAAGACTCGGCCGGAGACGTTGAGTGTTAGTCAGCCGTTTATGGCGTTGTTTAGGAATATGTAAGGGTGGAGCCTGAGCGCGGCAGCTTGCTTGAGCTCGATTATGTCTATGGGCTTTTTTTACGTGCGTTGATATTTTGGGATTGCAGGCCGGGGTAGCCCGGCGGCTACTCACTTTCTTTGCTTCGCCAAAGAAAGTAAGCAAAGAAAGGCGACCGCAGACTTGCCCTTCGGGTGATGGGGCGATGCCCCATCACATTTTGCTGCATTACAAAAAATGGGAAACAGGCGAAACTCGCTTCGCTCAGACACACCTGTTTCTGATCCATTTTCTGTAACGCACAA
>JAYSKH010000445.1:0-13968 GCA_043726505.1 Undibacterium sp. | reverse complement strand
TGCGGCGGCTTGGATGAATAGGCCTTCTTCATGATCTCCGGCGCGAACTTCAAGTCCAGCCACGCTCCTACTGCCGGCGCACCGTTTACAAAGTCATAGTTGTCCACCGGTGTTGCAGTCAGGCGCTTAAAGAACAGCAGCGATTCATACATCTCTATGTGGTAAGGGTTGACCGCGATGACCAGGTGCCTGGTATCGAAAAAGGTCGTGCAATATTCATACATAAATTTCATCAACGGAAACAGAATGCTGCCGCCGGTCTTGCGAAATTTTCTGTGCACCGCCAAAGCCGAAACCTCGGCAATATTGCCCTCGTGCTTACGCACGTCCGTCAGGTCAAAGATTTTTTGCAGAGGGAAGCCGAGCGCGCTCTCACGTATCAGCGACAGCGTGCCAACTACCTGGCCATCGTATTTCGCGCATAAGGTGGTTGTCGTTGGCAGTGCATGGTAAAGCGTCACCCGCATACCAGAAGGGTCCGGTTTCATGAAACCACTGCCGACATAGGCATCGTGCAGCAAGGCGAAACAGGCTTCCAATTCTTCCTGGGTTTCGGCGATCTTCAAAATCAATCGCTCGGTCGGCGCCGGATTGCATTCGACGAAAGAACGGTACACCGCAAATTTTCCGGTCTTCGGCAAAAAGCTGATCACTTTTCTGATTGCCTGATGCATCAGCTTACGCGTGTTTTTCACGAGTCGGTTATTCGCCATTGTTCTCTCCGGAGGCAGGTAGGCGTCTCGCACATGATGGAATATTCAAACCAACACTTGTTGCGGACGCCAGTATCATTATTATACGAAGTTAGAACGAAGATTGTGTGACAGCAATAAACATTACGCTTAATTTCTAAGCGGGAGCCATCGCGGCATAGATGGTGAGATGTTATCTGACACGGCCTCGTCGATAAATGGCTGACCAACTACCAGATCATACTGCGAATTCAGAATGCTCATTCAAAAGCAAAAATGGCATCATAGAAGCGATGCCTTGTTATCAGATCCATTTTTCTAATGTTTGCCAATAACAAAAAAGGCCCTGCATTGCAGGGCCCTTATAGATGCTAGGTGAAACCCCGGCAAATTATTTTGAAGCTTGACGACGACGCATAGCGCCAGCTGCCAACAGGCCCAAACCTACCAGAGCCATGGAGCCTGGTTCTGGGATGGAGTTGCCTTTGAAAGTTGCTGCACCAGTTGATGTGACTGGAACACCGCCAACAACCACTGGGAAATCAGTGAATGTCGATGTGAAAGTCAGATCAGCACCGTCTGGTTGTGTATGTGTGCTGAAATTCAATGCTGCCAGACCGCCTACAACGTCAAATTTGCCAGAACCAGCCAAAGCAGCATTGTCGGTATTGAAGTTATTTGTACCGATCAAAGATACGCCGTTTGTCAAATGACCTGCCAGATCCAGCCACAGTACACCGTCAGCTGCATTGGCTGCTGTCAATGTTGTTGGGTCAGCAGGATCAGCGTCAGGTGTGTGGTCGACATAAATTTTCAACCAGCCGCCTGTGTAGTTAATTGCTGTACCAGCAGGGTCACCAGTTGTTGGGATGCCTTGAGCGGAAACTGGAGTGTAGCCGCCGAATTGGAAAGTCAGTTCGCAACCTGGGCAGAAAACACCTACGCCAGTATTGTTCAGTGTAGTGATAACGCCAAAACCAGACAGGCTACCGTCAGCAGCGATGTTTTGGATGATAGTGGCGGATGTGCCTTTGAAATCAACCAGTGAGTCCGGATCCCACATAACGCCACCAACATTTACAGGACCTGCAATAGCTGAACCAGCCAGTGTCAGGGCAGCAGCTGCACCGAAAAATGCTTTTTTCAGAAAATTCATTTTATTCTCCTAGAGTTAAGTTTTACTTCGCTTTAGACGACTCCGAGAGCCTCTTGCCTTGGTATAAAGCAGGGACTGTGCCAGGTTTTCCTTTATTTTCATAAGTATTTGAAAATAAAGGAAAAATATAAATTTTGATAGGCTCTGGCAAGCTTTTTTATACGTAACACTTACTGCAGTGTAAAAAAATCCGACATCAAATATGCTGGACAATCGGGTTGTTGGTCGCTCCAGTCGAATTCTGCGTCGTCTAGCTATACCGTCCGGGGGCCAATATATTCGAAGGATCAAGATGGTTTTTCAAATTACCATGGAAGCGGTGCGCATGGTCTTGAAGGGATGCCAGATATTCCATTGAATGTATACCGACACGGTAAGGAAAAACACCCAGCTCCCGGCCCGTTTCCAGCAAGTCCTGATAACAGCGCCCGGCGGTCTCTTGGGCCGCAGCATTTTCTTTTTCGAAAATGATAGGCACCGTACTGTCGAACACGCGGTCACTGATGGAAGTCAGCGTAATCAAAGGCTCAATGCCATGCTTGTGGGTCACCTTTTTCACCATTTCCACATAGGCTCGCACACCGGCAGGCCGCATGGGCACCAGGGGCGCATACCAGATCAAGCCGCAGCCGTCTGCGGCCGGGTTGCGTAGTGCGCCTGAAGGTGGATTTGGATTGCGCCAGTAGGCCAGCGGCAACGCCGTTTCGTTTGGCCGTCCGGCCACCAGTTGCAGCGATTTTGCCAGCGTGCCCACCGTGCGCGACAGCCGCTGAGCACCGGCACCGGGTAGATGGCCGACTAGCTTAGCCAACGTGCCGGCCCGTTCGGGGCTGATGAACAGCAGCCGGCTGGCAATGCCGGATAAGGCTGCGCGTATCTCCTTTTGCGCGGCAGCCACCACCCGTTTGCTGCCATATAAGGTGCCGAAACCTGTCCACGGTGCAAGCTGGTACTGTCCGCCCATTTCTTGTATCACTTCAGCAGGGATCATGCCGTCGGCATCCAGTCTGTCGTACGGGAACGGGGCTGCCATTGCCAATGTGCGGTGCTGGTTCATCAGATTGATGCCGCCGACGACGCCTGGTAACTTCGACAAAATGCTACGTATGCGTTCGATTGCCGGTTCCAGCAGGCTGTCGTCTTTCAGGCTGAACAGGCAGGCCTTGATGCAGTCTGGTCTGCGCGCTAGCGCAATGCTCATGCGTGTCACAACGCCAAAACCGCTTTGTGTAAACAAGCCTGTCGATGCGGGGCCGATGCCCCCCTTGAAAAGCCGAGCAAGATCCTCGCCTGCGGCTTCGCGCAGCGCCGTCCTGTACAGAGAGCCATCGGCCAGCACTGCCTCCAGGTCGGTGACGGCGCCAAAATGGTCTGTGTAAGGGGTGATGCCATATCCGCGCTCCAGCGCATTGCCCACCAGACTGACAGTCGGGCCGGCGCCGGTGACGGGTACTAGGAAGGAATGGCCGCCCTGATCCAAAAAGTCAGCCAGCATGCCCTGGGTGACACCGGGTTCCAGCGTGACTACGCCAAGTTCGGCATCAAAATGCAGTATCTTCGTCAACCGGGACAAATCGAGGATAATGCAGCCGTCCGTTGCCGGAAGCGAAGTGCCGTAGCCCCAGTTTTTGCCTGTGCTAATGGGGTAGACCGGTACACCGTGCCGGCCGGCAATGCGTAGCACGTCCGGTAGTTGCGCGCTGTCCTGTATTTGCAACGCGCCTGGCAAGTCTCGCGTTATACCGTTGGTATCGGCTCCATATGTCCGGCGCGTCGCCTGTGCGTCCAGTACCTGGTCCGCTCCGAGTAGTTTTGTCCAATCGGAGATTGCAGTGCCCAATGTCATAATTCTCACTCCTGTTGCTTGCTGTGGCACGTCTCTTGCGTACTCGCAGCATATTGAATGCTATTTACACGCAGGCCCGGTAAATTTTGGATTCGATCGCCTTTTTGCCTTACAAGGCAAATTGCCTGAGGCCAGTATATTGCAGAACAGAAAATTCTTTCTGACAAGTATTTTTAGGCAATTTTCCTGCGGCATATTACGAATGAAATTGTCGTGAGGAAATAAACGTCAAAAGGAGTCTGCAATTTGCACTTCCTGTGTCAATACAGCCTACATCTACGGGCAGAATCCCTAATTATGGGCTGAAATAGGTTTAGTGTCTTATTGGAATGTAGTATCCTCCGTTGAATGTTTTTTTATTGAATAATCTAGCTGTTTTTCAGTTATTTGGAGAATTGATTTTGCGGATCGCCAATCACCATGTTTCACGGATTACGGCTGTTTTGCTCCTCGTTGAATTTGCCATTGCCGTCGCTGCGGTCTACATGGGTGCGATGCTCCGTTTTTTTGACCAGCATGCTCTGTTTCTTCCCCAGGCCGACAAATTTTTGTTGTCCGCCGTTGCATTTGCCGGCTCCATCGTATTCAGCATGAGTGCGCTGGGCATGTACCAGATCAATTACCGCGAAGGCCTCAGAAATACCTTTTTGCGCCTGATGCCATCGTTTGCGCTGGGTTTTGGCATTATCACGCTGGTGTTTTACCTGGTGCCGGACCTGTATTTCGGCCGCGGCATCCTGGGGCTGGTCATGATTTTCGCTGCTGTAATGATCTTGGTCGCACGGGTGCTGATCTTCAAATTCTCTGAAGTGGGCCTGCTCAAATCCCGCATCCTGTTCCTCGGTAGCGGTGCGCTGGCGCTGGAATGCCGTGAAACGGCCATCAACAATATCGCCTATCATCAATATGACATCGTTGGCTTTGTACCTTTGGCCGGTGAAGAACTCAAAGTGCCTGAAGAATCACTGGTGCCGCAAACAGAAAATCTCGCCGTCATGGCCAAGCGCCTCAACGTCGGCGAAATTGTCGTGTCGGTGCAGAACAGGCGCGGTGGCCAGTTCCCTTTGCAGGAGTTGCTGGATTGCAAGCTAGTCGGCGTCAAGGTCATTGATGCGGCAACCTTCATCGAGCGCGAGGCCTGCCAGATCCGTGTGGAGTCGCTGCAGCCAGGCTGGCTGGTTTTCGGTGACGGTTTCAACCAGAGTTTTTTGCGTAAATTCGGCAAACAGGCTTTCGATTTGCTGGTCAGCGCGATGATCTTTGCGGTGACGCTGCCCATCATGCTGGCAACGGCCTTGCTGATCTTTATTGAAGACCAAGGGCCTATCCTTTACAAGCAGGAACGTGTCGGCAAGAATGGCCGTACCTATATGGTGCTTAAATTCCGCAGCATGGGCAGCGATGCTGAAAAGTCCGGCAAACCGCAGTGGGCTACCAATAATGATCCGCGTGTCACGCGTATAGGCAAGATCATCCGTAAGCTGCGTATTGATGAGCTGCCGCAGATCATCAATGTGCTGAAGGGCGAAATGAGCTTTGTCGGCCCGCGCCCCGAGCGCCCGTTCTTTGTCGACCAGTTGTGCAAGGAAGTCCCTTTTTACAATATGCGCCATAGTATCAAGCCCGGCATTACCGGCATGGCCCAGGTCAGGTATGCGTACGGTGCATCGGTCGAAGATTCCGTGCAAAAGCTGCAGTACGATCTGTATTACGTCAAAAACAATAGCCTGTTCCTGGATGCACTGATCCTGATAGAAACCGTGCAGGTCGTTCTGCTCGGCAAAGGCGCCCGATGAAACCTGCTGATCCGGCTATTTTCATGGAGCGTCGCGCGGTTCGTCCGTCATGCTGAGCAGTATCGCGCTTCTCAGCTATGCGCTGGCAGCGCTGGCTTTTCTGCTGCTGTCCGTCATGCTGTTCACCAAATGGCGCGGGCGCTTGCATTGGTTGTCCATCACTGTTGCCAGCGTGGTTTCCACGGTATGGGCTGCTGTGCTGGCATTTCACATTTCCCGCGCTATCGCGCCGGGTTTGCTGGTCAACACACTGGAAGTACTCAAGGGCGCCAGTTGGATCGTATTCCTTCTGATGCTGCTGCGCCCCGGCGAGTTGGCAGACAGTAGTGTACGCCCGGGTATGCGCGCCTATGCCAAAGCCATCCTGGCCTTTGTGTGTGTGCTGGTACTGGGCACGATGTATACCAGTTTTCCTGCGCTGACGTCGCCTGGCATGTCGGTCGCCGTCAATACGCTAGGCCGCGTAGCGCTGGCGGTGATAGGCATGCTGCTGGTGGAGCAGTTATTTCGGAGTACATCGGAAAAAGGGCGCTGGAGCATCAAGTTCGCTTGCCTCGGCATTGCCGGCCTGTTCATCTACGATTTTTACCTGTACAGCGATGCGATGATGTTCCGTGTCATCAATGTAGAGATATGGGCAGCCCGTGGCCTCGTTGATGCGCTGACGGTTCCGCTGCTAGCCATTTCGCTGGCGAGAAATCCCAAGTGGTCGCTGGGTATGCAGGTATCACGCCGCATCCTGTTTCACTCCGCCACGCTGTTCGGTTCCGCAGTCTATTTGCTCATCATGGCTGCGGCTGGCTACTACCTGCGCTTCTTTGGCGGCGATTGGGGTTCGGTATTGCAACTGGCCTTCGTATTCGGCGCCGCCATCGTGCTGGTGATTTTGCTGTTTTCAGGTTCGGTGCGTTCGTGGCTGAAAGTGTTTATCAGTAAACATTTCTACAGTTACAACTATGACTACCGTGAAGAATGGATACGTTTTACCCGCATCCTGTCAGGCAGCGGCCCAGGTCTGGGTGAACGGGCGATCAAGGCGGTGGCCGCGCTGGTGGAGAGTCCGGGCGGCATGCTGCTCGTTCTTAAGGAGTCCGGCAGTTTCGAGCCTGCCGTGCAATGGAATATGGAAGAATCCACCGTGCAGCCCGAGCCGCTAGCCAGCCCATTCAGTGTATTTTTGCAAGAGAAGCAATGGGTCATCGATCTGCAGGATTGCCAGATCCATCCCGACAAATATGAAGGCTTGCAGATACCCGATTGGCTGCTGAAGGTCGTCCGGGGCTGGCTGGTGCTGCCGCTGGTTTTTCAGGGCCGTCTGTTTGGGTTTATCGTACTGGAGCAAGCCCGTAGCCGGCTGGAACTGAACTGGGAAGTACTGGATCTGCTGAAGATCGCCGGTAGCCAGGCTGCCAGCTATCTGGCGCAACAGGAGTCTGCCAATGCGCTGATGGTGGCCCGCCAGTTTGAATCCTTCAACCGCATGTCCACCTTCATGGTGCACGATCTGAAGAATCTCGTGGCGCAGTTATCCCTATTGCTCGCCAATGCAGAGAAGCATAAAGACAATCCCGAATTCCAGAAAGATATGGTCGACACCATCGACAATTCGGTACAAAAAATGAAAGTCCTGCTGCAAAAGCTGGCGCGCGGTTTCGATGCGGAGAAATTGCAGTCGCTGAAGCTCGATGAACTGTTGCAAGAGGCGGTGGAATCCAAATCTCCGTATGAACCCAAACCCTTGTTGCAGATCCGGCATCCTGGCATTGCAGTCGTCGCCAACTGGGAGCGGCTGGAGCGTGTGATCGGGCATATCATACAAAATGCGGTGGAGGCCACGCCGCGCGATGGCGAAGTCAGGGTATCGCTGGCCATGCAGGGTAGCAGCGCCGTGGTGGAAATTGAAGATAACGGCGTCGGCATGAGCGAGGAATTCATCCGGGACAAACTGTTCAGTCCCTTCGAATCTACCAAGCTGGCCGGCATGGGTATAGGCGTCTTTGAAACCAAAGAGTATATTCAGGAATTAGGCGGCAAGCTGGAAGTCAGCAGCCGCCCGTCGATGGGCACCCGTTTCACCATTACTTTGCCTCTGCACAGCAGGGAAGAGCGTGCCGCCGTCAAGGCAAATTAAAGCAAAAAGGTCATATC
Organism: Undibacterium sp.; assembly: GCA_043726505.1. GTDB lineage: Bacteria > Pseudomonadota > Gammaproteobacteria > Burkholderiales > Burkholderiaceae_D > Undibacterium. The sequence continues at coordinate 6,330 of JAYSKH010000445.1, read as the reverse complement.
GTGAGCCAAGAAAAGAAAAAACTCCTGATCATTGAAGATGATCTGGGCCTGCAAAAGCAGTTGCGCTGGAGCCTGGATGCCTATGACGTTATTGTCGCCGGCGACCGGGAAAGCGCGCTGGCGCAGGTGCGCCGCCATGAGCCCGCAGTCATCACGATGGATCTGGGCCTGCCGCCCGACCCGGACGGCGCTACCGAAGGTCTGGCGATCCTGCAGCAGGTGTTATCCATGGCACCGGACACCAAGCTGATCGTCCTGTCCGGCAATCAGGAAAGGGCAAATGCCGTCAAAGCGATCAGCATGGGCGCCTACGATTTTCATCAGAAGCCCTGTGATCCTGAAATGCTCAATCTGGTCATAGAACGCGCGTTTTTCCTGCACTCCCTGCAGCAGGAAAACCGCCGAATGCTGCAAACCCAGGCGCAGTCGCCGATGTCAGGCGTCATCACGCGCGACCCCGGCATGCTCAAGGTTTGCCGCAACATAGAAAAAGTAGCGCCCACGTCAGCTTCCGTCATGCTGCTCGGCAGCAGCGGCACCGGCAAGGAAGTGCTGGCGCGCGCCTTGCACCAGTTAAGTCCGCGGGCAGACAAGCGCTTCATGGCCATCAACTGTGCTGCCATTCCAGAGAATTTGCTGGAAAGCGAACTGTTCGGTTACGAAAAAGGCGCGTTCACCGGCGCCGTCAAACAGAATATGGGCAAGATAGAACTGGCCCACGAAGGCACCTTCTTCCTCGATGAGGTTGGCGATCTGCCGATGTCGCTGCAAGCCAAGCTGTTGCGCTTTTTGCAGGAGCGGGTCATAGAACGCATAGGCGGCCACAAAGAAATCCCGGTGGATGTGCGCATCGTCTGCGCGACGCACCAGAAGCTGAAAGAGCTGACCGCTACCGGCCGCTTCCGTGAAGACTTGTACTATCGCCTGAGCGAAATTGTCATCAACATCCCGCCGCTGGGCGAACGCACCGGTGACCCGGCCTTGCTGGCGCATCACTTCAAGAACAAGTTCAATGCCAAGGAGGGGCGTCCCGGCCTCAACTTTAGCCAGGATGCGCTGGCAATGATAGAAAGCTATCCATGGCCTGGCAATGTGCGCGAGATGGAAAACTGCATCAAGCGTGCCGTCATCATGGCAGATGGCCCGCAAATCACGGCGGAAGATCTGGGCCTGTCCACTACGCAGACTGAAGAAGAGCCGATCAACCTGCGCCAGATTCGCGAAGATGCGGAATACAAAGCCGTCGTCAAGGCGCTGGCCAGGGTGGACGGCAATATCGCCAAGGCAGCGGAGGTACTCGGCATCAGCCGCCCGACGCTGTACGACCTGATGAACCGGCATTCAATCAAATGAACTGCTGCGGCTACCGCTGCCACCTGCCATGACCAGCCTGGTCCATGAACTGATTGCACACAGCGCACGGCTTACGCCTGACGCCGAAGCGCTGGTCTACCAGGCACAGCGGCTCAGCTACGCGCAATTGCAGCAGCAAGTCTCCGGGTTTGCGCATGCCCTGCTTGCGGCAGGCACTGGCCGCGGTGAGAGAGTCGCCGTCTATCTGGAAAAGCGGATAGAAACCGTCATATCCCTGTTTGGAGCGTCTGCTGCGGGCGCGGTATTTGTGCCAGTCAATCCTTTGCTGAAGCCAGACCAGCTCGCTTATATCGTCAATGATTGCAGCGTTAGCGTGCTAGTAACGTCCGCCGACAGGCTGGCCGCGCTTGCGCCGCTGCTGGAGGCCAGTATGTCCGGTGCTGGTCCCGCCGGCCTATTCTCCAGCCTGCACACCGTCATTGTCGTCGGCAGCAAGCCAGGCGCAGTGTTGGCTTGGCAAGGCTCACCTTCCTGCAAACTGCTGTTGTGGGAAGCGTGCCTGCTGTCAAAAGTAGACAAGCAGGCGCATCGCTGCATAGACGGTGACGTTGCGGCTATCCTGTATACGTCCGGCAGCACCGGCCGCCCCAAAGGCGTGGTGCTGTCACACCGCAACCTGCTAGCTGGTGCGCACAGCGTTGTGCAATACCTGAATAACACCGCGCAGGACCGCATCCTGGCAGTCCTGCCGCTCAGCTTCGACTATGGCCTGAGCCAGTTGACGACCGCCTTCCTCAGCGGCGCCACCGTCGTGCTGATCAATTACCTGCTGCCGCGCGATGTGGTGACGCTCGTCAGCGAGGAACGCATCACCGGCCTGGCTGCCGTGCCACCGCTGTGGATACAGCTGGCGCAGCAAAAGTGGCCGGCCGATTGCAGCCTGCGCTACCTCACTAATTCCGGCGGCGCGATGCAGCGCCCCACGTTGCAGGCGCTGCGCACCGCGCTGCCTGCGGCACAGGTCTACCTGATGTATGGGCTGACCGAAGCCTTCCGCTCCACCTACCTGCCGCCTGCACAACTGGATACGCGGCCGGACTCCATGGGCAAGGCCATCCCGAATGCCGAGATCCTTGTGTTGAGACCGGACGGCAGCCCCTGCGCGCCAGGCGAGGCCGGGGAGCTTGTGCACCGTGGCACGCTGGTAGCTTTGGGTTACTGGAACGATGTGCAAAAAACAGCCGAGCGTTTCCGGCCGCTGCCGCAACAGCCGGGTGGCCTGCCTTTTGCTGAAATAGCGGTCTGGTCGGGCGACACCGTCAGGATGGACGAAGAAGGTTATCTCTATTTCATCGGCCGTGAAGACGACATGATCAAGGTTTCCGGCTATCGTATCAGCCCGACAGAAGTGGAAGAGGTCATCTACAGTTTTCCTGATGTGGAAGAACTCGCCGCCGTCGGCGTGCCGCATCCGCAGTTGGGCCAGGCGATCGTTGCCGTCGTCAGGCAGAACGGTAGCGCCAGCCTGAATGCCGATACGCTGCGCAAGGAGTGCCAGCGCCGTTTGCCTTCTTACATGGTGCCCGCGCATATACAGATTGATGCAGATGCGCTGCCACGCAACCCGAATGGAAAAATTGACCGCAAAGCGCTGCAACAGCGTTTTGCAAACCAGTTCGACATCCCGCCAACATGAACATTGCCAAACCCGCCAAGCCCGCCAAGCCATTCCACGCGCCCCAGACCCAGTTCGCCGTCGTGGACGATTGCCTGCAGATAGGCGGCATGCCGCTGACACGCCTCGCGCAAAGGGTAGGCAGCACACCCTTTTATGCGGTTGACAGAAGCCTGCTGAGCAGCCGTGTGCAGTATTTGCGCAGCGTGTTGCCAACACAGCTATCGCTGCATTATTCGGTCAAGGCCAACCCCATGCCGGCGCTGGTGCAGCACATGGCCGGGCTGGTGGATGGGCTGGACGTTGCCTCCGGCGGCGAACTGAAAGTGGCGCTGGATACGCCCATGCCGGCTGCATCCATCAGTTTTGCCGGCCCAGGAAAAACGGAAGCTGAGCTCAGCCAGGCGGTTGCCGCCGGCATCGTTGTCAATGTTGAGTCGGTGACGGAATTGCAAAGGCTGGACCGCATCGGCGCGGCCCTCGGTATCCGTCCTGCGGTGGTATTGCGCGTCAATCCGGATTTTGAGCTGAAATCATCCGGCATGAAGATGAGCGGCGGCCCCAAACCCTTCGGCCTGGATGCAGAAATCGTACCCGACGTGCTGAAACAGATCGCCGCGATGGGCCTGGATTTTCTTGGCTTCCACATCTTCAGCGGCTCGCAGAACCTGAAGGCCGCTGCCATTATCGAGGCCCAAGAAAAAACCTTTGAACTTGCTTTTCGCCTTGCTGAGCACGCACCGCAGCCTGTGACGTCACTCAATATCGGCGGCGGCTTCGGTATCCCTTATTTCCCTGGAGAGCTTGCGCTGGATGTGGCTCCGATCGCCGAGCATCTGCACGCCAGCCTGCCGCGCGCGCATGCTGAGCTGCCGCAGGCAAAGGTGGCGCTGGAGTTTGGCCGCTATCTGGTTGGCGAAGCCGGTATCTACGTATCTCGCGTCACCGATATCAAGCGTTCGCGCGGCGAGCTGTTTATCGTTACCGACGGCGGCCTGCATCACCACCTGGCTGCTTCCGGCAACTTCGGCCAGGTCATCCGCAAGAATTACCCGGTTGCCATCGGCAACAAGATGTCGTCCCGCGGCGCCGGAAGTGCTTCGGTTGTTGGCCCCCTATGCACGCCGCTGGATATCCTGGCAGACCAGATGGATCTTGCACATGCAGAGATCGGCGATCTGATCGTCGTGTTTCAGTCGGGGGCTTATGGATTGTCGGCTAGTCCTACCGCGTTTCTCGGACATCCTCTTGCATCTGAAGTGCTGGCGTAACCCCATCAATTGCAGAGATGAGATGCATGATGCAGACAAGCTAACTCAATTTGCAAATAAAAGTTTTAGCCTACCAGTTGACTGTTTTAGCATTTCAATACCCAGGCATTTAAAAAATAAGGGAATTTATGTGTTCAGTACGCTTACGCATGGAGGACGTGGCCTCCTCTGGCCGAACATACTCGATTGATACAGTGTTGGAGTATGCGCGCGGCATTGCCGCTCTTTGGGTATTCATGTTTCATATCACAAGCATGTTTGGCCTTTCATCTCCTTTTTTGCAAACTATTGCACGGTACGGGTATCAGGGAGTAGCTCTATTTTTTGTCATCTCCGGTTACTGCATGTTCGCTGCGGCAGAAAAAACTGTCGCGTCAAATCACAAGCCTTCGCAATTTTTGATGAGGCGCATTATCAGGGTATTTCCGCCGTTCTGGTTGTCTATCGTTGTGGTTGTGCTGATGCCTTACTTGTTAGAAGGACTGAGTGCTTTGCATAGTGGAAAATTTTCTCAGCCATTTCCACTATGGCTGCAATTCTCCTCGATGGACTGGCTACAATTACTTACGCTGACCAAAATATTTTCCAGCCAAGGTGGAGATTTGCAGGAGGTATTCAGTCCGGTCAATTCGGTGTATTGGACGCTAGCGATTGAATTTCAATTTTATCTGGTGATCTATGTAGCGATGCACTTTCGCTCGATCTGGAAAAAAATATTAGCCTGTATTTTTCTAATCAGTCTGGTTACTTTTTTTCTACCTTACATAGATTACAAAGGATTTTTCATTCAGTTTTGGCCCTCATTCAGTTTTGGAGTTTTGCTTAGGATACTTCATCAAATGGGGGTAACTCCATCAACAGTTTTTCGTGATCGGGAAAAGCTGATTTCTTTAAGTGCTTCTTCAGCCTTATTTATCTTGGTTTTAGTGTCCATATTTGTTGAGCCTTGCGCAATTGCTTTTTTTTGCTCCAAGGTGCCAAATTTAACGTTCACAATGGCCTCGGGATTTTCTGCTGTGCTACTTTGGTTTCTAGGTGGGGTGGAACATTCGTCGCGTCGCGCTCCAGATCGAGTGCATATTGAAAAATCATTTTGGTTGTGGGTGCTTTTGCCATTTTCTTGGTTAGGGCAAGCAAGTTACTCTGTCTATCTTCTCCATGGCAAACTATACCAATTGCCTGAGATGTTCATCCGGCAATTTGTTTCTTTAAATAATATTGCATATCCCTTGTTAGTTCTGCTGACAACTATAGCGATGTGCATTGTTTTTTACCGAATATTTGAAAAACCGTTTCAGCATGGTGGGAAAAAAATATTCTCTATACAATCGAATCTTGTGCAAAGGTAATTTCCGACCCTGCGACGAGAATTCTTGAAAAAAGTAAAGTCGGTATCGGTATCGCAGGTTACAGTTTTAAATGAATATTTTGAGTTTGATATAAGAAAAGTATGGTCATGATGCGATTGTAGAATTAAGTAGTGCGTTGTTGCCATCGAAGTTAATATCGCCACCACGCAATGTTTACAAATTGTAAGAGTCGTAGACATTGATGATGCAAGGCAATGTATGCTGTACTTACTCCCAAGCATTTACAGGTACTTTTCGATGACAACCGATATGAAATTTTCCCCCTTTACTCAGCGTTTCAGGATCATGAGCGTTTTATCAGCATGCTCTATCAGCATCTTGCTGGCCGCTTGCGGCGGCGGTGGCAGTACCGATGGCGCATCCAGCAGCGGCAGCAGTGCGGCGCCGGGCAGCACGGTCGAGACACGTATGGGTTCGGGCACGGGCACGGGCGCGGGCGTTGACGGCGCGGGCAGCGCTGGCAGTACCGGCAACGCTGAAAATGCTGGCGCAGGCGCCAACGCCGGCGCGAACACGGGTGCCGATGGCAGTGCCGGCACCGGCCCGACGGGCACCGCCAGCACCAGGACAGCAGCGCAACGGATCATCGATTCTTTGGCAAGTGGCAGTGCGGTGGGCCTGCAACCCGACGATGGCGCCAGCTTGCTCGATCAGGCCATTGCCGAGGCAAGCCGCCAGCGCAGCGAAAATTTGGCCGCGA
>JAYSKH010000444.1:0-34460 GCA_043726505.1 Undibacterium sp. | reverse complement strand
CATGCTGTATGCGCTGAGCCTGCCGGTGCCGGAGAAATGTGCGGTAAGGGATATGCAGAACTATTCACCGGCCGAGGTATTGCGCGACCGGGGGCTGTGCACGCTGCATCAGGTGCATGCGTTCACCCATGGAGAAGATGCAGGCGAAGACGGCATGCGCGCCGAGATCTACCAGGTCACCGGAAAACTCGCTGCTGAAAAACCGTGGACAGGCCACGGCATCGCCAGCTGGCTGGTGGAATATCCGCAACGCGCCAAAGGCCTGATCAGCAGCACGATGACGACGCCGCACAATGATTACTTGCTGTATGCGACCGAGGTCGGCGTCTTCGGCCTGGGCGCGCTGCTGTGGATATGGCTGGCCCAGTTGCAGATCGCCCGCAGGATAGGCGGCGAACAAGGCATGATGCTGGCGATGCTGGGCGTGACAATGATCATCGGCGGCATGTTCAATGCCATCCTGCGTGACGGCGTCTTTGGCATGGCCTTTATGATACTGCTGGCGATACCGCTGACGGGTGCGCGCAGGGACCGGCTGGTGGTGATCACTGGCACTGGCGTCATGCAACCTACAATAAAACCGAACGAAATCCCTAATCAATGAATAATGCAACAATCCTCGTGTTCCGTCGTCTGTGGGAAAGCATAAAGCAGTATCGCGCGCATCTGCTGGTGACACTGCTGACGATGCTGGGCACTGCACTGACTGAAATCATGCTGCCCAATGTGTTTGGCTACCTGCTGGACCACGGTTTTAAAAAGGGTGCCCAGCTGGCGCTGTGGAAGATACCTGCCGCAGTGATCGGTATTTTTGTATTGCGCGGTATCTGCACGTTCATCACCAGTTACCTGATGACCTGGGTTTCTACCCGCATGCTCAATTCGATGCGGGCGAGTGTGTTTGCCAAGATACTCAGCGTCCCCATCCGTTTTTACCAGGCAGAATCTACTGGCCGCGTCATCAATACCATCATGTTTGAAGCGCAGCAGATCGTAGAAATGTTCAAGGTATCGATGACCACGCTGATCCGCGATTCGCTGACGGTTGCGGCATTGCTGAGCTATCTGTTCTGGGTCAACTGGCAGCTGACGCTGGTGACGCTGGTGCTGATCCCGGTGCTGGCGCTGCTGGTGCGCAATGTCAGCAAGCGCCTGCGCAAGTTGAACCAGAGCCAGCTGGAAGTCAATAACGAGCTGACACAGGTCATTGAAGAAACCACACGCGCGCACCAGGTCATACGGGTATTCGGCGGCCAGCGGTATGAGCAGAAACGTTTCGACGACAAGAATGAAAAATTACGCGGCTATTCGATGCGCACGACAGTCGCCGTTGCTTCCACTACGCCACTGACACAGATCCTGGCTGCCTGTGCAGTCTCCGTCGTGATTGTGCTGGCGGTGCTGCAGGCGATGGATAACCAGACTACGGCCGGCGATTTCGTCAAGTTTATCCTGGCCATGCTGATGATATTGACGCCGTTGAAACACCTGGCCGACCTGAACGGACCCATGCAGCGTGGCATGGCGGCAGCGGAGTCGGTGTTTGCAATGATGGATACCGAGGCAGAGATAGACAGTGGCAAAGACTTGCCGGCAAGGGCGCGCGGCCAGCTGGAGTTTGTGCATACGGGCTTTACCTATCCGGGGCAGGAGAGTTCTGCCTTACGTGACATTAATCTGAGTATACAGCCGGGCGAGACGATAGCGCTGGTAGGCATGTCCGGCGGCGGCAAGACCTCGCTGGTGAATCTGGTGCCGCGTTTTTATGCGCCCGACCAAGGCGACATCCTGCTGGATGGCATATCGCTGCATGATATTTCTCTGCGCAGCCTGCGCGAGCAAATTGCCATGGTCAGCCAGAACGTGATCCTGTTCGATGATACGGTGGAAGCCAATATCGCCTACGGCGACCCCGAGCCGGACCCGGCCCGGGTAGCTGCCGCGGTGCAGGCAGCGCATCTGGGCGATGTGGTAAGGGATCTGCCAAACGGATTGCAGACGATGATAGGCGACAACGGCATGCGCCTGTCCGGCGGCCAGCGCCAGCGGATGGCAATTGCACGCGCGATCTACAAGGACGCGCCTATCCTGATTCTGGATGAGGCCACATCGGCGCTGGACTCTGAATCCGAACGCGCCGTGCAGCAGGCACTGGACGAACTGATGCACGGCCGCACAACACTGGTCATTGCACACCGTCTGTCCACGATAGAAAGGGCCAGCCGTATCGCCGTGCTGGTGGATGGACAGATTGTAGAAATGGGGTCGCATGCACAGTTGCTCGGTGCTGAAGGTGTGTATGCCAATCTGTACCGCCTGCAGTTTGCAGTCTGATTTGCGGATGGGATAGCAATCAGCGCAAACTGCAAACTGTAAAGTCAGGCAAAGCGAACAAGGCAGATAACAGGAGACGAAAATGACAGCAAGCGAAACAAAAAAGCCAGCCCTTGCAGAACAGAAAGCACAGAAAGCACAGAAAGCAATTTCCCGTTTTCCGGTGCCGGAACTGAGCGAATTGCCGGACGACATACGTGAGAAAATTCTGGCAGTGCAGGAGAAGGCTGGCTTCGTGCCCAACGTATTCCTGACGCTGGCACACCGGCCCGACGAGTTCCGCGCCTTCTTTGCTTACCACGATGCACTGATGCTGAAGCAGACCGGCAATTTGAGCAAGGCCGACCGCGAGATGATCGTCACTGCCACCAGCGCCAAAAATAACTGCCTGTATTGCGTCGTGGCGCATGGCGCCATCCTGCGTATTTATTCCAAGAATGCACTGGTGGCTGACCAGGTCGCTGTAAACCACCTGAAGGCCGACATTACGCCGCGTGAAAGCGCGATGCTGGATTTTGCGATCAAGGTCTGTCTTGATTCGCAGAGTGTGGGCGACGCTGATTATGCTGCGCTGCGCACGCATGGCTTTGATGATGAAGATGTGTGGGACATCGCAGCAATCACTGCATTCTTTGGTTTGTCCAATCGCATGGCCAATGTCATTTCCATGCGCCCCAATGATGAATTTTTCCTGATGGGGCGGGCTCCTCGCGCATGACAGGTTCACGTTCTTCCGGCCTGGCGCCATCCCGCACGCTGGTCATCGCCCCTAACTGGATAGGCGATGCAGTAATGGCGCAACCTTTGTTGCGTCTATTGAAACAGCAACATCCGGACCGTCCTATCGACGTGCTGGCACCCGCCTGGGTGGCGCCGGTGTTGCGCGCGATGCAAGAAGTAGATACCGTGCTCAGCACGCCGTTCCGTCATGGCGCCTTGCAACTGCGTGAACGCTGGCGCTTTGCCAAGGATCTGAAGCAGCGTGGTTATGTCGATGCTTACGTATTGCCCAATACACTGAAGTTTGCGCTGATCCCCTGGTTTGCCGGTATCCGTAACAGAGTCGGTTACAAGGGCGAGAGCCGCTACGGCCTGATCAATGTCATGCATCATGACGATCCCTTGCATCCACGTGCCATGGTGCCGTTCTACGCGGCGCTGGCAGGTGTCCCTGATGCCAAAGCTCCGGTGGGCCTGCCGCGGCCCGCGCTGAGCGTCAGCGCCCAGCAGATCGCTCCTGTGCTGGATAAGCTCAATTTGAAATCCAACAAGCCCTTGCTGGCCTTTTCTCCGGGTGCGGAGTTTGGCAACGCCAAGCGCTGGCCAACGTCGCATTTTGCGCAGCTTGCCAATACCGTACTCGCAGACAACCCCGATGTGCAGATCGTGTTGCTGGGTTCTGGTAAGGACGATGTTGTCTGCGAGGAAGTGCGCACACTGGCGCCTGCGGTGCGCAATCTTGCCGGCAGGACTACGCTGGACGAGGCAGTAGCGTTGATCGCACAGGCAAGCGTGATGGTCAGCAATGATTCTGGTTTGCTGCATATTGCGTCGGCATTGAATCGTCCGGTCATTGCGATTTACGGCCCCACCGACCCCGATCACGCGCCGCCGTTTGCAGACGTTGCGCGCTCGCTTTCATTGCGTCTCGCTTGCTCTCCATGCAAGCAGCGCGAGTGCCCTTTGGGTCATCATGATTGCATGCAGAAACTGGGCAGCGAGATGGTGTGGCAAGAACTGCAACCGATGTTGCGTTTTCAATAAAGGCATCATCACTGTTCTACAAAATGCGCAGGGCAATACATGATGAATAAGAAGATGCCCGCGCGTAAATAATATTGTTCAATTCGAAACAAAGCCCGTGGTTATTGATGTTTTGGCTTTATTTGTCGAAAATTTTGGCAGGTCTTTCCAGTGCCGGGAAGCATCTTGCTGCCGCGTAGCATTTGTTTTTTTCTGCACATATGCTGCGTGCCACCCTCTCTCTCCTATGTAAATCGCTTACAGATTTTTGTAAACCTCGGCCTGCAGTTATTGACAGGATAACGAATCTGTTTCTCTCTGGATTTTTAGTTTTTTTTAGTAACGTCGGACGATTTTACAAATACACGCGAATGCGTTGCACGGCTGGTGTATTCCAATGTGCTACGCCCCTCAGACCACGACCGGGTACGGTATATGCTCAGTAGAGTTTGCCTGCCTGTTTTGATGAGGGGAACAGACAGGTATTGAGTAATCCGGCTCAGCGGTTCCTGGTTCGCGCGGCAGTATGAAACATCGACAGATCATGACGCCCGCCAACACTATAAAAATTGGGAGAATTAAAATGAAGAAGATACTTGGCATGTTGGGGCTACTGGCTGGTGCACTAGTAAGTGCAGCAACTGCTTTTGCCGGCCCTCTGGTGACCGACTGGCAGTACACTGAATCCCTGGCCTGGCAAACACCGGTCTTTAGTTCTGGAGGCGGAAACCAAGTGAGCAATGCAACCACGCTCAGCTGGGGCCAAAATGGAGGCAGCACCGCATTAGGCGGCACCAGGAGTTCGCTGGTAATTACCAATACGCCAGTTGCTGGTCACGTCTTCACCAATCTTGCACCGGTAGCGACCAATACCATCACGCATACCAACAATTCCATCGACGGTTCTTTTGCCACGCTGCTGTCAGCCGATCTGCATAATACGCTGACACTGACTCCATTTGCACCTGCAGCCGGACCAACGATACCTTCTCAGATTGATTTCCTGATTCATTTCAAGGAAACACCGAATTCCGCACCTTGCGGTTTTGTCTCTTCCACTACATGCGATGATATCTTCGTCATTGACTCGGGTGCGTTGAATAATAAATTCACTTATGATGGAAATCAATATTTCGTCAGCATCACCACTACTACCGGCGCATTGACCCCATTGAGCCCTGCTGCTTGCTCCGTGGCCGGTGTTGCTGCGGGTTGCCTGGGTTTCATTACCCGTGAAAATGCAGCGACTCCAGTGACCTTCCAGTTTCAGATCACTGCGCAGCCTGTGACGATTCCTGAACCAGGTGAGCTGGCACTGCTGGCAATTGGCCTGCTGGGTTTGTATTTCGCCCGCAACCGGAAATCGCTGAAGCTATAAGCGCTGTCTGCAGAGCGCTGCCCCCGGGCGCCGGCACTGCGGGATATAGAGCCTCGGCCTTGATTCAGCAAGGGGCCGCAGTGGAAAGCATATCGCTACGGCGATATGCTTTTTTATTTCTGCTTCAGATTTTGAGGAAGCACTTTTGCCGTGCCGGAATCGCACGCAAATAATGGGAGTGTTAAGAATCCGCTTTCGGATTCGTATCCGCTTCCGCGTCGATTACTCTTACTCCAGGGAACCGGCCCAGCAGCGGCAGCTTTTTGCGGATGTGTTCCAGCATTTGTGCAGCGGCGGGCGACAGTGATTTGCTCTCTCTCCATGCCACGCCAACGATGCGTTTGAGCACAGGCCCAGACAGCAGCCTCATATTCAGTTTGTTCAGTGGTTCGCGGTGGGCTGCCAGCGCAGACATGACTGAAACGCCGAGGCCGCGTGTCAGCAGTGTTTCTATGGTTGCCGTATTGGAGACGCGGTAGCGCGGCTCCCTCACTTCCTTGCGCAATGCAGCGGTGCTGCTCAACTGATGCTGCATGCCGAGATCTGAACTGAACCCGATGATGCGGTATTTGGCGATTTCATCCCAGCAGATGTCGTCGGCGCTGGACGCGAGCGGATGGTGCGACGCGAACACGACCCCGAAGCTGTCTTCAAACAAAGGTTCAAATACCAGTTCGGGATCGGCTTCCCATAGGCTGCAGATGCCAAAGTCGACGTCGCCGCTGATGATGCGCTGCTGCACACTCTCTGAATTGTCTTCGCGCAGATAAATATCAATGCCGGGAAATTCGTCGATATATGTTGCCACTGCTTCCGGCAGTAGTAGCGCCATGACGGAAGGTACCGCAGCCACGCCGACTTTACCGCGCTCTCGTTTGCCGAGCGCACGCATGTCGCGTACGGCCGAGTCAAAATCCTGCAACAGGCGTTCAGCGGACGGCAGGAACTCTTCTCCCGCTTGGGTCAGGTTCAGGCGCCGCGTGGAGCGGTCGAACAGGGGCAGGCCCAGATCTTCTTCCAGATGCTGGATTGTCAGGCTCAATGCCGACTGCGTGACAAACAGCGACTCCGCCGCGCGTGTCAGGCTGCGGTGCTGCGCAACCGCAACAAACGCACGCATATGCCGTACGGAAACTCTTTTGGAAGCTCTATCTTCATTCATCTATTTAACTTGTGAATCATGCGATTTTTATCGATTGTATTACTGATTTGTGCGGATTTATACTCGCTCAACACTTTTTTTGAGGATATTCAGATGTTGGTTGACCTGCGCAGGTACACGATCGTGCCCGGGCTGCTGAAGCAGTATTTAGCGGTATATGAAGAATTCGGCCTGCCGGTACAGCGGCGTCATGTCGGCGATCCGCTTGGGTATTTCATTTCCGAAGTGGGAACGCTAAACCAGGTAACGCATTTATGGGGATATGAAGACGCGGCTGACCGTCAGAGCAGGCGCGCCGCGCTGGAAAACGATCCGGATTGGCGCGCCTATAAGCGGAAGACTGCCGACGGACGCTATATACAGCAGCAAGAGAATCAGCTGCTGGTATCGGCACCATGGTCAAAAATTTAATTACGGGCAAAAACAGCATGAAAGTCATTATTTCGGACGATTACCAGGACTGCGTGAAAACGCTGGACTGCTTCCCTCTACTCAAAGAACATTTTGAAGTGGAAATTTACCAAGACACACTGACTTCAGTGGATGCACTGGCCAAGCGCTTTGCCTCCGCTGACGCGATGTTGCTGGTGCGCGAGCGCACGCCTGTCAGCGCGGAATTGCTGGCGCGCCTGCCCAGGCTTAAATTCATCAGCCAGACAGGGCGTGCAGCGAATCATGTTGACCTGAAAGCATGCACCGCGCGCGGCATCGCCGTGTCGGCAGAAGGTTCAGCCACCAACGCCGCTGCGGAGCTGACCTGGGCGCTGGTCATGGCCGCCATGCGCAAGGTGCCTCAGGAGGCAGCGCGGCTGAAAGCGGGGCTGTGGCAAGGCTATCTGGGCACGGGTTTGCGTGGCCGCGTGCTGGGCATCGCCGGATACGGCAAGATAGGTAGCGTGGTGGCCGGCTATGGGCGCGCTTTCGGCATGCGTGTCATTGCGCTGGGCGACCATGCCACTTCGGTGGAAGCGGCAACCGGGGACGGCGTGGAAACTGAGTCGGATCGTCACCGCTTTTTCAGTCAGGCCGATGTCGTATGTTGCCACCTCCGGTTACTGCCCGCTACGCGGGGATCGATTACCCAGGCCGATCTGGCAGCAATGAAACCGACTGCACTGTTCGTCAACACCAGCCGCAGCGAAGTCGTACAGGACGGCGCACTAGAGGCTGCGCTGGCGGATGGCCGCCCCGGCTTTGCTGCCATCGACGTCTTTGAGCGTGAACCAATTTTCGGCGCCGATCATCCGCTGTTGCGCTTGGATAATGTGCTTGCCACTCCACATATCGGCTACGTTGAGAAAGACACTTATGAACACTATTTCGGCATCGCCATCCAACAGCTATTGGCGTGGCAGACGGGCAACCCCATCAACGTACTGAACCCGGAGGCGCTTGGCGCGTAATATTCCTGGCTCAGAAAAAAAGATGAATTTCGCATAAAAATGCGCCTGCCACACTGTGGCCGGCAGCGTTCACAACAGGAGACAAAACGTGGAAAATATTTTAGAGGCGGCGACGATCAAGCGTGTTTACTGGCGGCTGGTGCCGCTGCTGTTCATATTACTGATCATCAATTATCTGGATCGCGTCAATATCGGTTTTGCGGCGCTGCGCATGAACAAGGAATTGGGTTTCAGCGCATCGGTGTTCGGGCTGGGTGCCGGTATTTTCTTCATCGGTTACGCAGTGTTTGAAGTGCCAAGCAATATCATGCTGCACCGCTTCGGCGCCCGTCTCTGGATCAGCCGCATTATGGTCAGCTGGGGCATTGTGTCCGGCATGCTGGCCTTCGTCCATAGCCAGACCGCGTTTTATGTGCTGCGTTTTCTGCTGGGTGTTGCAGAGGCCGGATTTATTCCCGGCGTAGTTGCCTACCTTGCCTACTGGTTCCCGGTGCGCTACCGTTCCCGCGCCAATGCAGGCGTCATCATGGCAACGGCCATCGCATCGGCAATTGGCTCGCCGGTATCTGGCCTGCTGATGCATGCGCTGGACGGCAATATGGGTTACTCGGGATGGCGCTGGATGCTGTTGCTGGAAGCGCTGCCTGCGGTGGTGCTCGGCTTGTTTACGCTGATATGGCTGACCGACCGGCCCGAGCGCGCCAAATGGCTGTCTGACGCACAGAGGAAGTGGCTCGTCAATGAACTCGCTGGCGAGGCCGACAAGCTGGGCAAAACTGCCAACCTGTCTTTTTCAAAAATCGCCGTAATGCCGCGCGTCTGGAGCCTGTCGTTGCTGTTTGTCTGCTTCCTCACCGCATTTTATGGCGTCTTGCTGTGGCTGCCGCAAATCGTCAAGAGCTTCGGTTCCATGAGCGACCTGGAAGTTGCTTTCATTACCGCGCTGCCGTTCTGCTGCGCGGCGGTTTCCATGAGCCTGGTGTCCCGCCATTCCGACAAGGTGGGCGAGCGTAAGCGGCACATAGGTTACTGCATGGCGGTGGGCGGGTTTGCGTTGCTGGCATGCGCGTTCGTGTCTCAGCCGGTCATTGGCCTGGTACTGCTGTGTATTGCAGCTGCCGGCATCTGGGGATGCCTGGCCGTGTTCTGGACGCTGACAGGGGAATTCCTGACCGGGGCTGCGGTAGCGATAGGCATCGCACTGATCAATACACTGGGCCAGTTTGGCGGCCTGCTTGGGCCGTGGATGGTGGGTCTCATCAAGGATTTCACCGGCAACTTTTCTAATGCGCTGATAGCGCTGTCGGTAGCGGCATTCCTGGCGTCAGTGATTGCCTTTTTGCTTTCAGACGAGTCGGTGAAAGCAGACACTTCCCCCGCGCTGGTGCCTGCCAAGGGCATGGGCTCCAGCACCACAGGCTGAATGGCCGCTACTTCAGCGCAGAGGCCTGGGAGGCAGCAAAGCGGCGGCTCTGCACGAAACACCACATTTGCATACCAAGCACCGGTTGCCTATGCCACTTTCCGGTTTCTGAGGTATCGTCCTACGCGCGGTGGTAATTGCAGCCTATGCGGTCTACATAGGCGTGCACTTAACATTGTCCTGTATTCAATGCATCTCCTCAGCCGGCGTGCAAGAGGGCCGAGAAACCTCCTTAACTTAAATATCGAAGGCTGCGGGAGATGTCACGGGACGACTGGCAAAGTCCCGGCGAAAAACAGCGCGAGAGATGCTCAGTCCTGCGTCAATTTAATCTGGCTGGCAATCCCGAATGGGGGCTGCCGGCACGAATGAAAGCGTTGCCTTATGTCTGCGACTTATACTTTGAAATTTACCCGGCGCACGCTGGAAGGCTTGCGCAAGCTGGATTATGATCAGGCCGAGGCGGTTGCTGTGGATGTCGCTTCGATAACCGATCCGTCCACCACATTCGTAGGTAGTGCGCGGTATGCAGAAAAATTGCCGCAAGATTACCGCGAGCTGGATATCCGCGTAAAGCCTTCGCCGACGTCGATCGCCATATTCAGGACGCCGGTGCCCGGCACCACAACAGTCATCTGCGATGCGCGCGCAAACTGCGCTGTGCGGAAAATCATGTGAACGGCCTATCCGCTAGCTGGCGGGTGCTGAGATGGCAATCGAAAGATGAATAGCAAGAATTAAAAAATCCAGCAATTTCGATATGTGTGCAGTTTGAGAAATTGAAAGTGCTGCGGGCGCTCCGCCAGTAGATAGTGGCTACTCTACAGCTTCGTCTGTCAATTTCCGATGCAAGGCGCGGA
Source organism: Undibacterium sp. (assembly GCA_043726505.1). GTDB lineage: Bacteria > Pseudomonadota > Gammaproteobacteria > Burkholderiales > Burkholderiaceae_D > Undibacterium. The sequence goes on along the minus strand of JAYSKH010000444.1, from coordinate 24,157 downwards.
ACGAGAAAATCGGAAAAAGTAACGGCAGAGTCATTTCTCGCTATCTGCTTGAATCAGCCTGCTCCGATATTTTTCTTTTAGCGCTTGCCAATCCAGTATGAATTATTTTTTTTCATTTTTATACATATACAAAAAGATAAAAATGAGGAATGCGCTGGCAAGGGTCATCAAAAAGAAGGCCACGCAGCTTACCGAGATAATGTGCATATCTGAGGCGCTACCAAGCACGCCGGCTGCCAGAAACTATTTATTTTTAAAAAAGCCGATAAACGGCAGCAGCGAAGCTGGGTCAACAATAAAGTATAGACTAGAAAATTCAAAGGCTTTTATGCCGAGTTGTGTTCGCTGGAATAGCCATGGCCGCATTAGCAGCCGGAAGCGACATGTAGTGAAAAGATACGTATGATTTATTTTCACAATTTCACGACACCTAGAAACCCCTGATACGGCCGATCTGCAACGTCTGCGGCTGTCAAAGGCTCAGGTTCCCGCTCTGACTCAGGACTTAGTCATCTTTATTTAAAACGAATTCCTTTTTCCAAAAATTTGAGAGATCGGAGACAGGATTGGGCTTTGCCCGGAATTATATTGTCACGTGACCCATTGTCGGTGGCGGAAGGAGAAGCCTCTAAATAGTGCGGATAGTGGAGCGTATGCAAAAGGTCTTCATGACATGAAGTTGTCATATATGTTAGCCAGAATGGTTGAGTTTACATTTGAGCCGGATAGTATCGGCTGGCTGGCATTTTTTTGATGATAGGAATATTCATGCAAATACGCTCCATCGCTTTGGCTTGTGCAATCGTAGCTTCTCTGGCTGGCTGCGGTTCTGACAACAATGATGCCCCTGCCACTCCACCGGCTCCGGTCGCCACTACCTTCACCATGAGTGGTGTTGCTGCCAGCGGTGCACCGTTGGTCGGCGTGCTCGTTACAGTCACCGACAGCAAAGGTGTTGCCACACAATCCAGCCTTACCGATGCCGGCGGCAAGTTTTCCGTGACGGTGCAGGGCACCGCACCGTTTGTCCTGACAGTACCGTTTAGCGACGCTGACGGTAGCCCGGCCTTCTTGTCGTCCGTGGTGGCGCCAAGCGGCAGCGGAGCGACGGTTGCGCTGTCGGCTAATCTGAATCCACTGACTTCCTTGATTACCCAGCGTGTGCTCGGGATGGTGCCAACCGCTGCGCCAACTGCCGCGCAAATTACTGCCGCCAATATTACCCAGGCGCTGATCACCTCGACTGAACAGAGTGTCGCGACGGCCCTGCAGCCGGCTTTTACGGCGTTGAACATTCCTGCCGCTTCGACTACGGATCCTATCGGCGCTGCCTATCAGGCCAACGCCAGTGACCCGCTGGACAATATGTTCACCATTGCGCGCTTTAATGTACACGCAGGCAAGGTCAGCATCGGCACCGACAGCGATAACGCTGTTGTCAGCATTCCCGCCACTGGCGCGATTTCCGCTCCGGTACCGGCCGCGGCAGCCAGCTCGCTGGCTGCGCTGAATGCCGGCCCGACCACCACTGCAATCCAGAACGTGATCGTTGTCGTTGGTGAAAACCAGACATTCGACGCCGTCTTCGCCACCTACCAGGCAGCAAGCGGCCAGACGGTAAAAAACCTGCTGTCGCAGGGTATTATCAATACCGACGGCACCCCTGGCCCGAATTTCAGCGTGGCAGCGCAAAGTACCGGCGCCACCCAGACCGCCTATACGATCAATCCGACCCGCGCCGCCGCCTACACGGTATTGCCGCAACCGGAACTGATCGGTGTCCTGAATTCCTCTCTTCAGGCACAGGGTGGAGTTCCCGATCCGCGCGCACCGGCAAATTTGCCGAATGGGCCATTCCAGTACAGCAAATATGCTCCTTACTCGCTCGAGGCATCGAACCCTCTGGGCAATCTGACGGGTGACCCGGTGCACCGTTTCTTCCAGATGTGGCAGCAGACCGGCGGCGACAATTCCAAGCTTGACATGTTTACCTGGGTCGCCACCACGGCAGGTCAGGGTGGCGATACGCCGGGCGTGACGCCAGCGAATCCTTCTCAAGGCGGCGAGCTGATGGGCTTTGCGAACATGGCAACCGGTGATGCGCCTTTCTTCAAAAGCCTGGCGAACACTTACGCGATCAGCGACAACTATCACCAGTCCATCATGGGTGGCACTGGTGCTAACTTCTACTCTATCGCCACCGCGGATATGCCTTACTTCAATAACGCCGGCGTTGTTGCGGCGCCGCCGGCAAATCAGATATCCAACCCTAACCCGATGCCACAGACGCCGAACTTCTATACCCAGGATGGTTATAGCGGCGGCTCTTATGTCAATTGCTCGGATGCGGCACAGCCTGGTGTATCGGCCATTCTGAACTTCCTGACTACCAAGAACGTCAAGAGTAATTGTGAACCCGGCAAATACTACCTGGTGAATAACTATGGGCTCGGATACGACATGAACGGCAACCCGCAGCCGATCGGCGCCAATAATTTCAACCTGCCACCGCAAACCGTGCCGACCATCGCTGAAGCGCTGGCGAGCAAGGGAGTGGCGTGGAAGTGGTACACGGGCGGCCGGGAACTGGCTGACGTCAGCGCCGACGCCGTTGCCTTTGGCGTGCCGGCAGCTGTCGCTCAGGCTGCGCAATACAACACCATTGGCGATCCGCTGGTGGCGTCGAGCAATGTGATTACCAACACCAAGCTGAAAGCGGGTCTGGCCGGCCTGACCACGTTGTACAAGGACATTGCCAACAGCAGCTTGCCGGCCGTCTCCTTTGTTGTGCCGAAAAACCTCGACAGCGGCCATCCCGGTTACTCGGTACCGGCCAAGTATGAAGGCTTTCTGCAAGATCTGATTGCAAAGGTCAAGGCGAATCCGAAACTGTGGGCGCATACTGCCATCCTCATTACTACTGATGAAGGCGGTGGCCACTTCGATACGGGTGCGATCCAGAACGTCGATTTCTTCGGTGACGGCCCACGCATTCCGCTGATCGTTGTCTCGCCATTGGCCCGCACCAATTATATCGACCATACTTATCACGACCATGCGTCTGTGCTCAAGTTCATCGAACGCAATTGGCGCCTCAAGCCCTTGTCAACACGCAGCCGCGACAATTTGCCGAATCCGGTAATGACTGCGGCGAGCCCTTATCTGCCGGTAAACAAGACTCCGGCGGTGGGCGATCTGATGTCGATGTTCAACTTCTGATCACTGCTGAAGAGGCAACTCTTCCGTTCTTGAGCAGCCGGAGACCACGGTCAGTCTAGCCAAGAATCCTTGATTGTGGGCGGAGCCAGGTGCTCCGCCTTTTCGCATTTTTCTGCATTGAGTTTTATGTCTATTTTGATTTTTCTTAAGCGGTTTGCCCATGTTGCCTATCCTTAGATGGCCGCTTAGATGGCCGAGTTTGCGTCCCGGCCTTGCCGTCTGCGTCGCGGCATTTCTCGCCAGCGCTTGCCAGGACCGGGGCGGCGCGGCGACTGATGCGCTGCCGGCAGCCAAAGCGGCCGTGCCTGTTACGCCTGAGGCTGAGGTCAAAGCCGCCGCTCCTGTAGCGCCCAAGGGGGACAAAGATGCGGTGACGATGTGGGTACGTTATCCGCAGGAAAAAGTGGTCTTGAGTCCAGCAGCGGCAGTCGGCAAGCACTTGTTCTTCGATGCTTCGCTATCCGCCTCGGGGAAAATGTCATGCGCCACTTGCCATGACCCCGACCATGCATATGGCCCACCGAACGATCTGGCCGTGCAACTAGGCGGTAGCGATTTACACCAGCCAGGCACTCGCAGCGTGCCATCTTTGCGCTACCTGCAGTACACGCCGAAATTTACGCGCCACTTCTCGGTGCCCAGCCCAGACGGCGTCGAAGATGAAGGCCCGACCGGCGGCTTCACCCATGACGGCGGGCTAGATAGCTTGCACGAACAGGCGCTGCTTCCGTTGATGAACAAGAACGAGATGGCCAATAAGGATGCGGCCAGCGTCAGCGCCAAACTGAGCCAGGCGGCCTATGCCGGTGAATTCAGCCGGCTCTACGGCGCCGGTATATTTGCCCAGCCCATGGCTGCACTGGAAAAAGCGACGATGGCACTGGAAGCGTTCCAGACGGAAGATCCCAGCTTCCGGCCCTACACCAGCAAGTTTGACGCTGCCATGTCCGGCAATGCCAACTTCACGCCTCAGGAATTGCGCGGCTATATATTGTTCAACAATCCAGACAAGGGAAATTGCGCCAAATGCCATGTTGACTCACCCGGCCCCGGCGGCCGGCCGGCCCAGTTCACGGACTTTGGCCTGGTAGCCCTGGGTGTGCCTCGCAATCCGGCCATTCCGGCGAACCGCAATCCACAATATTTTGACCTGGGAGCTTGTGGCCCGGTGCGCCAAGACCTTGCAAAGGAAAGCAATTTTTGCGGTCTATTCAAGACACCGACGTTACGGAACGCCGCCAGCCGCAAGGTGTTCTTTCACAATGGGCGCATGCAGACGCTGGATGAGGTCATGCATTTTTATTCGGAGCGCGATACAGACCCCTCCAAGTGGTATCCGCAAGTCAACGGTAAAACCGTCCAGTTCGATGACATGCCGGCCAAATACCGCAACAATATCGACCATGTCAATGCGCCGATGAACCGTAAGAAAGGCAGTCCGCCGGTGTTCAGCGATACGGAAATCACCGATCTGGTCGCATTCATGAAAACCTTGAGTGACGGTTACTCGTTGTCGTCCGGTGCTAAGGCAATCAAGTAGAGCAGGGCAGCTGCGCCAGCACGACCACAGCATGCCGTCGAGCTCATATTCGCAAGAATATTTATGCGACGCAATGATTGGCAGCGCAAATGCGCCGACGTTTTGTCGGCTGTTTGGACCTGCGTCGTGTTTCCCATTTTTAGATTTTCGGATCAACAGCAGAGATCCAACACACCCTAGTTGTAATAGTTAAACCACTAGAAACAATCGGCTAAATAATTTGTCTAAATTGTTGATTTAGTGGTTAACCAGTTACATCAAAATAATGTCGTACTGCTCTTGCGGAAACACACTCTCCACCTGCAAGGATATGGGTTTTCCAATAAAGTCGCCCAGCATGGCCAGGTGTTGCGATTCTTCTTCGAGGAACATATCGACGACCACTTGCGAGGCCATGATACGGAATTCTCTTGGATTGAACTGTTTGGCTTCGCGCAGCAGTTCGCGCAAAATTTCGTAGCAGATCGTGCGCGCAGTTTTTACTTGTCCCTTACCGCTGCAGGCAGGGCAGGGCTCGCATAACACGTGCGCCAGCGATTCGCGCGTGCGTTTGCGCGTCACTTCCACCAGACCCAGCGCTGAGAAGCCGGACACCGATAGTTTGGTGCGGTCGCGCGATAGCGCTTTGTTCAGCTCTGTCAGCACCGCCGCCTGGTGTTCCACATTCTCCATATCGATGATATCGAGGATGATGATGCCGCCGAGGTTGCGCAGGCGCAGCTGGCGGGCGATGGCATGCGCCGCTTCCAGATTGGTCTTGAAGATGGTGTCGTCGAAGTTGCGGCCGGCGACGAAGCTGCCGGTGTTGACGTCGATGGTCGTCATTGCTTCAGTCTGCTCGACGATCAGGTAGCCGCCGGATTACAGGTCTACCCTGCGGCCCAGCGCGCGTTCTATTTCTTCTTCCACGCCGTACAGGTCAAACAGCGGGCGCTCGCCGGTGTAATGCTGCAGCTTGGGCAAAACGGAAGGCGTATAGGTGCTGGCGAAATCATGCAGCATCAGATGATTCTCGCGCGAATCTACCTGGATGCTGTCGGTCTCTTCATTGACGAAGTCGCGCAGCACCCTCTGTGCCAGGTTCAGGTCCTGGTACAGCAGTGTCGTCACGGGTTTGGTCTTGGCCAGCTGCGTGATGTTGGCCCAGGTGCGGCGCAGGTATTCCACATCAGTCCGCAGGTCGTCATCGGATGCGTCTTCGGCCATTGTGCGGACGATGAAGCCGCCTTTTTCGTCCGGCTGCTGCAGGCTCTGCACCTTTGCGCGCAGTGCCTCGCGTTCGGCTTCATTTTCTATGCGCTGTGAGATACCAATGTGCGAATCCTGCGGCAGGTACACCAGCATACGGCCGGCGATGGAAATCTGCGTGGACAGCCTGGCGCCCTTGGTGCCTATCGGGTCTTTGACGACCTGCACGGTCACTGCCTGGCCATCGTACAGCAGTTTTTCTATCGGCGTAGGCGGTGCGCTGGGGCTGCCGTCATGCGAACGCGAATCCCAGATGTCGGCTACATGCAGGAACGCGGCGCGCTCCAGACCGATGTCGATAAATGCCGATTGCATGCCGGGCAGTACGCGCACTACCTTGCCGAGGTAGACATTGCCTACCAGGCCGCGGGACAGGGTTCGTTCTATGTGGAGTTCTTGCACCGCTCCCTGGAAAATCAGGGCTACGCGGGTTTCTTGCGGGGTGATGTTAATGAGGAGGTTTTCGCTCATACGCTCAATGTGAATGTCAATGGCCGGGTGATTAGGGGATGAAGATGCCAGCCTTTCTCAACAGCTGGCTAGTCTCAAATAATGGTAATCCCATAATGCCAGAATAACTACCGCTGATGTGAGAAATAAAGCGCCCCGCGGTGCCCTGTATGCCGTATCCGCCGGCCTTGTCGTAGGGCTCTTGCGACAGGCAGTAGGCTTGCATCTGGGTATCGGTCAGGTTGGCAAACGTCACTTCGGAGCGCTGCATTGCATGCAGATTGCCGTCCATATGATGCACGGCGATGCTGGTGAGCACTGTATGCGTGGCGCCGGACAACTGGCGCAGCATGCTGAGCGCTTCTTCCTGATTCTGCGGCTTGCCGAGGATTTTATTGTCTATCACGACCGTCGTATCTGCCGCCAGTACGGGGCGCAACGGCAATTTGCGCATCGTCATGATCTGCCATGCGACGCTGGCTTTTTCCTGTGTGACGCGAGCGACATAGGTGTCGGGTAATTCATCCGGCAATACTTCTTCGGAAACATCGGCACCGCGGTTGGGCGAATCGCGCAACAGCAGCAGTTCAAATTCGACGCCGATCTGGCGCAGCAATTCACGCCGGCGCGGACTCTTGGACGCGAGATAGATTTTATTATCGTTGATGGCCATAGCAGATTCCGTTAGTAAGCGGGTCTAGTGTAGTGCTTCGTCCTAGCCGCGGCAATAGAGGTAGTGGATTTTTGCACTGCAGCGGAGATGCCGGCGGCTATGCCGCTATGGGCGATATAGATTGCAGCACAAGTCGCAGCAAGCGCGGCTATACGCGATGGTAGGGGTGGTTTTGCGTGATCGACCACGCGCGGTACAACTGTTCTGCCAGCAGCACTCGCACCATGCCGTGCGGCAGGGTCAGGCTGGAAATGCGGATCAGCATGTCGGCATTTGCCTTGAACTGGGCGTCCAGGCCGTCTGCGCCGCCAATGATGAAGCTGACATCGCGCCCATCCTGCTGCCATTGCATTAGTTGCTGCGACAGGCCTACTGAAGTGAGATCCTTGCCGCGTTCATCCAGCGCAATGATGTAGGAATTCCTGGGGATCGCCGCTTCTATCTTGCTGCGTTCCAGCGCCATGACGGTTTCTGCGGTCTTGCTGCCTGAACGCTCCACCGGCTTGATTTCTTTCAGCAGGATGCGGCATTCGGCAGGCATGCGCTTGCTGTATTCGGCAAAGCCGGATTCTATCCAGGCAGGCATCTTATGGCCGACTGCTGCGATGATGAGCTGCATAATGGTGTGTGAAGTCGGTGGGTATCCTTCTCCGGCTCGGTGCGAGCAGGAGAAGGGATATGGGCGCGGCGGATTACCCGGTCGTTATTACTCGGCCGTTTTGCGCTTGACTGTTGCGGCGCGTTTGGTGGCGGCCTGTTTTGCGGAAGCAGTGGCTGTCTTGGTGGCGGCAACCTTGACGCGGGCGCCGGCTGGCGCTTTGGTTGTGGCTTTCCGCGCTGCCGGAACAGCTTCGCCGGCAACGGCAGTTTTCCTGACAGCTGGTTTGCGGGCTGGCTTGGCAACTGCATCGGCAACAGCCTTGGCCGTCGTCGCGCGCGGTTTGCGGGTTTTCTTCGGCTCGTCGTCCAGCGTAGTCTGTGTCGCCTGCATCGTATGCGTGACTTCCACTTCGCCGACCTTGCGCGCGCGTTTCGGTTTGACTTCTTCTTCCGGTTCGGAAGCGGTGCGCTTGGAAATCCGTTTGGCGGCGCCCATTTTTACTTCCTTGTCGCCCCACAGTTCTTCCAGACGATAGTAGGCACGGATGGCCGGCTGCATGATGTGGACGATCATGTCGCCCAGATCGACCAGTACCCATTCACCGGTGGTTTCGCCTTCTACGCTGATGATGTTGCCACCATTTTCCTTGACCTTGTCGCGCACGGACGCGGCCAGGGCCTTGGTCTGGCGGTTGGAGGTACCGGAAGCGATCGCAATGCGGTCGAACAGGCTGGTCAGGTGGGTTGTGTCGTAGACCTTGATTTCCTGAGCCTTGACGTCTTCCAGGGCGTCAACCACCAGTGTTTGCAGTTTTTTGATATCCATTAGTTTGTATATATATGTTGTTGTTGATTGTAGTCTAGCACCATGATGGAGCCGGCATGTGGTCGGGCCACCTTGTTTTAGCTCCGCGCGAATTTATGTGGCATAAATGCCTACGTCCGTGTTGGACGCAGGCAATTGGGCCGCCTTTGGCACGCGGACTGCTCAGGTGTTCCTGCCCGGCGGACAAATTCATTTGTGCGACGGTGTGCGGCGATCGTGTCGTATCCAGCCTGAACCCCGGATGGGACGCCGCGCATTATGTGGCAGGCTTTAGAAAAAGCCGCCGTCGGCGCCTGCTGCATCATTTGCAACAGAAGCACCGCTTAACATAGTGAATCAGGCCGGCTTTTGCCGGCCATATAAAAGTTATTTGCTATTTTTGCAATGAAGCCTGCCATTGCTTCAAGGGCCGCGAGGCCTTCGGAATAGCTACACCCAGTCCCTGTGCGGCAGGAAATCCGTTGCCAGCCTGGCTTCGGCACTGCCTGCCTCAGGCTTCCAGTCATAACGCCATTTTACGACAGGCGGCATCGACATCAATATCGACTCCGTCCTGCCGCCGGATTGCAGACCGAACAGCGTGCCGCGGTCAAATACCAGGTTGAACTCGACATAGCGGCCGCGGCGGTAAGCCTGGAAATCACGCTCGCGTTCACCATAGGCCATGTCCTTGCGTTTTTCAAGGATATGCCGGTAGGCCGGCACAAAGCTATCGCCTACGCTTTGCACCATGGCAAAACTGGAATCAAAGTCCAGTTCATTAAAATCGTCAAAAAAGATGCCGCCCACGCCGCGCGCTTCCTTGCGGTGCTTCAGATAAAAATACTCGTCGCACCATTTCTTGAAGCGCGGATGCAGGCCGCTGCCAAACGGCGCCAATGCATCCTTGCAGCTCTGGTGAAAATGTGTGGCGTCTTCTTCAAAACCATAATACGGTGTAAGGTCCATGCCGCCGCCAAACCACCACACCGGCGGCTGGCCTTCCGCGTGGGTAGTGAAGAAACGCACGTTCATGTGAACGGTAGGCGCATACGGGTTGCGCGGATGCAGCACCAGCGATACGCCCATTGCTTCCCACTTACGGCCAGCCAGTTCAGGGCGGTTGGCCGCTGCGGAAGGCGGCAGCCTGTCACCCATCACATGCGAAAAATTGACGCCGCCGCGCTCAAAGACTTTACCCTCTTCAATTACCCTTGAAATGCCGCCGCCGCCATCGGGCCTGTCCCAGCTGTCGGTAATAAAAGGCGTGCCATCCACCTCTTCCATGGCGGCAATGATGCGGGACTGCAGGCCGGTGAAGTAGTTTTTTACGGTGGCGGAATCTGTCATTGAATCGGTCATTATTGGGCTGTCGGGCTGTCTTATTGTTTTTCTTATTACCGGCTCAATGTTTTTTGTTCAGCGCGCGCCAGCCAATATCGCGGCGGTACTGCGCACCGTCGAAATGTATCTGCTCTATCGTTTCATACGCGTGCTTCTGCGCGACCTTGACCGTATCGCCCAGACCCACCACGCACAGCACACGGCCACCGGTGACTTTCAACTGGCCATCCATAGCCGTGCCTGCATGGAAAGTTACGCAATCCGCGGTTTCGGCAGGAATGCCGCTGATAACGTCGCCCTTGCGCGGCGTATCTGGATACCCGGCTGCAGCCATGACGACGCCCATCGCAGTACGTCGGTCCCATTCCAGCTCTATCGTGTCGAGTGTGCCATTAACCGCATGTTCCATCACCGTGACCAGATCAGTCTTCAGCCTGGCCATGATGGGCTGGGTTTCAGGATCGCCCATGCGGCAATTGAATTCCAGCGTCTTCGGATTGCCATGGTCGTCTATCATCAGGCCGGCATACAGGAAGCCGGTAAACACGATGCCATCCTTTGCCATGCCCTGCACGGTAGGGTCGATGATTTCGCGCATCACGCGGGCATGTAGCTGCGGCGTGACGATAGGGGCAGGGGAGTAAGCTCCCATACCGCCTGTATTCGGTCCCTGGTCATTGTCCAGCAGGCGCTTGTGGTCCTGGCTGGTTGCCAGCGGCAGGATATTCTTGCCGTCTACCATCACGATAAAGCTGGCCTCTTCACCGGCCAGGAATTCTTCAATAACAACGCGCGCGCCGGCATCACCCAGCTTATTGTCGGACAACATCATGTCCACTGCGGCATGTGCCTCATCGAGCGACATGGCGACGACAACGCCTTTGCCTGCGGCAAGGCCGTCTGCCTTGATGACAATAGGCGCGCCTTTTTGCGCGACATAGTCATGCGCCGCTTTAACATCTGAAAAAGTCTGGTATTCGGCCGTCGGTATCGCATGGCGCTGCATGAAGGACTTGGCAAAATCCTTGGAACTTTCCAGCTGCGCCGCTTCCTTCGTAGGACCAAAAATTTTCAGGCCCTGTTCACGGAAGATATTGACTATACCTGCCGCCAGTGGTGTTTCCGGGCCGACCACGGTCAGGCCTATATGTTCCTGCTTGACGAATTCCGCCAGCGCCAGCGGGTCGCTGATGTTGACGTTTTTCAGGCGCGCGTCAGCCGCAGTGCCACCGTTACCGGGCGCAACATAGACCATCTGTACGCGTTCGGATTGCGCCAGTTTCCAGGCCAGGGCATGTTCGCGGCCGCCAGAGCCGACTACCAGAATTTTCATATGTGTATGGTGACTTAGTAGATCGTTGAGTTTGCTTCAGCGGCGGCCCTGCCTTTGCGGGAGGGGCTGCACAGGCTGTTTATTCCAGCTCGATAATTGCGTTGGTAAATACTTCCTGCACATCGTCCAGGTTTTCCAGTGCATCCAGCAATTTTTGCATTTTTACCGCATCGTCGCCGGTGAATACAGTTTCGGTGGCCGGTTTCATTGTCACTTCGGCCACTTCAGGCTTGAATCCGGCCTTTTCCAGCGCGCTCTTGATCGCGGACAGATCGTGTGGAGGGCACAATACTTCAATGCCGCCTTCTTCATCGGTAATCACATCGTCGGCGCCGGCTTCCAGCGCGGCTTCCATCAGCGTGTCTTCACTGGTGCCGGGTGCAAAAAACATCTGGCCGCAATGCGTGAACAAAAAAGCAACTGAACCCTCAGTGCCCATATTGCCGCCAAACTTGCTGAACGCATGGCGTACTTCCGCTACCGTGCGCACGCGGTTGTCTGTCATGCAATCCACAACGATCGCTGCGCCACCGATGCCGTAGCCTTCGTAACGGATTTCTTCATAGTTGGCGCCTTCCAGCGTGCCGCTGCCGCGCTGTATCGCGCGGGTAACGTTATCTTTTGGCATATTGGCGTCTGCCGCCTTGTCCACTGCCAGCCGCAAACGCGGGTTGGAGTCAACATCATCACCGCCCATGCGGGCCGCTACCGTAATTTCCTTGATCAGCCTCGTCCAGATTTTGCCGCGCTTGGCATCGGTCGCTGCTTTTTTATGCTTGATGTTGGCCCATTTGCTATGTCCTGCCATGATCGTCTTTCCTTGGAGCGGCACGGTCAGCCAGGGAACAGGGACTGCCCTCGACGCGTTTTACCCGCTTTGAAATTATAGTGAAGACCGCTATTTTAACATATTGACTTTATCCAAATTCCTTAAAGGCGTTTTAAACGCATTGTTTGTGCTTTTTGCGGAAAAAGTCGCGCTAAAAGAGGGGAAAAGAACATTCTGCAGCCTGCTCTCCACAAGCCCTTGCCCACGCGAACCTGCATAAGCCTTTACAATGAGGAAATGACTTCTACATCGACACTGAACCCCGCGCTGCACCGCAAAGAATATCTGGTCGGCCTGACCATCGCCATTTCCGGCGCTGTCCTGTTTTCCACCAAGGCCATCATTGCCAAACTGATTTACCGCTACAACGTGGATGCGGTGACGCTGATCGCCTTCCGCATGCTGTTTTCGCTGCCGATCTTTGCCGCCATCGCCTTCTGGCAGGCGCGCCAGGGTTTTCCGCTCTCCTGGGCCGACCGTGCGCGGCTTGTGGTGCTGGGCCTGATGGGTTATTACCTGTCCAGCTTTCTGGATTTTCTCGGTTTGCAATATATTACCGCCGGGCTGGAGCGCCTGATCCTTTTCCTGACGCCATCGTTCGTGCTGCTGATTTCCGCCACCTTCCTCAAGCGTAGGATCAGCGGCCTGGAGTGGGCCGCGCTGACGGTGTCTTACATGGGCATCGTGCTGGTGTTCTTGCATGACCTTAAATTTGGCGGCAGCGATGTGATGCTGGGTTCGCTGATGGTGCTGGGGGCAGCAAGTTCATACGCGCTGTACCTGATACAGTCCGGCCAGCTGGTGACGCGCATGGGGTCGATGCGGCTGGTGTCGTATGCGATGTGCGTGTCCAGCGCCGCCTGCATAGGCCAGTTTTTTGTATTGCGGCCGACATCTATGCTGGTACAGCCTGCCGCCGTTTACTGGCTGTCGCTGGCGAACGCCATTTTTTGCACGGTGCTGCCGGTGTTTATGACGATGATTGCCGTACAGCGCATAGGCGCTGCGACCGCATCGCAGGCCGGCATGATAGGCCCGGTATCGACGCTGTTTCTGGGTGCTATCTTCCTGGGTGAACCCATCACAGGCTGGCAGCTGGCAGGAACGGCACTCGTGGTCGGTGGCATGTATCTGCTGTCGATGAAGAAAAATTCAGTGGCGTCTGCTTGACTGTATGTCTGATTATTGCCTGCTTATTTGTCGACTTATTTGTTGACTTATTTGCCGGCGGTTTTTATAAAAAATACACAGTAAAACCAAACACGGAGAAGACATGGATCTGGGAATCAAGGGCCGCAAGGCACTAGTATGCGGCGCCAGCAAAGGCCTGGGCCGCGGTTGTGCCGAAGCGTTGGCGGCAGAGGGCGTGGATATCGTCCTCGTTGCGCGCAATGCAGATCTGCTGGAACAGACGGCAGCGCAGTTGCGGCAGCGCTATGCGGTGCACGTCGTTGCCGTGGCGGCAGACATTACTACCGAAGAGGGGCGCACACTGGCGCTGCAAGCCTGCCCATCGCCGGACATCCTGGTCAATAATGCTGGAGGTCCGCCGCCCGGCGATTTCCGTAACTGGGAAAGGGACGACTGGATCAAGGCGCTGGATGCCAACATGCTGAGTCCGATTGCGCTGATCAAGGCGACGGTGGACGGCATGATGGCGCGCGGTTTCGGCCGTATCGTCAATATTACGTCCAGCGCAGTTAAATCTCCCATTGATATCCTTGGCCTGTCCAATGGCGCCCGTTCCGGGCTGACCGGTTTTGTTGCCGGCATTGCGCGCAAGACGGTTGTCCACAACGTCACGATCAACAACCTGTTGCCGGGCCCGTTTGATACAGACCGGCTGCAATCGACAATACTGGCCGGCGCGACGGCCAGCGGCAAGACCGAACAGCAGATCAGGGCCGAGCGCATGGCGCAAAATCCGGCAGGCCGCTTCGGCACACCGGAAGAATTCGGCGCCATGTGCGCGTTCCTGTGCAGCCGTCACGCTTCGTTCATGACAGGCCAGAACGTGTTGCTGGATGGCGGCGCTTATCCGGGCACGTTTTAGCACGCAGTTTTAGCAGATACTTTTTAACGGCTGCTTTTTAAGCTTTTGCCGGCAGCTTAGTTTTCTTTTGCGATGTACGTTTACTGTATATAAAGGCAGACCAAAATGACCAAAGTAATCAGGATCAATGCAGCGGGTGGCCCAGAAGTCATGGAATATGTAGACGTGGAGCTGGGCCAGCCCGGCCCGGGCGAGGCGCTGGTGCGGCATGCCGCCTGCGGCATCAATTACATCGACGTCTATTTCCGTAGCGGCTTGTACGTGCAGCCTATGCCCGCTGGTCTGGGCATGGAGGGCGCGGGCATCGTCGAGGCGGTGGGGCCTGATGTGACCCACGTCAAACCGGGTGACCGCGTAGCCTATGCAGGCAGGCCTAACGGTGCGTATGCAGAAGCCCGCGTGATGCCGGCCAAAATCCTGGTGCGCCTGCCTGAAGCAATCTCGTTTGAGACCGGCGCGGCAATGATGCTGCAAGGGCTGACGGTGCAGTATCTGTTCCATCGCAGCTTTCCTCTGAAGGGCGGCGAAACCATCCTGTTCCATGCTGCCGCCGGCGGTGTAGGGTTGATCGCTTGCCAGTGGGCGCGCGCCATCGGCGTGACGATGATAGGCACCGTGGGGTCAGATGAAAAAGGCGAGCTGGCAAAGGCGCATGGCTGCACGCATGTCATCAACTACAACAAGGAAAATTTTGTTGAGCGGGTGAGCGAAATTACCGCAGGAAAAGGGGTGCCGGTTGTGTATGATTCCATCGGCAAGGATACTTTTACCGGATCGCTGGATTGCCTGTCGCCGCTGGGCATGATGGTCAGCTTTGGCAGCGCTTCAGGGCCAGTTCCGCCTTTCAGCATGGCCGAACTGGCGTCAAGGGGCTCGTTGTTCCTGACCCGGCCTTCACTGATGGACTACACTGCAAAAAGGGAAGACCTGGAAACCATGGCGGCGCAACTGTTCAGCATGGTGGAGGGCGGCAAGGTCAAGATCGATATCCGGCAGCGTTATGCATTAAAAGACGTCGTGCAGGCCCATACCGAACTTGAGGCCAGAAAAACAACAGGCTCAAGTATTTTGATTCCTTAAATCAACTCTTTTGCTTAATATGAATAATCCCATGCAGCATCCCGAGGAGCAGCCAGTCAAGGGCGAGGGAAGTCCCAAATTTGGGCGACTGCTCGTGGTACTGGTGCTGGCAGTGCTGCTGATTGTATTGCTGACGTTTGCCACAGAAGCCTATTACTCCTGAATTTTTGCAATTTTGATCACGAATTCCGTCCGTCGGCGGTTTTCTCCTGTTGCGGGCCGAGATCGGGTTCGCAGCGACATTATTAGTATGTTGTAGCTTGACTGTATTGGGCAATGGATACAAACCAGATTCAAAGCGCTTCTAAAAAGAGCGAGTTTTCCAATTCCAGCCGTTTGCTGATCCTGCAAAGCCTGGTGCCCATCGCGACCAATCTTGTGTCTTCGCAGCTGGAGGCGTTTTCGTCGCGCCTGACCGAGGCATTATTCAAGCTGGCAGATCAGACGCTGCGGCCGGAAGAGGCATCGCACAGTTTTCAGGCATACCAGTTACTGAAGCGAAATAACACGACTTTTTACCGGCTGGTGGCAGGCCAGATCAATGCGGCGCTGGCAAAAGAAGTCAGTACCGTCAATATCAGGAAGAAACCAAAAAAAGGAGGCGAAAAACAGGATTTTTCGCTGGTCACCTTTGAGGAAATGGAAAACAAGGTGTTGCTGGGCAACCTGAGCCAGGCGCTGGAAGTTAGTAATGCCGAACAATTGGTCGCCTTGAATATCCGTATCGGGCATGTGCTGAGGCGCACGCCCATCAGTGTGGCGCAGAATCCGTTTCGTCCCGAAGTGTTCATCCAGGCGGTTTATCAGGCCTGGATGGAATTCGACACGATGACGGAGTCGCACCTGCTGGTGCTGCGCATGCTGCAGCCGGACATCTTTTTGCAGTTGACGCCGATTTTGCAAGAACTGAATAATGCGATGATAGAACGCGGAATTTTGCCCGATATTACGGAAGCCTACCGCGACAGCCAGCGCAAGAATGAGCCTGCCCGCTCCGACGATATCGCGGACAAGGATCCCTTCCTGCATAGCAAGCTGAAGAATATGTTCTCGCCTTCCGCGGCGGCAAACTCTCCGCTGACGCCCAGGGCGCAGGGCGGCAACCAGCGGGCCGACCAGGAATGGACGGCGGGCAGCATGCCGGGTGCTGCTGCCGGCAATATGCAGGGCCGTGAAGATACCGTCACCATTGACCGCCAGTTCTTTGATTATCTGACCAGCATACAGAGGGCTGCACCTGTCGCGGCCGGCCCTGCCAGGGGTTTCGATACGGCGCCGCTGCGCCAGTTGTCGGTGCAGGCGCCCGCGGATGCGCTGACGCATATAGACCAGAATACGATAGAGCTGTTGGCCAGGATCTTTGATTTCGTATTTAACGATCCTGCTATCCCCGGCGACATCAAAAGCCTGATCTCACAGTTGCAGATCCCTACGTTGAAAGTGGCCTTGCTGGACAAGGATTTCTTTTTCAAGGAGTCGCACCCGGCACGGGTATTGATCGATACGCTGGCTAAATCCAGCATCCTGCTGAATGCTGACACCGCCACTGAAGATCCGCTGTACCAGCTGATAGAAGGCATCGTTGAAAGGGTGCAACAAGAATTCGACCAGCAGATAGACCTTTTTTCTGACGTGGTGTCGGACCTGGAAAGCTTCCTCAAGGACGAAGAACAGAAGTCTGAAGAGGCAATCAGCAAACCTGTGGAAGTGGCGCTGCAACAGGAAAAGATGCGGCTGGCCCGGGAGTTTGCCGAAAACGACGTCGCGTTGCGTGTCGAAACCGGCGAGGTGGCCGGTTTCCTGGAAAGCTTCCTGCTGAACCAGTGGATACGCATACTGACGATTGCGCACAGCGTCAAGGACCAGAAGCCGCATGCTTTGGAAAATGCGCTAAGGACCATGGATGACCTGATTTGGAGCCTGAAGCCCAAGAACAGCGCGGAGGAACGCAAGGAGCTGGTCAGCAAGCTGCCGGCGATGCTGACCCTGCTGAATGCATGGTTAAATGCGATCAAATGGGATGAGCCGGAGAGGGTGATCTTCTTTTCCAAGCTGGCAGAACGACATGCCGCCATCGCGCGCGCGCCGCTGGAATTTTCTCCGCGCCGCCAGCTGGAAATTGCCGTCAATATTGCACAGCGCGCCAGCGAGCGCCGGTTGAGCCGGCATGCGCAGGAACAGCTGGACAAGCCTGTTGATGAATGGATGGAACTGGTGGAGACGCTGGAGCGTGGCGTCTGGGTTGATTTTGCGCGCAGCAATGGTTCTACGGCGCGCTTCAAACTGGCCTGGGTCAGCCCCAAGCGCACCCGCTATATCTTTACCAATCGCCAGGGCCACGACGCCTTTTCGATTTCAGGCGACCAGTTGGTCAGCAAATTCCGCGAAGCGAATGCGGTGCAGGTCGTTGCCGATTCCGTTGTAGACAGGGCGCTGGTCGCGGCCCTGCAGGATCCCGTGGAATAACAGCGGAAAATGGCAGGCAGCATTGCTGCCGCTTGGCGATGTTTATCACCGTTTAGACATAAAGCCAAAAGCCGAAAGCCGAAACAGCGAGCGCCGGCTACTTTATTTGACAGCGGTTCCGCTGACGCTGGTAAATTCCTTGAATGCGCTGTCGACCAGCTTGGGCATCTGCGTGCTCAGCGTACGGTCCAGGCTCTCTCCGGTACTTCTGATGTCAAACAGCTGCTTGCCGCTGCCGGCTTCAGAAATCAGCAGATCCAGTTCATGCCTGTACCAGCGGCGTACTTCCAGATCAGACGCCAATAGAGGCGGGCCGAACGGGCCGTAAAATCCGTAGTACGGAGAAAAGTAGGGATTGAAAAACGGACCGCGTGCATAACCGAAACGCCAGAACGGATCGTTCCAGCGATAGTAGTAGGCAGGAACACTGATTTGCACATCGCCTGCTTCGGTATGGTAATTGAGCGCCACCTTGAATGCCGGGCTGCCGCTGGCGGATTCGGAGAAGCCGGACTGGGTCAGCTTGTTACGCACCAGGTTTTCGTAGCTGCTGTATTCCAGGTTGTTTTGCTGGGCAGGCTGCCGCTCGAATACATAAGTTTTCTCTTTGACTTCAGCAGGCCAGTTGTGGAATACCGTCACCTGGCTGTTCACTGTGCTGCATCCGGCCAGCATCACCGCTACTGCAGCCAGTGCTGACATCATGCAATAACGCAGGGTATTTTTCATCGCAAACTCCTTGCTGGAATTCGATTTGCTGCAATGCGTCCTGCATTGCGCAAAAACAGAATTCTCTTTTAAAGTATTGGCTTTTTGTTCGTAAAAAGCTGTTACGGTTTGTAATTCACAGTAACGGCGCCGATCGGATTGTATCAGGCAGCATATTTGCCAATATACTGCCGCCAGCCTGCGCATTGATGTCTGCCGCGCGCTTTTTCAAGGCATTCTTTTTGCGTTACGGCCGACAATCCCACCTGCTTTGTCAAGAATTGCCAAATATTCTCTTGATACCGCGTGTTTACCGTGATTTGAGCCGCGCAGGTTGGTAAAATAAGAGGCTTTGCAGAATTTTGGCGTCTGCCCGTTCATGCGACATTACCCGCTGACGGTTCAAACGCCTCGCTTTCATCCCTGATTCTACCGGCGATCCCGGTATTTTTCACTGCACATTTTCGATTTACTTTAAGAGATCCAGACGCCCATGCGCACAGATATTTCAAGCACGCCCGTACAGCCGGTTACCGTTTATCGCAAAGATTACATCGCTCCCGGTTTTTGGGTGGATACCGTTGAAATGGGTTTCGACCTGGATCCGCTGGCCACGCACGTTGCGACCCGCATCACAATGCGCCGCAATCATGACAGTAGCGAAAAAGATGTCGTGCTGTTTGGAGAAGCGCTGAAACTGCTGCAATTGCGCATCAATGGCGTCAACGTCAAGCGCTCTGCGTACACTGTGCAAAACGGTACGCTGCGCATCAGCAATGTGCCGGACGAGTTCACGCTGGATATCGAAACGCTGATCCAGCCGGCCAAGAATACATCGCTGTCCGGCCTGTACGTGTCCAACAATAACTTCTTCACGCAATGCGAAGCCGAAGGCTTCCGCAAGATCACTTATTTCCCGGACCGTCCGGACGTGATGGCGAAGTACACGGTGATGCTGCGCGGCGACAAGAAAAAATATCCGGTGCTGCTGTCCAACGGCAACTTGGTTGCCGAGGGTAATTTGCCAGGCGGCCGCCATTTCGCCAAATGGGAAGACCCGTTCAAGAAACCGTCATACTTGTTCGCGCTGGTCGCCGGCAAGCTGGTCTGCCAGCAGGAAAAGTACAAGCTGCAATCCGGCCGCAAGGTCTTGCTGCAGGTATGGGTCGAAGCCGGCAACCTGGACAAGACGCAGCATGCGATGGATTCATTGAAGAACAGCATACGCTGGGATGAAGAACGCTTCGGCCTGGAGCTGGACCTGGACCGCTTCATGATCGTCGCTGTCAGCGACTTCAACATGGGCGCGATGGAAAACAAGGGCCTGAACATTTTCAATACCAAGTACGTGCTGGCCAACCCCAGCATCGCCACTGATATTGACTATGCAGGCATAGAATCCGTCGTTGGCCATGAATACTTCCATAACTGGACCGGTAACCGCGTGACTTGCCGCGACTGGTTTCAGCTGTCGCTGAAAGAAGGCCTGACCGTTTTCCGCGACCAGGAGTTTTCTGCCGATCTGGTGGGCACGCCCACCGGCCGCGCCGTCAAGCGCATAGAAGACGTACGCCTGCTGCGCCAGGTGCAGTTTTCCGAAGATGCAGGCCCGATGGCGCATCCGGTGCGCCCTGATTCGTTTGTGGAAATCAATAACTTCTACACCGTTACGATTTATGAAAAAGGCGCCGAAGTCGTGCGCATGTATTACACGCTGCTGGGCCATGAAGGCTTCCGCAAAGGCATGGACCTGTACTTCCAGCGCCATGACGGACAGGCAGTGGAGTGCGATGATTTCCGTGCAGCGATGGCGGATTCCAGCGGCCGTAACCTGAAGCAGTTTGAGCGCTGGTACAGCCAGGCAGGCACGCCGCGCGTCAAAGTGGAAACCAGCTACGACAAGGCTAGCAAGACTTACGAAATGACTTTGAGCCAATCCTGCCCGTCTACACCAGGCCAGGGCAAGAAATTGCCTTTCCATATCCCGGTTGCAGTCGGCCTGTTGAATGCCAACGGCAAGGACATTGCGCTGAATCTGGAAGGCCAGACCGCGCCATCCAAAGCGACGACACTGGTGCTGGAACTGACTGCTGCGAAACAGACTTTCCGCTTTACCGGCATCGCCAAAAAGCCGGTGCCGTCGATACTGCGTAATTTCTCCGCGCCTGTCGTGCTGGAATATGATTACACCGATGAAGAACTAGGTCATCTGCTGGCGCATGACAGCGATCCGTTCAGCCGCTGGGAAGCGGGCCAGCGTCTGGCCATGCGCCGCCTGGTGAAACTGACCAAGGCCGTGTTGCAGGGCGAAGTGCTGGAACTGGACAGCATGTTCATCGAAGCGCTGCGCGCCACGCTGAACGACCGCACGCTGGACCCTTCTTTCCGCGAACTGGTACTGACGCTGCCGTCCGAAGCGATGATCGCCGAAGAATTCAAGGAAGTGAATCCGCAGGCCATCCACCAGGCGCGCAGCTTCGTGCGCAGCAGCCTGACGCAGCATCTGCGCGCTGACTTGCTGACAGCCTATGAAGAAAACCTGACCCCTGGCAAATACAGCCCGGATGCGGTTTCCGCAGCCAAGCGTGGCCTGAAGAACCTGTCCTTGTCCTATCTGCTGCAATGGCCGGACGATGCTACATTCACGCTGGCAAAAACCCAGTTCGACGAAGCCCAAAACATGACGGACCGTCTGGCGGCACTGACTGCGCTGACTAATTTCTCCGGCTCCGCCAAGAACGCCAAGATATCCGCGCAGGCGCTGCAGAAGTTCTACCGGGATTTCAAAAACGAAGCGCTGGTCATCGACAAGTGGTTCATGCTGCAAGGTACTGCCTGCACGACCGATGCAGCCAAGGTGCGCGAACTGATGAAGCATCCGGCCTTCACGCTGAGCAACCCCAACCGTGCACGCAGCCTAACGTTCAGCTTCTGCAATGCCAATCCTTCGCATTTCCACGCGGCGGATGGCAGCGGTTACGCACTCTGGGCTGATCTGGTGATTGCACTCAACAAGATCAACCCGCAGGTAGCTGCCCGCCTGGCACGCAGCCTGGACCGCTGGCGCAAATATCCTAAGGCGCTGCAGGTACAGATGAAAGCGGCGTTGCAGCGTGTTGCCGATACCAGCAAATTGTCCAAGGACGTGCTTGAGGTAGTTACCAAAGCGCTGGCCTCTTAAGCAGCCACAGATCATCAAGCTTAACAAGATTAATAGGAACAACATGAAACGTGTAAGCCTGACGCAGTACCTGGTCGAAGAACAGCGGCTGAACAACTCGATCCCAGCCGAACTGCGGCTGCTGATTGAAGTCGTCGCGCGCGCCTGCAAAACCATCAGCCATGCGGTGGGCAAAGGCGCGCTGGGCGAAGTGCTGGGCACTGCCGGTAGCGAGAATGTGCAGGGCGAAGTGCAGAAGAAGCTGGACATCCTGTCCAATGAAATTCTGCTGGAAGCCAATGAATGGGGCGGCCACCTGGCAGCGATGGCGTCGGAAGAAATGGAATCCATCCATCCTATTCCGCACCGTTATCCCAAGGGTGAATACATGCTGCTGTTTGATCCATTGGACGGCTCAAGCAATATCGACGTCAATGTGTCCATCGGCACCATTTTCTCGGTATTGAAAGCGCCGGACGGCATGTCTGATCCGACTGAAAAAGATTTCATGCAGGCTGGCAGCAAGCAGGTTGCCGCCGGTTACGCAGTCTATGGCCCGCAAACGGTGCTGGTGCTGACTACCGGCAACGGCGTCAACTGCTTTACGCTGGACCGTGAAATGGGTTCCTGGGTGCTGACCCAGCGTAATATGCAGATCCCGGCAGATACCAAGGAGTTTGCGATCAATTCGTCAAATGCCCGCCACTGGCATCCGCCTGTGACGCGTTATGTGAACGAAATGCTGGCCGGCGCCACTGGCCCGCGCGGCAAGGACTTCAATATGCGCTGGATCGCTTCCATGGTAGCGGACGTGCACCGTATCCTGAACCGCGGCGGTATTTTCATGTACCCGGCTGATGCGCGCGATCCGGACAAACCAGGCAAACTGCGCCTGATGTATGAAGCCAATCCAATGGCGATGATCGTGGAGCAGGCCGGCGGCGCGGCAACAGACGGCAAACAGCGCATGCTGGATATCCAGCCTGAAAAACTGCACCAGCGCGTACCGGTATTCCTTGGCTCCAAAAACGAAGTGGAGCTGGTGACGCGTTATCACCAGGAGTGAGCATCTGGAATAAGCACCAGAAATGAACGCTACTCATATGGTGGCGAGCCTAAAAGAAAAGCGTCTGTATTGAAACAGGCGCTTTTTTATTAAGGACATTCAACGCACGTGCTGCAAGCTGTGGCCGTCAGAATTTATGCGTGATGCCCAGTCCGAATCCAGATGGGTCCTGGCCCGCCGCAAGGCCCGGTACCGGGTTGCCCGACAGGTTGTATACCGCGTATCGATCATTGTCGATCTTTGTATAGGCGGCCCACAGCTCGGTGCGCCTGGACAGATTGTAGCCATAGCCTAGCGCATATTGGCGCGCGCCGGATTCGCCGCCGGGTTTGCCGGTACCGCCAATTCCTGCCGTGGCATTGCCGGTGGCATTCAGCGCCCTGACATAGGAGGCGCGAAAGATATGGAGGCCGAGTTCATGCGTGGCCGCGAGTTGCCACGCGTTGCGGCCCAGGTGCGTCGTGGCCGTAGGTTCGTAGCGCAGTTTTTCCCACGCAAAGCGCAGCCGGGTATTGCCTATGCTATAGGCCGCGCCCAGCTTATGCCCGACGTCACGCGTATTGGCGGCGAAGTATTCAGTGTGCTGCTCATAGCCGTAAGCGAGGTAGAGTGCATCCTTTTCATACGTCACCAGTGCGGATGCCATGCCCGGATTGGTCGTTGCGGTCTTCTCTTCCCTGGCGCTAATTGCGACCCTTGCATTCCACCCATTCCATGCGGGGCTGAAATATTGCAGCAGGTTCTTCTGGCGGCGGTCAAATGAAGACGGCGCTACGCCATTGCCGGCAGTTGTGAAGCCATTGCCGAGTAGAGAATTGGACGCGAATATTCCGGCGGTAAATGGGTCAATCGCGTACACCGACACGAAGCGGTAAGGCGACTCCCAGATGCCGCCCAGCACCTGGCCATATCTGCCGCGCAGCCCCACACCGGTATTGCGCGTGAATTCGCCGCCGGTGCCGGTATCGACAAATACATTCGATTCCAGCTGAAAAAAAACCTCCATGCCGTCGCCAAGATCTTCCTTGCCGCGAAATCCCAGCACAGACAGGTTATTGGATATTCGTCCGATTCTTCCCTGGCCTCCACTGACGCTCTCGGCATCGACTTTCAGAAAACCGTAGATGCTGACTTTGCTGTCGGTCGTTTCAGCAGCGGCATGGGAAAGCGTCGGCATCATTGTTGCTAATGCGCTTGCTAATGAGAAAGTTATTCTGCTGATTTTGCGGGCTGAGGCATCCGCGATGCTGAATTTTTGCACTTCATATCTCCTTCATTTATAGGATTATTGTGTGCAAATATTAGTTCTTTTGATTCTATATGTATACTTATAAATAAATTAGAATTCATATAAATGGCAGGAGAATTTCTTATCTATAGTTGAAAAAGCTCTATGGATATAAAAATTTGGCATGTCTGGGAATGAATTATTCATTTTCACTTATTTCAGCAGCGATGCATACTCAAATCCAACAAGCAGGGAATGGAGTGGGGCGCAGCTGGATTGCCTTAGGTGTTTTCATAGCTAAAACACGGCCCAGAAGGAAGCTTTTTGCAGGTGGATTCCATTCCGGACTGCGATT
>JAYSKH010000443.1:0-9603 GCA_043726505.1 Undibacterium sp. | reverse complement strand
ATCGATGACAATCATTTAACCCAATAAAATTAAGGAGTTAGAAAGCAGGCTTACTCACATTCCATTATTAACAGAGGAATCAATCATTTTAAAAACAAGGAACTACCAACAGATAATCTCCCAATACCATGAAAAATACCACATTGAGATTGTTTCATTTCAGGAGAGCCAGTACAGCCGCTTCAAAGGTCTACCTTTCCGAAGCGGGCGCCACGAGTTGCACAACCACCTTGCCTTTCGCCCTGCCTTGTTCGAGGTAAGCTAGGCCATCTCTGGCCTGAGCGAACGGAAATATTTTATCGACGACCGGACGCAGCCGTGAAGCGGCAAGATGACCGCCGATCTCGGCCAATTGCTGGCCATCCGGACGCACGAACAGGAAGGAGTAGCTGGCATTTCGCTGTTTCGCAAGCCGAATGATCTTCCCGCTCAGCAGGCCGAATACCCACCTCATCAGGAAATTCATCCCACGCTTGCGCGCGAATGCCGCATCCGGCGGGCCGATCAACGATATGATCTGGCTACCTGGCCGAACAACCTGCAGGGATTTTTCCAGCTCGCCGCCGCGCAGCGTTGCCAGCACCACGTCGTAATCGCGCAGCAGCGATTCGAATTCCTGCTTCTTATAATCGATCACTTCGTCAGCGCCGAGCTGACGCACAAATTCCACATTTGCAGTGCTGGTCGTCGTCGCTACCTTGGCGCCGAGCAGTTTCGCCAACTGGATGGCAAAACTGCCAATACCGCCGGCACCCGCCAGAATGAATACCTTCTGGCCAGGCTGCAGCTGGGTCCGTTCGACCAACGCTTGCCAGGAAGTCAGTCCTACCATTGGTATCGATGCGGCCTGGACAAAGTCCAGCTTGTCCGGCTTAAGCGCTGCCACCTGCTCAGGCACCGCTGCGTACTCGGCAAGCGCGCCGACACCCAGGTCAAAGGTGCTGGCAAATACCGCATCGCCGACTTTAAAGCGGGTCACCCGGCTACCTGTTTCGACCACCACGCCAGCGAGGTCGCTGCCCATTGTCGCCGGCAGCTCAAGCTTGATAATGGGTTTGAAGCTCCCCGTAGAGATCATGTTATCAATGGGGTTGAGACCTGCCGCGTGAACCTGGACTAGGATCTCATCCGGCCTGACGGTTGGCCGGGGCAGGTCCACGAACTCGACGTTCTTTGCGCCGCCGTAGCGTTTCAAGACTAGTGCTTTCATTGTTTTTGTTCCCTGGTGATTTGCTAAATGGAGCGAGTGACCTGTCGCTGGCTAAGCTAGACTTAAGTCCTTGCGCAGCCCTGCGTCCACCAGTCCTGCCGGAGCGAACGAGCGCAGCAAGCGCAGCCGCTTTGCCAGGGAGCCAGCGGTGTAGCGCAGTTTCGGCTTGCTTGCCTGCGCGGCCAGCAATACCGTCTCCGCGACCACTTGTGGCCCCTCGGCGCCGGCCATCGCCTCTTGCACCCGGCGTGTTACGGCATTCCGCACTTCGTCGTAAGCATTCAGTTTGGCGTCGGGTTCCAGCAGGTTGGCATCGAATGGCGTCTTGGTGTACGCCGGTTCGATCACGATGGAACGGATACCCCAGTTGCGCAATTCGTGGTCAAGGGACTCGGAATAGCCTTCGATAGCATGTTTGCTGGCGGCGTATAAAGCACCATAGGGCATCGGCAGGAAGCCAAGCACAGAACCGATGTGGAGAATGCGCCCCTCCCCTCTCGCCCGCATATGAGGCAACACGGCTCGCGTCATGCGGACCACGCCGAAAAAGTTCGTGTCGAAAATCGCCTGCGCCTGTTCCACCGAGCTTTCTTCGGCACCAGCGGGAGCCACACCGAAACCCGCATTGTTGACCAACAGATCGATGCGTCCTTCCTGCGCGATCACCGCCGCGACGGCGGCTTGCACCGAAGCATCGCTTGTCACATCGAGGTTAAGCATCTCGTATCCCTTCTTCGGCCCGTGGGCTTCACGGCGACTGCTACCGTAGACCTTGAAGTCAGCCTCTGACAGGCGCGCTGCAGTCGCTTCGCCAATGCCGGACGAAGCGCCGGTAACCAATGCAATCTTTTTCATTCAGGTTCCTCTCGGGATCAATTTACAATATGATGATCATCATATTCGTCAGAAAAAAATACGATTAATCACCACTTTGCTCGGCGACCAGCGAAAATTGTTTTAGCGCTGCGGCACACAACGCTTGCGACAGCCTGGGGTCATCGACAGCTCGCGCCACCATCGTCGTGCCAATCAAGCCGCACACCAGCGCCATCGCCTGCTCGTGCGCCTGAGGCTGGCCCCAATCCGGCAATTGACGCGCGAACAAGTCAATCATTTCCTTAATGTGGATGGTCGCCGCACGTCGCACCTCCGGTGCTTGTCTTGGCATTTCCGATCCTAAAGCCGAAACGGGGCACCCTGTTTCGATGGCAGCTATGTGCTCCGGTGACAAATAGGCCTGCATCATGGCTTGCAACGCAAGACCGGGTGGAGCCGCAGCTGCCACGCGAGCCGCCAACGCTAATGACTCGGCACCTGCGCGATCCCCGGCTTCTGCCAGCAACGCATCGCGAGAATCGAAGTGCGAGTAAAAGCCGCCGTGCGTCAGGCCGGCTTCTTTCATGATGTCTGCGACACCAGTACCGCTATAGCCCGTGCGGCGAATGGCACGAGACGCAACTTCCACGATACGCTCGTGCGTTTCCTCTTTGCGGCTGAGCAACTTCTGATTGGTGATTTTCTTTCGCATGATGGCCATCATATACCAATTTCTAATAATGCGCTTCAAGCCTCTTTACGCAATCCAGCTCAACGAAGACACCATGCCATGAAAAATGCCATTGATGACACAATCGAGATCATCAATGGCATTCATTTAACCCAATAAAATCAGCGAGTTACAAAAACAGGCTCACTCCCACTCAATCGTCGCAGGCGGCTTGCCCGAGATATCGTAGACCACACGGTTGATGCCACGCACTTCATTAATGATCCTGTTGGATACTTTGCCCAGCAGGCTGTGCGGCAGATGCGCCCAGTGTGCTGTCATGAAGTCTTGCGTCTGTACCGCGCGCAGTGCAACCACGTATTCGTAGGTGCGGCCGTCGCCCATGACGCCTACCGATTTTACCGGCAGGAATACGGCAAAGGCCTGGCTTGTGGCGTCGTACCAGCTCATTGGCTTTTCATTACTGCCTGGAGCCGGTTCAGTCTGTGTATTGCGAAGTTCTTCGATGAAGATGGCGTCGGCGCGGCGCAGCAGGTCGGCGAATTCTTTCTTCACTTCACCGAGAATGCGCACGCCCAGGCCTGGGCCTGGGAAAGGATGGCGGTAGACCATGGAATGCGGCAGGCCTAATGCCACGCCCAACTTGCGTACTTCGTCCTTGAACAGTTCGCGCAGCGGTTCCAGCAGCTTCAGGTTCAGCGTATCTGGGAGGCCGCCAACATTGTGGTGGCTCTTGATCGTGTGCGAGCCCTTCTTGCCCTTGCCTGCGCTTTCAATCACGTCTGGATAGATCGTGCCCTGCGCCAGCCATTTGGCATTTTGCAGTTTGGCTGATTCTACCTGGAACACTTCCACGAATTCGCGGCCGATGATTTTGCGTTTGGCTTCAGGGTCGGTAACGCCGGCCAAGTGACCCATGAACTGTGCCGAGGCATCCACGTGGATGACCTTGACGCCCAGATTCTTGCTAAACATGTCCATCACCATCTTGCCTTCGTCCAAGCGCAGCAGGCCATGGTCGACAAAGACACAGGTCAGCTGATCGCCGATGGCGCGATGTATAAGTGCAGCGGCAACGCTGCTGTCAACACCGCCGGACAAGCCCAGTATCACCTCATCGCTGCCTACCTGCTGGCGGATGGATTCCACGGCTTCGCTGATGTAGTCAGGCATGTTCCAGTCAGATTTGCAGCCGCAGATCTCGTGCACAAAACGGCCGATGATGGCCTCGCCCTGCACTGTGTGCGTGACTTCCGGATGGAACTGCACAGCGTAGAAACGACGCTCTTCGTCGGCCATGCCGGCGATAGGGCAATTGTCGGTAGACGCCATCAGCTTGAAGCCAGGCGGCATTTCATTGACCTTGTCGCCATGGCTCATCCATACCTTCAGCATGCCGTGGCCTTCTGGCGTAGTGAAGTCGCTGATGTCCTTGAACAGTGCGGTATGGCCGCGCGCGCGCACTTCGGCGTAACCGAATTCGCGCACATGGCCGTTTTCTACCTTGCCGCCCAGCTGTTCGGCCATGGTCTGCATGCCGTAGCACACGCCCAGTACCGGCACGCCAGCTTCAAACACGGCCATCGGCGCACGCGGCGTGTCGCCTTCGGTCACGCTGTTGGGGCCGCCGGACAGGATGATGCCGGCAGCGCCGTAATTGCGGATGAATTCGTCATCGACATCGTAAGGATGGACTTCGGAAAAAACGCCGGCGTCGCGCACGCGGCGCGCAATCAGTTGCGTTACTTGCGAACCAAAATCGAGTATAAGTATTTTCGAATGCATAAATCAAATGGTAATGTCAGGCTGCACAGGCGTGGCCTGCACAACACGGTTGTTTCCTGCACTCTTTGCAGAGAGCAGGGCTTTTTCGGCAAGGCTTATCAGGCTTTCTGGATCGGTATCGGGAAAGGTGTCGGTCGAGACCATGCCGGCGCTGACGGTCAGCAGCACCTGCTCGTCGCCTATCATGTCAGGATGCGTCATTACGGCAAGCCGTATGCGTTCTGCCACTGCAGTTGCAACCAGGTGCGATGCGCCCGGCAGCACGATCAGGAAGATGTCGTTGCCGAAGCGGCCCAGCGCATCAAACGGGCGTATGCAAGAACGGATGCGGCTGACGATCTTGACCATGATCACATCGCTGGCAGCAATACCGTGTGCATCACGTATCGCCCCGCTCTGGTCCAGACCCGCAAAAATCAGCGACAGCGGCTTTTCGGCCTTGCTGCAGCGTTCCATCTCTATGCGCAGCGAACGGACGATGGCGGCTTTGTTCCACGTGCCCAGGATGGGGTCGATCAGCGAATCCCTCTTCAGGCTGCGGTTCTGCTTGATCAGCTCCAGCTGCGCATGGTACATCGTGCTCAGCGCCAGCTCACGCTCTATCATCACGGCCAGGTCGGCCAGCAGATGCCGGTCTTCGTCACTGAATTCGCGGGGCTGATAATCCAGCAGCGTTACGCTGCCGATCAGCGCTTGCGTATGGTCAACTATAGGTTGCGCCGCATAAAAACGGATATACGGTGCGCCGGCTACCAGACGGTGGTTGGCAAGCTCGGAATCTTCCCTGGTATCGGCAACAACAACCAGATCTTCCGGCACCGGCATGGTTTCGCAGAACGTCGCCTCCAGCGCAGCCATCGAACGCTCGCTCTTGTCGAAACGGGACGGCGTATTGACGAAAGTCACCAGGCAATTGGCAACTGAAAACAGCCGTAGCCCCAGCCTTTCAAAACGCTTCAGCCTGTTCTCGAACTTTTCGGCGAATACGTTCTCAAAACCGGAGTTGGCCTGCAGCACGGTGGCTGGATTGGAACGATCTAGCTGAGTGGACATACCGTGCAACACCTTTATCTTTATCAGCAACAGATTAGTCGAGCTAGCTGGGCGAAAGCCGCATGCTCACGGAGATGCATCCAGACCGGCGCTACAGCTACACACAGTGTAAGCAGCGCGCAGGCCGGACCGGGTATTTCCTTCTTCCTTATTCCTTCTAAAGAGGCTAGTCGGCGCGGTAGTTCGGCGCTTCCTTGGTAATTTGCACGTCATGCACGTGCGATTCGCGCATACCGGCGGAAGTGATTTCGACGAACTCCGCCTTGGTACGCAAATCTTCTATGGTGGCGCAACCGCAATAACCCATCGAAGAACGCACGCCGCCTACCAGCTGATACAAGATCGCCAGTACGCTACCTTTGTAGGGAACTCGTCCCTCAATACCTTCTGGCACCAGCTTGTCTGCATTGTTCGCTGCATCCTGGAAGTAGCGGTCGGCCGAGCCGTCCGCCATTGCACCCAGGCTGCCCATGCCACGGTAGGATTTGTAGCTGCGGCCCTGGAACAAAATCACTTCGCCCGGCGCTTCTTCAGTACCTGCAAACATGCTGCCCATCATCACGGTGGAAGCGCCTGCCGCCAGTGCCTTGGAAACGTCGCCTGAGAAGCGCACGCCACCGTCGGCGATACATGGAACGCCTGTACCTTTAAGGGCATTGGCTACGTTGGCAATCGCGGTAATCTGCGGTACGCCTACGCCAGCCACGATCCTGGTAGTGCAGATGGAACCTGGGCCGATGCCGACCTTGACGGCATCCGCGCCATGCTCAACCAGCGCCAGTGCCGCTGCCGCAGTGGCGATATTGCCGCCAATGACTTCGATATGTGGATAATTGGTCTTGACCCAGCGAACGCGGTCCAGCACGCCCTTGGAATGGCCGTGAGCGGTATCAACGACAATCACGTCAACGCCGGCTTTGGCCAGCAGGTCGATACGCTCATCATTGTCTGCGCCAACACCAACCGCAGCGCCTACGCGCAGCTTGCCTTGGTCGTCCTTGGATGCAAAAGGATGCTCAGTGGATTTCTGGATATCTTTAACGGTGATCAGGCCGCGCAGCTCAAACAGGTCGTTGACGACCAGTACGCGCTCCAGCCTGTGCTTGTTCATCAGCCGCTTAGCTTCGGAAAGGTCCGCGCCTTCCAGCACAAACACCAGCTTGTCGCGCGGCGTCATTTTGGCGCGCGCTTCCGCTTCCAGCTCTTCTTCAAAGCGCAGATCGCGGTTGGTGATGATGCCGACAACCGTTTTGCCTTCAACCACCGGAAAGCCGCTGATGCCATATTGCTGCGACAGCGCCATGACGTCGCGGATTTTCATCGTCGGCGGGATCGTGATCGGATCACGCAGCACGCCGGATTCAAAACGCTTGACCTTTGCAACCTCGCGCGCCTGTTCTTTCGGCGTCAGGTTTTTGTGAACAATCCCTATGCCGCCTTCCTGGGCCATGGCAATCGCAAGCCGGGCTTCGGTCACGGTATCCATAGCAGCAGAAACGAGGGGAATATTCAGCGTGATATTACGAGTCAGACTCGTAACAAGCGAAGTATCTTTAGGGAGGATATTCGAGTAAGCTGGAACGAGGAGCACGTCATCGAATGTGAGTGCTTTTTGGAGTAAACGCATAGCATTTCCTATAGGCGCAAAGCCGCATTATACAGAAAACTTGCCCTGACGTCTTTAACCGTGTAAAACTCTAGCAAATTTCTTTCAAATTCTTTTCTTCGGCCGTCGGGTCGCAGAAACTCCAGACCAAGCCTTGCGGAATCACAGCCATGCAAAAATATCAAAAGAAACTCGTTTTTTCTGTGTTCATGTCATTTTTCATGTGCGCGTCAGCTTTTGCGCAGTATGTATGGCTGGATGAAAAAGGGGTGAAACAGTTTTCCGATACGCCGCCACCAATGTCGGTACCGAACAGCCGCATCCTGAAGTCGCCGGGCAAAACCAGCATTGCCGCGCCATCTGCAGATGGAACTGCGCCTGCCACGGACGGTGACCAGCCAGCATCCAAGCCGGTGACAACGGCCAGCAGGAATGAGGATTTCAATAAGCGCCGCGTCGAACAGGCCGACAAAGACAAGAAAGCAGCAGAAGAACAGCGCGTCGCCGCAGAAAAAAGCAAAAACTGCGAACGCGCCCGCTCTTATCAGCGCTCACTGGAATCCGGAACCCGCATCGCCACGGCGGACAGTAAGGGCGAAAGAAATTACCTGAACGACGACCAGCGCGCCAAGGAAATTGCAGATACCAAGCGTACGGTTGCCGGCTGCAATTAAGGAGTTACAACAGAACTGAGGTTGGACGGACAACGCAGGCCTTACGCCTGCCCTTCTTTTTGCTTTTGAGCCCGGCGGCGGCGCGAGTCCTTGGGGTCGGCAATCAGCGGCCTGTAAATCTCTACGCGGTCGCCATCGTGCAGCGGCGCATCTGCAAGCTTGAGTTTGCCATAAACGCCGAACTTGCTGATACCCATGTCGATTTCCGGATGCAGCAGCAATATGCCGCTTGCAGCGACAGCCTCTGACAGCCTGGCATCCACAGCCACCCTCACGTCCAGCAAAGCCACGTCGCTGGCGGTGGAATAACATACCTGGACCTTGATAAAACCAATATCACCCATATAAGGTTTCTGCACGGGTGCAAAAAGAATCGACGAAGCTGTTGGCGATCTTGCCGAATACCGGGCCTATAAGGTGTTCCAGCAATTTGCTGGAGAACTCATAGTTTAGGTCAAATTCGATCTTGCAGGCATCTGCCCTGAGTTCGGTAAACTTCCAGTGGCCGTAAAGCTGCTTGAAAGGCCCGTCCACCAGCGTCATTTCCATCTCGTGCGGCGGCTTATTCTTGTTTTGGGTCGTAAACCGCTGTTTAATACCGTGATAATTGATGGAGAGCGTTGCAATCAATGTATCATCGGATCTTTCCTTGACGTCGACTTCGCCGCACCACGGCAGGAAACCGGGATAATCCTCTACCCTGTCCACCAGCGCAAACATCTGCTGGGCGCTATACCCGACGAAAACTGTTTTATGTACGACTGCCATCAATAAGAACCATTTGGTAGAATCACAATTCGAAATTTTAACCGACTCACTCTGTTTTCTTGTTAAAAAAACGCGAAAGCGGCCTTTAAACAGGATTTCTCAGGGCGGGACAGAAACATTCATTACACTGCATGAGCATTGCCGATAACAAAAAAGCCTTTCACGACTACTTCATCGAAGAACAATATGAAGCAGGAGTCGTGCTGCAAGGATGGGAAGTCAAGGCCATACGGGCTGGCCGCGCGCAACTGAAAGAAGCCTACGTCATTGTCCGCAACGGCGAGATATTCCTGTTTGGCGCCCATATCGGCGCCCTGCCGACGGCCTCTACCCATATTAATCCGGATTCAGTCAGGACGCGAAAGCTGCTGCTGAATGCCGCCGAGATCAGCAAGCTGATCGGCAAGGTAGAACGTTCTGGCTACACGCTGGTGCCGCTGGACATGCATTTCAGCAAAGGCATGATCAAATGCCAGATCGGCCTTGCCAAGGGCAAGAAACAGCATGACAAGCGCGATGCCGAAAAAGAACGTGACTGGCAGAGGGAACAGCAAAATGTGATGAAGCAGCACAGGAGATAGTACTGCGGAGCTAGTCTTTCGGCCTGCGGGCCTGCGGATCGCCTTAAGAGCAAGGCAAGGCCGGGACAGACTCCGAAACGGATGCTGGCTTATCGGCCAGGAACGTAGATATCGTGGCCGGCTTCGTTGATCTGGCGGCGCAAGGCGCGGCGCTCATCGGGAGTCATGCGGCTGCGTTTCTGGCTGGTGTCGGTATTGGCGGCAGAGGGGCTGGCGGCAGGCAGGCGCTTATTATCGGCATGCTCTTCCGCAATCGCTTCTTTTTCCATTTTCTTGTCGGTAGCGCGATTGATATGCGCTTCCTTTTGCTCAGACGCCTGGCTTTTTCCAAACGAGAAAAAATTGCCGAAGCGGCCGGGCTCGGCAGATGCAGAGACGCATACCGGCAGCAGCAACAGGAAAACAAACTTAAAGCGTCT
>JAYSKH010000442.1:0-2261 GCA_043726505.1 Undibacterium sp. | reverse complement strand
ACCCCGACAGCGCTTTTGCAACGGTACTGCGCATGCTGCAAATCATGCACACCAAGGGTTTGTTGATCCGTGACGAAAGCGAACGTGCGCATGTGTATGCGGCGGCGCATGCGCAGGAAGCGCTGCAAACGAATATGGTCAAGGACCTGATTCAAAAAGCATTTTCCGGATCGGCAAAAAATCTGGTGATGGCGGCTTTGCGCGGCCACATCAGCCAGGCGGAAAAAGATGAAATTCAACAATTTCTGGATCAGGATAAACAATGAACCTGCTCACCTCACCCTCACTAACATTCCTGCCATCGCTGGTTAGCGCCATTGGCTGGGCCTTGATCCATTTTTTATGGCAAGGTTTCCTGGTTGGCGCGGTGACCGCTGTTTTGCTGCAGTTATTGCGTAACGCCGCGCCACAAACACGTTACATCACCGGCTGCGGCGCGTTGCTGGTTTGTTTTTTGTTGCCGTTGTTTGAAGCCGCCAGCCGCCTTCAGGAACACGCGGGGACGGCCGTGCAATTGACAACAGTGGGAGTTCAAATCGATACGACCTTGCATCAATTTGATTGGCACCAGCTGGCGTTTTGGCTACAAAGCCATGTGCATGGCATCGTTTTGGTGTGGCTAGTGTGCGTAGCGCTTCTGTCGGTGCGCATGGGTCTGGGCCTGTGGTGGTTACGCGGTTACAGCAAAGACCAACGCAGCCGTTCGGATGCCCAATGGCAAACCCGGCTGACAGCGCTCGCTGTCAAGGCCGGCTTGCCGTACAAAATTGTTTTGCGCGTGGTGGATGATCTGGAAAGCCCGATCACCATCGGCTGGCTGCGCCCTTTGGTGTTGGTGCCTGCCTCCTTAATCACCGGGATGCCGGCGCATCTGTTAGAAGCCCTGTTGGCGCATGAGTTGGCGCATATCAGCCGCTTCGATTATTTGATCAACCTGATTCAAAGCCTGATTGAAATACTGCTGTTTTTTCATCCGGCGGTCTGGTGGATTTCAAAACGTATCTGTATCGAACGTGAGCAAATTGCGGACGATATCGCAGCAGGAATACTGGGCGAACCTAGGCGCTTGGCTCTTGCACTTCAGGAATTGGCACTTTGCCGGTTCTCCCACAATCAACTTGCCCAAGCGGCAAATGGAGGAAATCTTATGTCACGCATCAAACGCCTGGTTCGCCCCGAAGTTCAACCGGTCAGCTGGAAAGCAGCTGCCGCAGTCATCGGCGTAACGGCCGTCTGTTTCAGTCTGTATGCACACGCCGGTACTCCGGCAGCGTCGGATGCGCCAAAAGGCTATACCGGACCAAAATTTGATGACACGGTTAAGTGTGAAAAGCCTGGCTATCCACAAGAATCCCGAAAAAAAGGAGAAGAAGGCACGGTGACAGCCTCGTTTTTGATAGGTGAAACCGGAAACGTTTTGCAATCGAAGATCAAGAAATCAAGCGGCTTCCCAGCATTGGACGAAGCAGTGACAGGTACATTCGCAAAATGTACATACACCCCGGCCATGAAAGATGGAAAAGCGCAAGAAGCCTGGAAGACAATTTCGTATGTCTGGAAACTTGAATGATCAGCTTGGCTTGATGGATTGAAGGGCCGACCATCTTCAATAGCAGATGGCTGGTCGCTTGCGACACGGCTTGCAGTACCGTGCTACGTTGGGCTAATTGTAGGTTGGCGCTGAGCTTGCGAAGCCCAACAACAAGCGGCCATTGTCAGGGGGGATGCATCCGCAGCGCCAAGCAATTGCGTTTGTGGAAAAAGCGAAGCTGACTCTTCTTTTAGTTTCTACCCATGATATGCCCCAGAATCTTGAGTATTTCCGCCGTCATAGAACGTGCGCGGCAACAGGCTGTTGCCGCGCATAAAAGCTACTTCACCGGCTTGCCATCGACATCGATCTTATGCACTTCGCCGAGTTTAAGTTCGCGGATACCGGCCTCGACCTTGCTCATATCGCCGACCACCACCCAGATTAACTGCTTCGGTAGTAGAGTGCGTGCTGCAATTACATTGGCACGTTCCGGTGTCAGTGCCATCACGGTAGCGGTGAAGTCATTGAAATAGCTTTCCGGGAGCTGGTACTGCAGGATCGTCGAATAAGCACTGCTGAGCTGGCTGACTGTCTCAAAAGAGCCGGGCAGACTCAGCGTTTCATGACTTTGTGCATCGGCCAGTTCGGCTGCGCTGATCGGCTTGCCGCCAGCCATGTCGGCGTATTCTCTGACCAGTTCTTGCAGGGATTCTTTGGTCTTGTCGGT
>JAYSKH010000441.1:0-16527 GCA_043726505.1 Undibacterium sp. | reverse complement strand
GTCGTAAAACTGCATGTCCGCGCCGGCTGGCATCGCAACGTTGTCTTCCAGGCGGAAAGACAGCAGCACTGCCTTCTTGATCCATTGGTTGACCTGCCATGCGCCGTCCAGCTTTTGCGCTACGCGCAGGCTGCCGCTGTCCAGTTGCTGCAGCACATGGGCTACGGCCTCGCGCAGTTCTGCAGGCGCTGATTTTGGTGAAAAGCTGGTACGTTCTTCCCAGGCCTGGTCGATGATTTGCTGTAATTGTTGAGTCATGGTGACGTTTTCAGTGATTGCTGTGATTAATAAATATTAAAAGCGATTAAAAGGGTATTACGTGTATTTTGTGTGTTTGTGCGGGTGTCTATGCGGCCATCTGTTGCCCGGTGTCAGGCAGAAGCCAGCTTTTTGGTAAAAGCGACAATGCGTTGCGCGGCTTCCATGCATTCATCCACTTCGGCCACCAGCGCCATGCGGATGCGGTTTTGCCCCGGGTTGATGCCATGCGCTTCGCGCGCCAGATAGCTGCCCGGCAATACCGTCACATTATATTCTTGGTAGAGCCGCCTGGCGAATTCGGTATCTGAAATCGGCGCCAGTTTATCCACCTTTGCCCACAGGTAAAAACTGGCATCCGGCAGGTTGACGTCCAATACCTGTTGCAGCAGTGGGGTTACCTGCGCAAATTTCTTGATGTATTTATCGCGGTTTTCCTGCACGTGGACTTCATCGTCCCAGGCAATGGCGGATGCCGCCTGTATGCTGGGGCTCATCGCGCCGCCGTGGTAGGTGCGGTACAGCAGGAATTTCTTGATGATTTCCGCATCGCCGGCAACGAAACCGGAACGCATGCCCGGCACGTTGGAACGTTTGGACAGGCTGGACAGCGTAATGAGTCGTGGATAGGTGCCACGGCCCAGCGCCTGCGCCGCCTGCAGGCTGCCCAGCGGCGCCTCCGGCTTGAAATAGATTTCCGAATAGCATTCGTCAGCTGCGATGACAAAACCGTAACGGTCCGACAATTCAAACAGTTCTTTCCAGTCTTCCAGCGTCAACACTGCGCCGGTCGGGTTGCCGGGCGAGCAGATGTACAGCAACTGCACGCGAGCCCAGACATCGTCCGGCACAGTTTTATAGTCTGGCGAAAAATTGCGGGCAGGGTCGGCATTGACAAAATAGGGCTCGGCGCCGGCCAGGTAAGCCGCGCCTTCGTAGATCTGGTAGAACGGGTTGGGGCAGATCACTAGCGGCAGGCCGCCTTTGGATTGCGATGTGTCTATCACTGTCTGCGCCAGCGCAAACAACGCCTCGCGTGAGCCGTTAACCGGCAACACCTGTGTTGCTGCATCCGGTGCAGGGATGTTGTAGCGCCTTGCAAGCCAGCCGGAGATGGATTTGCGTAGGCTTTCCGATCCTGCGGTTGCCGGGTAGCTGGCCAGCCCGTCCAGATTTGCCGTGATGGCTTGCTGGATGAATGCCGGGGTAGGGTGCTTGGGCTCGCCTATGCCCAGGCTGATCGCCTTGAACTCTGGATTTGGTTTGACGTCGGCAAACAGTTGCTTGAGTTTTTCAAAAGGATAGGGCTGCAGCTTGTTCAGGAAAGGGTTCACAGGTTCACGCTTTAGAAATTAACGAATAAAATTCGGCAAAAGCCCTCTTTTCATGGCGGCGAGCCATGGATTTGCCATCCCGTATTATAGCCTTTGCACGGAGCTTGCCTAAAGGAATACTGACTGATTACTCGCTCTGTACTTGTCCTATGCACATCCTGTGCGCATCCCGGGACTGCGCTGATAGCTTATTCAAATGGCAAAAATGAAAAATTGACGCTTTCAAAATGATATGATGCGTTGTCTAATTGGGTATTTGTTGGGTATCTATACATATAGCTATAGCGGCAAGCATTCAAAGCCAAGGGAAAATTGGGGTATGTTCAGCATCATGCCGGCAGAATTTGAACAGATAAAACTACAACAGCTTATAACGTGCGATTAACTTCTATTAAATTGTCGGGATTTAAATCTTTCGTAGATCCCACGAATTTTCAGGTTCCAGGCCAGCTGGTGGGTGTGGTCGGGCCCAACGGTTGTGGAAAATCCAACATCATTGATGCTGTGCGCTGGGTCTTGGGCGAATCCAAGGCTTCCGAGCTGCGCGGCGAATCGATGCAGGACGTTATTTTTAACGGATCCACCAACCGCAAACCGGCCGGACGTTCGTCCGTGGAACTGGTTTTTGACAATAGCCTGGGCAAAGCAGCCGGCCAGTGGAGCCAGTACGCGGAAATCGCGGTCAAGCGTACGCTGACGCGGGACGGCACGTCTACCTACTATATTAACGGCCAGCCAGTGCGCCGCCGTGATATTCAGGACATTTTCATGGGTACCGGCCTGGGCCCGCGCGCGTACGCGATCATCGGCCAGGGCATGATTTCCCGCATTATTGAAGCGCGGCCGGAAGAACTGCGCATCTTTCTGGAGGAAGCCGCAGGCGTATCCCGCTACAAGGAACGCCGCCGCGAAACTGAAAATCGCATCCACGATACCCATGAAAATCTGGTGCGGGTGGAAGACATCCTGCGCGAGCTGAACAGCAACCTGGAAAAGCTGGAAGCACAGGCGGTTGTTGCCAACAAGTTTAATGAGCTGCAATCCGACCAGGAAGAAAAACAGAAATTGTTGTGGCTGCTGCGCAAGAAGGAAGCCGCAAGCGAGCAGGAAAAGGTTTTTGCCGAAATAGAACGGACACAGCTGGATCTGGAAGAACAGACCGCCAAGCTGCGCCATGTTGAGGTTGAACTGGAGCATATGCGCCAGGCCCACTATGCGGTAGGCGACAGGATGCACCAGGCGCAAGGCCATCTGTACCAGACCAATGCCGAGATCGGCAGCCTGGAAGCGCAGATCAAGTTCGTCATCGAATCACGCAGCCGCCTGCAATCGCAGCTGAACTCGTTGACCGCACAGCGCGACCAGTGGCAGCGCCAGGGACAGCAGTTCCAGGATGATCTGGCGGAAGCCGAAATCCAGGTCGAAGAACTGGCAGAACGCTCAGAACAGGCGCTGGAAATGGCGCAGCAGCATAACGACAAGCTGCCCGCGCTGGAGCAGGTGTGGCGCGAATCGCAATTGAAGACGACGGAATCACGCGCCAAGATCATGCAGTTTCAGCAGCAGATCGAGCTGGAATCCGCGCACCAGCGCAATGCATCAAATATCTTGGCAACGCTGGCATCGCGCCGTGAAAGGCTGACGCAGGAAAAGAACGGTCTGGCGATGCCAGACGGCACCCATCTGACCAACCTGTCCATGCAGCTGGAAGAGAAAAAACAGGTGCTGGAAGAAGAGACTATGCACCTGGAAGAGGCGCAGGAGTCGGTGCCACGGCTGGAAGAGGAGCGCAAAGCCGCGCAGGAGCAGGTCAACAAGGACACCGCTGCCAGTGCTCAGCTGGATGCGCGCCTGCTGGCGCTGAAGCAGTTGCAGGAAAAAGTTCAGACCCAGGGCAAGGTCCAGCCATGGCTGGAAAAGCACGAACTCAGCGGTTTGCCCAAACTGTGGCAAAAGCTGCATATCGAAGCCGGCTGGGAAACTGCGCTGGAATCGGTATTGCGCGAGCGTACATCGGCGCTGGAAATGTCCAACCTGGATTGGGCCAAGGCCTTTTTCAATGATGCGCCTCCTGCCAAGCTGGCCTTGTATACGCCGCAGGTTGCCGCTGGTGCGACGGAGCCGGTGCCCGGCCTGAAACCTTTGCTGAACCTGCTGCAACTGAACGATGCCGGCGTACGCAGCCTGATGCAGGACTGGCTGCACCAGGTGTATGCGGCTGAAGACGTTGCGTCCGCTTTCATGGACAGGGCCAAGTTGCCGCAGGGCGCCTGTTTTATCACCAAGCAAGGCCATGTAATCAGTAAGTCCAGTGTGCGTTTTTACGCATCGGATTCTGAGCAGGATGGCGTACTGGCGCGCCAGCAGGAAATAGAAAATATCGGCAAACAAAGCCGCGCACAGCAAATGCTGGCGGATGAAGCCAAGACGCGCGCCGTCAGGGCAGAATCTGCCTATACGCAAGCCAGCCAGCGCCTGCAGGAACTGCGCCTGCGCGTCAGCACGCTGACGCAGGCGGTGCATAGTTTGCAAATAGAATTCATGAAGCTGTCTGAAGTGCAGGAGCGCTTTAACCAGCGCAGCACGCAGATCAAGAACGATCTGGCCGAAATCGGCGCGCAGGAATCAGAGCAGCAGCAGGCCAAGGCGGAGTCCGAAGAAAAATTCGAACAGCTGGACGTGGAACTGGCCGAACTGCAGGAAAGCCATGAAGACGGCCAGACTATCTATCTGGAAAAAGAGCAGCAGCTGAACGATGCGCGGACACAGTTGCGCGAGCTTGAAAGGGCGGCACAGGAGGCTGCGTTTTCGGAAAAATCCCATCGCAGCAAGATGGAAGAGTTGCGCCGCAGCATCGCCACCGCGCTGGAGCAGGCGGCACAGCTGTTTGCTAACATGCAGCAGGGCAAGCTGGAACTGGAAACCATGGATGACCAGACGGCACAGGCCGGGCTGCAGTCCTTGCTGGAAAAACGTAGCGACCAGGAGCGTACGCTGGCCGATGCCAGGCATGAGCTGGACCAGTTGACGCAGAAGCTGCGCCAGCATGAAGAAGCCAAGATGCAGGTCGAGCGCAGCCTGCAGCCGCAGCGTGACCGCATCATGGAACTGCAACTGAAAGAACAGGCTGCACGTCTGAGCCAGGAGCAGTATGCGGAGCAGTTGCGCAATTTTGACGTCGACGAAGAAGCGCTGTCGCAGAAATTGCACGCCGACATGAAACCGTCCTACCTGCAGGGTGAGGTAACCCGCCTGACTAATGCAATAGCAGGCCTGGGTGCGGTCAACATGGCGGCGCTTGATGAGCTGGCGCAGGCAAGCGAGCGTAAAACCTTCCTCGATTCCCAGCATGCCGACCTGACCGAAGCGATTACCACGCTTCAGGACGCGATTCACAAGATCGATATAGAAACCCGCGACCTGTTGCAAGATACCTTCGACAAGGTCAATACGCACTTTGCCGAGCTGTTCCCTATCTTGTTCGGCGGCGGCCAGGCCAAGCTGATCATGACCGGCGACGAAATACTGGATTCCGGCGTGCAGGTCATGGCGCAGCCTCCCGGCAAGAAAAATGCGACCATCCACCTGTTGTCCGGTGGTGAGAAGGCGCTGACGGCAACCGCGCTGGTGTTCTCAATGTTCCAGCTGAACCCGGCGCCTTTCTGCCTGCTGGATGAGGTGGATGCACCACTGGATGATTCAAATACCGAGCGTTTCTGTAATATGGTGAAACGTATGTCGGCTAACACACAGTTTTTGTTTATTTCTCATAATAAAATAGCGATGGAAATGGCACAGCAATTGATAGGCGTGACCATGCAGGAACAGGGAGTTTCTCGAATCGTTGCGGTAGACATGGAGTCTGCCGCAAACTTTGCTTCTGAGGCGCAAGCAGCATGACAGATCTACAAATAAGCTTATTGGCAATCGGTGGAACCATCGTCGTCGGCGTAGTTATTTTCAACAAATGGCAGGAGCACAAGGCTAAAAAGAGCGTGGAACGCGCCTTTTCTACCGGGCATGACGATGTGCTGATGAATCCGCATCACGAGCCGGAAGTGCAGCAGGAGCATTACAGCCGCCAGGAACCGCAAGAACTGCGCGAGCCTGATGGCATGCAGTTCCGCCAGGAGCCTAGCCTCGACGTCGTATCGATGGCGGATGATGACCAGGCTTTTGTGCCGGATGCGATCCAGGCTGATGCGGCGCCGGTGCTGCCAACCACATCGGCAACCACGACAGCCGCCCCGGTTGCATCTCCAATGATGTCTGCGCAGGGCGTGCATGACAAAGAGCTGCCGGTGGACGAACTGATCGATTGCATCATTCCGCTGGAATTCGATGCGCCGATACGTGGCGAGAAGGTACTGGCCGAAATTCACAGCCTCAGGTACGTCGGCAAGAAGCCGGTGCATTTCATCGGCCAGAGCCACGCGGGGGAGCGCGATGTTATCGCGCATGGCGGCATCTATACCACGCTGTTTGCAGGTATACAGATGGTTAGCCGTGGCGGTCCGCTGAACGAACTCGAATATTCCGAGTTCGTCATGAAGCTGCGTGAAATTGCAGACCGCCTGAGCGCCCATCCGGACATTCCGGACATGACGCAGGTGATGTCTACCGCCAGGGAGTTGCATCAGTTCGTTTCTGAGCATGATGCACAGCTCAGCGTCAATATCATGGCCAATGGTGCGCCGTGGGCGATCAATACTTTGCACGCCGCACTGGAAAAACAGGGTTTCGATTCCCGCCCTGACGGCAGGCTGGTGATGCCGGATGGTGATGGGGGCACATTGTTTTCACTGTCCACCAACGTCGGCATCAGCGAAGTAGTGACGGCGCGGCTGACATTGCTGCTGGATGTTCCTTGTGTCGCGCCCGCGCGCGATGGCTTTGGTGCTATGTCAGCCTGTGCGCGGTCTTTGTCTACAAGGCTGGGCGGCACGGTGGTCGATGACGGCAACCAGCCCATCTCCAAGGCAGCGCTGGATGAAATTGCCGGCCAGGTACAGGCTTTTTATGCTGCCATGGCAGAATCGGAAATCCCTGCGGGATCAATACGCGCGCAACGCCTGTTCAGCTAATAATGGGTAACGATTTACTGGGCAAAACAGCGCCGGACGCCACAGATCCGGCCGCCAGGGCAGCACTGCTGCGAGAAGAATTGCGGCGTCATGGCCACGCTTATTATGTGCTGGATAATCCCAGCATACCGGATGCGGAATATGACCTGCTGTTCAAGGAATTGCAGGCAATTGAGCAGCAGCATCCCGAATTGATGACGGCTGATTCCCCCACGCTGCGCGTGGGCGGTGCGCCGCTACCAGAATTCAAACAGGTAAGCCACGCAGTGCCTATGCTGTCGCTGAACAATGGTTTTGAAGACGAAGATATCGTCGCTTTTGACCGACGCGCCCGCGATGGCCTGGGCACCAGCCATGCGCTGGAATATGCAATCGATCTGAAATTCGACGGCCTTGCGATCAATCTGCGTTACGTGGATGGCCTGTTCACACAAGCGGCTACGCGTGGTGACGGCTTTACCGGCGAAGACGTGACGGAAAATATCCGCACGATACATAGCATTCCTTTGCGCCTGAATACGCCGCATCCGCCCAAAGTGCTGGATGTGCGCGGCGAAGTGCTGATGTTTAAATCCGATTTCGACAAGCTGAACCAGCGCCAGCGCGATGCCGGCGGCAAGGAATTTGCCAACCCGCGCAATGCGGCGGCCGGTAGCCTGCGCCAGCTGGATTCTCGTATAACTGCGCAGCGCAAGCTGAGTTTCTTTTCCTATGGCATAGGCGCGCTGGAAGGTGCAGACATGCCTGTGTCGCATTCCGCGCTTCTGGACTGGTATGCCGGCCTCGGCCTGCCGGTATGCGCCGACAAAGGAATTGTGTCCGGCGTACAGGGTTTGCTGGATTTTTATATCGCAATCGGCAAGAAGCGCAAAAGCCTGGCATACGACATTGACGGTGTGGTCTACAAGGTCAACCGTTTGCAGCAGCAGCAGGAGCTTGGTTTTGTGTCGCGCGCGCCGCGCTTTGCGATTGCGCATAAATTCCCTGCCGAAGAGGCAACAACGGTCGTGCAGGAAATCGGCGTGCAGGTAGGCCGCACTGGCGCGTTGACGCCGGTTGCGCGGCTGGCGCCGGTATTTGTCGGCGGCGTGACCGTGACCAATGCCACGTTGCATAACGAAGATGAAGTGCGCCGCAAGGACGTGCGCGTTGGCGACACAGTGATCGTGCGCCGTGCCGGCGACGTGATTCCGGAAGTGGTGTCCGTTGTCATGGAGCGCAGGCCGCAACCCGAGCATGCGCCGTTTGAGCTGCCGAAGGCATGCCCGATTTGCGGTTCGCATGTGGTCAGGGAAGAGGGGGAGGCGATAGCGCGCTGCTCGGGCGGCTTGTTCTGTTCGGCGCAGCGCAAGGAAGCAATACGCCACTTCGCCGCGCGCCGCATGATGGATATAGACGGCCTGGGCGAGCGTTATATCGACAATCTGGTTGAGCTCGATTATGTGCACGGCATTGCCGACCTGTATAAGCTGACGCTGGACGACCTGCTGGAAATGAAACGCCGTGGCGATGAGCGCGATGGCATCACGCCGGATACGGTGCAGCAGGGAAAAATAGCGACCAAATGGGCCGAGAAC
Organism: Undibacterium sp.; assembly: GCA_043726505.1. GTDB lineage: Bacteria > Pseudomonadota > Gammaproteobacteria > Burkholderiales > Burkholderiaceae_D > Undibacterium. The sequence goes on along the minus strand of JAYSKH010000441.1, from coordinate 8,274 downwards.
CTGATTGAAGCGATTGCCGCCAGCAAGAATCCTCCGCTAGAGCGGCTGCTGTTTGCTCTGGGCATACGTCATGTCGGCGAATCCACCGCCAAGACACTGGCAGACTGGCTGGGCAAGCTGGAATTGGTAAGGCGCGCGCCGGCGCCGCTGCTGCGGCTGCTGCCGGATATCGGCAGCACCGTGGCTGAAGCGATTGCCGATTTCTTTGCCGAAGAAAAAAACCAGCAGGCCATCGACGCGCTGCTGAAAGCCGGAGTCGCTGCGCGCGATGAACACGCGCCGAGCGCCAAACTGCGCGACAGGCTCAGCCAGCCCGCCTTGCTGGCGGCGCTCGCCATTCCCAAGCTGACAGAGACGCGCTGCAAGCAGCTGGTGGACAAAGGTATGACGTTGGCGCTGCTGGCGCAGGCCGATACCGATTACCTGCATCATTACGCGATGCCGTCTGAGCTAAATACCGCGCTTGCCGCATGGCTGGCGGTGCCAGGCCAGCGGCAGAGCGTGGCGCAACTGGAGAGCACGTATGCCGATCTGCTGTCGCAGCTGCCGCAGCAGGCCGAGGCTGACGGTATATTGTCCGGAAAAACCTTTGTGCTGACCGGAACACTGCCGTCGCTAAGCCGGGACCAGGCAACAGAAATTATAGAAAAAGCCGGCGGCAAAGTATCCGGCTCAGTATCAAAAAAAACCAGCTACGTGGTGGCGGGAGACGATGCCGGCAGCAAATTGCTGAAGGCGCAGGAATTGGGCGTTATGGTGCTTACCGAAGCAGAGTTGCTACAACTTTGCGCAAATGATCTGGAGAAAAAATGACGAAAATCAAAAAGGCAGTTTTCCCTGTTGCCGGCCTGGGTAGCCGCTTTCTTCCTGCCACTAAGGCGCAACCAAAAGAAATGCTGCCCATCGTGGACAAGCCGCTGATTCAGTATGCGGTGGAAGAAGCAGTAGAAGCCGGCATTACCGAAATGGTGTTTATCACTGGCCGCAACAAGCGCGCGATTGAAGACCATTTCGATAAAGCCTACGAGCTGGAAAGCGAACTGGAAGCCGCCAACAAGCAGGCGCTGCTGGATCTGGTGCAAAATGTGATCCCGAAAAACATCACTTGCATCTACATCCGCCAGCCTGCGCCGCTGGGCCTGGGCCACGCTGTACTGTGCGCGCGTCCTGTTGTCGGCAACGAGCCGTTTGCCGTGTTGCTGGCGGATGATCTGATGGATGCCGATCCTGGCCAACCTTCCGCCATCGCCCAGATGACCCGCCTGTATGAACAGGAAGGCGCCAGCATCATCGCGGTACAGGACGTGCCACGCGAATTTACCCGCCAGTACGGCATCGTCAGCGGCACGCCGTACAAGGACAGGCTGGAAAAAATGCATGGCATCGTTGAAAAACCGATGCCGGATGTCGCCCCTTCCACACTGGCCGTCGTGGGCCGTTATGTGTTGTCCGGCAATATTTTCAATTATCTGGAAAAACTGGGCAAGGGCTCGGGCGGTGAAATCCAGCTGACCGACGGCATCGCGCAACTGCTGCAATCCGATCCGGTGCTCGCTTACCGCGCGATGTCCACACGCTACGATTGCGGCTCCAAACTGGGTTATCTGAAGGCCAGCGTGGCGCTGGGATTGAAGCACCCGGAAACTGGCGCTGAATTCCGGGAGTACCTGCGTTCGGTTAAAATCTAAGCCAGGATTAACGATTAATGATTGATGGCGGTAAGTGTGTGCCACATGTCTGCTGAAAGGGAAGGGAGTCTGCAATGATTCATGAAATACTGAAAATGGGCGATTCCCGGCTGCTGAGGGTTGCCGAACAGGTCACTGAATTCAATACGCCGGAGTTGCTGAAGCTGGTGGACGACATGTTTGAAACCATGGCCGCCGCCAACGGTGCTGGCCTGGCAGCGCCGCAGATAGGCGTCAATCTGCAACTGGTGATTTTTGGTTTCAAGAATAACCCGCGCTATCCTGATGCGCCGACGGTGCCGGAAACAGTGCTGCTGAATCCGGTATTGACTCCGCTCGGAGAAGAGACCGAAGCAGCATGGGAAGGTTGCCTGTCGGTGCCCGGCATGCGGGGCCTGGTGCCGCGCTGGACCAGGCTGAGGTATGAGGGTTACGACCAGTTCGGCAAGCGCATCAGCCGCGATGTCGACGATTTCCATGCGCGTGTGGTGCAGCATGAGTGCGATCACCTGAACGGCGTGCTGTACCCGATGCGCATCAAGGACTTGTCGCAATTCGGTTTCACTGAAGTGCTGTTCCCCGAACTCGATCCCAACGACGACGACTAAACAGCTTGCCGCGGCTGCTTGTCGGTTGCTTCAATTGTTTCAGATATTTTCAGATGTTTAAGTTGTTTTTCCCTAAACCGGCTGCTGGTAGCCGGTTTTTGTCGTTTTTAGCTGCATAAACTGAGCAAAATACGACAAAATAAAAATCTTTCCCTGATGTAAATATACTGAGTTTATAATCAGCGGAATTGTCGAATCGGGAGATTGTAAAAATGATTGAAACTCAGGTATCCTCGCAAATCCGTACGCTGTCGTATCTCGAGAATGAGGGCCATCCGGTACTCGGCACCCTGGTCGAACAAATCCTGCATCTGCTGAACTCACGCCTTAGTTTCAGCGATATCCTGATCCATCAGAACAGCCCCATCATGCTGCGCCAGCCAAAAGGCCTGGTGGCGGTGACCGATTCGCCGATTACGCGCGAAGAGCTGGAAGAGTTTTTTGAAGTCATAGAACCCAACTGGGCCGACCGCATCCAGGACCGCGCCTTTGACCGCTCCATCGATTTGAACACTGCGCGCATCCGCGCCAACTGTTTCACTTTCCAGGGCAAGAAGCGCCTCGGTTGCGTAATTCGCCGTTTCCCGCGTGAACCGATGGAACTGGGCCAGCTCGGCCTGCGCCAGTGCGAGCAGGATTTTGCCAAATTCACCAGCGGCCTGGTGCTGATCATTGGCGATACGTGCCAGGGTAAATCGACAACAATCGCTTCCATGATCGACGAGGTCAACAAGACGCGTTCCGGTCATATCATCACGATTGAAGACCCGGTAGAAACGCTGATTCCGCAACGCAAATGCATCATCACGCAGCGTGAGGTGGGTTTTGACGGTGACGTGGCAAGCTATTATCTGGGCGCGCTGGATGCGCTGCGCGAACGCCCGGACGTCATCGTCATCGGCGAGATTCGCGATGCGCAGACCGCGCAGGAAGCGCTGGCGCTGGCTGAATCAGGTCCGCTGGTGCTGGCGTCGCTGCATGCGCGTTCGACCGAACTGGGTTTGCAAAAGATGCTGCGCCTACTGGGCAACGGTGAACCGCAGGCACAGGCGCTGGCCAAGGCCTTGCGCGGCGTGTTGTGCCAGGCGTTGCTCCCTTCACTGGATGGCGCGCGCTACCATCTGGCGACTGAATGCCTGACGACGAATCCGGAAGTGGTGCGCCTGATCGAAACCGGCGGCTTTACTGGGCTGCGCGCGCTGATGGATGGCCCCGAAAATTCCGACAGCGGCTGCCACTCAATGAATTCAGCCTTGCTGCAATTGTTGCGTGAAAAGAAAATCAACCCGGAAGACGCGAGGAACGCGACGACTGACCGTGTCGGTTTCCTGGATGCAGTTGGCGCAGCAAAAGCGGCAAAATAAAAACGGGCTACAGGCACGGCCCTCGACAGGGCTTGCCTGTTCTTGCCGGCAATCCGCTATTGCCTACGGGCCATATGTATAACGAGACCCGCCTGTTCTTCGGCCTCAAGTTCCAGGCAGGCTTTCTGGTACACCAGCGAGCCTACCACCATTAACGGATACAAATCTGCTTCGCTCAGCTTGTCGGACAAGTCTGAGAGCCTTTGCGCCCAGATGGCGGCCAGTTCAAGATGCGTCGGTAAATCGCCTTGGAACCGCGGCATCATCATAATTCTCAGTATCTCATTAGTTGTCATCGCAACCCCCGTAAGCACAGCCTGAGACTACTCCTTTCTCAAAATAGTGGCACCCGAAAATCTTGCAGTAATTGTCAAAGAGTGTCACGACAGCCCTCCTGTTTTGAGGATGTCCCGTACCTATTAAAAAACGGACGACTGTTCGCCTATCGGGACGGAAGGGGCGGTAGTATTTCGGTTAATTACCGGCAGGTCTTGCGGTAAATGACCTTCCCCGTGGAGGGACGGTAAAACGAGATTTATTTTGTTTGCCGGTTGCCGCTGCTGAATTATGGTTGGACCACCGACAGGTGGATGTGCTGTAGCTGCCACTGATTTCCAGTTTTCATCCAGACCATGGTGAAGGCGTTGCGGCCGATAGTTGCTACGGCGCCGGCCGGCGTAATCGCGCCTAACCGTGTGCCTGTAGCAATGGCCGTATCGCCCAGTGATTGCGCCTGAACATCTATAGCCCGCAGATCAATGGCCACGCCGGACGCAAACAATTTTTCAAAAGCACCGGCGTTGAGACGGTGCAGTGTTGCCGATCCGGGGCTGAGCTCACTAAATCCTTCAGCCGGGATGTAATGCGACATAGCAACCCAGTCCCGTGCGCTCATTTTGCTGAACAGGTCGATTGTTGCTGCCGCAGCTTCGTCGCTATTGTTGCTGGTGCCGGCGCGGGCCGGCACCACGAAAAGAAGAGACGTGGCCGTAAGTAGCAGCATCGCGAGAAACAGGGTCGCAAGGATATTGGCGCTACGATTGTTCTCTTTGTAGGGAAACCGTTTTTTTTGCATCTGTAAGCTCATGAAAGCGTTCAGTTAGCCAGTAAATCGAAACCGAGGGCCTTTAATGCTGCTTCGGCTGCCTGCTGGTCTTGCAAAGCATTGCCGCCCGAGATGCCGATGCCTCCCACCACCTGACCATTCTTGATGATGGGATAACCGCCACCGACGGCAACCAGCCTGGGTTGATGTGCGAGTTGTGCTACCGCATTGTTTTGCAAGATGCTGCTCCACACATGAGTGGGAAGCCCAAAGGAGACGGCGCTCCAGGCCTTGTCGATAGCGACATTCACCGTCAGAAACGGAGCGATATCCGAACGTTCCAAGGCTGTCAGGTGCCCACCGGCATCGGTGATGGCGATGGTGACTTCAATGCCGATGACTGTCGAGGCGGCGCGCGCGGCTTGCAGCAGATCCAGGGCAGCACTGCGGTTGATGGAAGCGACGGTATGGGTGAGGGATGTAGGGGAGATAGTGCTCATAATCGTTGGCTGACAGGCAGAGTTAAGGTGGAGCGAGTGTAGAATGGAAAGCTGAATTTGATAATGGGTGTTTAAAATAAACACTATTAAATGAAAATTGAAAATATCGCAGACCTGCACGTACTCATTCAGACTGCGCGGGGTGGTTCGCTGACTGCCGCTGCCAGCGCTCTGGGGATAACGCCGGCAGCAGCTAGCAGCGCACTTAAACGGCTGGAGACGCAGCTGGGAGCACGGCTTTTCGAGCGATCAACGCGGGCGATGCGGATTACTCCGCAAGGGCAAATCCTGCTCAATTACGCCAGCCGGGCATTCGAGCTCTTGCTAGAGGGAGAGTCTCAGGCTGCAGCCGATACCGGGCAGCTGGTGGGGACGCTACGCGTTGCTGCACCTTCCGACTTGGCGCGTACGACATTGCTGCCTATGTTCAGTGAGTTTTTAGCACTCCATCCCGGTTTAGAGCTGGTGCTCACCGTCGGCGACCGTCCGCTGGACGTGGTAAGGGACGCAGTAGATATGGCGATCCGCTACGGGGTGCTGGCCGATTCACGCCTGGTGGCGCGATCCTTGACAATGGGGCAGCCGGTGTTATGCGCATCGCCTGAATATTTGCGCCGCTATGGAACTCCTTCCATGCCCCAGGATCTGCTGCAACATAACTGCCTGACGTTTGACCGCGGCGGGCAACGCCATCGGCTGTGGCGCTTTGCGCAAAATGGCCAGTGGACCGAGGTGCGGGTCAGCGGCGACCGCCATGTCGATGATGCATCGCTGGCCCGCGAATGGGCAGTGGCAGGTGCGGGTATTTTGCTTAAATCGGGCGTCGATTTACACCGCGACCTTGCCAGTGGCGCTCTAACGCCGTTGCTGACAGAATGGGACACAGAGCCCTATCCCTTGCATGCGGTACTGCCCAGCGGCCGTTTTATCCCTAACAGGGTGCGGGCTCTGGTCGATTTTCTCGTGCTGAAGTTCCGGTCCGGCATTGAGCCTGTCCAATGAGTTGACGAGAGGCAAACGCGCGTAGCTTAGAAAAAAACCAGGGCGGAAGATCCGGCCTGGTTTTTTTTGATGGCGATACCGGCATCGCCGGTCAGAATTGCTCGTCGTCGCGCAGGTAACGCCATTGCCCTTCAGGCAAATTGCCCAGCCTGACCTTGCCGATGCGCACGCGCTTCAGGCCTAACACTTTCAGCCCGACCATTTCGCACATGCGGCGGATCTGGCGCTTCTTGCCCTCGCGCAGTACAAATTTCAGCTGGTCTTCATTCATCCAGCTGACCTTGGCCGGGATCAGCGCCTTGCCGTCCAGCGTCAGCCCGTGGTTCAGCCGTTTCAGGTCGGCATCGGGCAGGCGGCCCGGCTTGCCGTACTGCACTCTGACCAGGTATTCCTTGTCCACGCTGGTATCCTGGCCTATCAGGTGCTTGGCGATGCGTCCGTCCTGCGTCAACACCAGCAGGCCGACGGAATCAATATCCAGCCGCCCTGCAGGTACGAGGCTGCGCAGTTGGGTAGGGTGAAACTGCGTGTCCACTGCACATTCCGTCCAGCGGTTTTCCGGTTTGACCAGCGTAACCGCAGGCTGGTAGCCGTCTTCGGCCTGGCCGCTGACATAGCCTACTGGCTTATTGATCAGGATGGTCACGCGCTTGGATTGCTCCGCTGCCGCCTGGCGTTCGACAGTAATTTTTTGGTGAGGCAGGACTTTGCTACCCAGTTCGGAAACGACTTTTCCATCGACCCGCACCCAGCCTTTTTCTATCCATTCATCGGCCTCGCGGCGTGAAGAGATTCCCAGTTCGGACATTCTTTTTGATAGGCGTACAAGTTCAGTCATATAACAGCGAGGTAATTCTTTAATATTAAGGTGATGTTTACTGCAGCAATTATAGGCGCGCTGCTTGATGCCTTCATACTATACGCGCAGCGATTCCAACAATTCGGTTTCTATCTGCAGCTGGTTGCGCGGGCTTTGCAGTGCCGCGCCGTCCACGAGGAATACGTCTTCCACCCGCTCGCCCAGCGTCATGATTTTCGCCGTATGCAGATTGATCTTGTATTTGGCCAGCACGTTGGCGATCGCATACAGCAGGCCGGTCCTGTCATTGGCCGATACCGACAGCAGAAAATACTGGCCGCGCTCATCCGGCCGCAAATCCACGGTCGGCACGATAGGGAAGGTGCGGGAAAGCCGTGACAGACGTCCTTTGTTTGGTGATGACAGCGGCATTTGCCGCATCAGTACTTCCGCCAGTTCATGCTCAATCAGATTGATGATGTCGCGGTAGTTGTTGGCAAATGCAGGTTCGATGACGAGGAAGGTATCCAGCGCGTAGCCGCCCTTGGTCGTATGGATTTTGGCATCCAGGATGCTGAAGTTCTTGTCGTCGAAATAGCTGCAGATGCGCGCAAACAGGTCAGGCTGGTCGCGCACATACACGGTGACCTGCAAGCCTTCGCCTATCGGCGACAGCCGGCATTTGACCACCGGCACGGGGCTGTTGATACGGTCGTGCAGCGAGCGCGTCTGCCATGCAATGTCAGATGCATCATGGCGCAGGAAATAGGCGACGTCCAGCTGTTGCCACATTTGTTCATGCGCGTTGCCGGGCAGACCGTACAGCCTCAGCGCCTTCAACGCGTCTTCCTGGCGATTTTTCAGTTCACGGTCGGCAGATGGCGCTTCTCCGCCGAGCACGCGCAGCGTAATGCGATACAGGTCTTCCAGCAGTTTGCCTTTCCACGCGTTCCATACCTTGGGACTGGTGCCGCGGATATCCGACACGGTCAGCAGGTAAAGCGCGGTCAGATGGCGCTCGTCCTTGACCAGTTTCGCAAACGCCTGCACCACGTCCGGATCGGACAGATCCTGCTTTTGCGCTACATGCGACATCGTCAGATGGTGCTGCACCAGGAAGATAATCAGCTCCGAATTGACCTTGGAAATACCGTGGTCGTAGCAAAATTTTTTGGCGTCGGACATGCCCAGCAACGAATGGTCGCCGCCGCGGCCCTTGGCGATATCGTGGAACAACGCGGCGATGTATAGCACCCAGGGCTGCGTGA
>JAYSKH010000440.1:0-15643 GCA_043726505.1 Undibacterium sp. | reverse complement strand
ATACGTCGCACTCTCCTCCTCGGCACCCTGAGCCTGGCCCTGGCATCCACATTCGCTTTTGCCGCAGAACAGAAAGAACTGGTCATCGGCACCAGTGCCGGCCCGTATGCAGATCAGGTCAAGCTGGGCATCAAGCCCATTCTTGAAAAACAGGGCTACAAAGTCAAGGTCGTGGAATTCAACGACTATATCCAGCCCAATTTTGCACTGGCAGAAGGTGCGCTGGATGCCAATGCCTTCCAGCACATCGTCTATCTGACCAAATTCTCTGCCGATAACAAGCTCGCGCTGAGCGAGCTGATCAAGGTGCCGACCGCGCCAATTGCGATCTACAGTAAAAAGCATACGTCGCTGGCGGAAGTAAAGGAAGGCGCTACCGTCGCCCTGCCGAACGACCCTACCAACCAGGCGCGCGCACTGGTGCTGCTGGAACAGCTGGGCTGGATCAAGCTGCGCGCCAATTACGATCCCATCCGCGTATCTGAAAAAGACGTCGCCGACAACATCAAAAAAATCAAGCTGATACCGCTGGAAGCTGCGCAACTGCCGCGCTCCCTGCAGGACACTGATTTTTCCTTCGTCAACGGCAATTTCGCACTGGCATCGGGCCTGAAACTGACCGATGCGCTGGCGACCGAAAAGATCTCGCCCACTTACCAGAACCTGGTGGCAATCCGTACCGCAGATAAAGGCAAGCCTTGGGTCAAGGATCTGGAAGCGGCTTACCGCTCGCGCGAATTCCTGGAAGTGACAAACAAACATTTTGCCGGATTTGCAAAACCTGATTACCAGCAAGCACTGCAAAGCGCGAGCAAATAACGGCCATGGGCAAGATCATCCGCTTCAACGCTTTCCAGATGAACACCGTGAGCCACCAGTCTCCCGGTTTATGGACGCATCCGCGCGACAATAGCCACCGCTACACCGATCCCGAGCACTGGACGGAACTGGCGCGTCTGCTGGAAGCGGGCCGCTTTGATGCAATTTTCCTGGCCGACGTGCTCGGCGTATACGATGTATATCACGCCAGTCTGGACGCCGCGTTGCGGCATGGCGTGCAGGTTCCGCTCAATGACCCGCTGGCGCTGGTGCCGCTGATGGCGGGAGCGACAAAACACCTGGGCTTTGGCGTCACCTGCGCCCTCACCTACGAACATCCATACACCTTCGCCCGCCGCATGTCGACACTGGACCATCTGAGCGGGGGCCGCATAGGCTGGAATATCGTCACCGGCTATCTTGACAGCGCCGCACGCAATCTCGGTCTGAACCGGCAGCTCAGCCACGATGAACGCTACGATCTGGCAGACGAATATCTGGACGTAGTCTACAAGCTATGGGAAAAAAGCTGGGACGACGACGCCGTCGTCAATGATAAACAGCGCGGCATCTATGCCGATCCGGCGCGCGTGCATGCCATTAACCATCAGGGCCGCTACTACACCGTTCCCGGCATCCACTTGTGCGAACCTTCGCCCCAGCGCACTCCGTTGCTGTACCAGGCCGGCACCTCGCCGCGAGGTACCACGTTTGCGGCACGCCATGCCGAATGCACCTTTGTCAGCGGTCCCAGCAAGAAAGTGGTGAAACGCTATGTGGACGACATCCGCGCTGCCGCCAGCGCACAGGGCCGGGATGCAAGCCAGTTGCTGATCTATGCGCAGGCACTGATCGTTACCGCGCCGACGGAAGCCGAGGCCAGGGCCAAGTACGAAGAATACCGGCAACATATCGATATTGATGCGGCGCTTGCCCTACTGTCCGGCTGGACCGGCGTCGATTTTGGCGCTTTCCCTCTGGAGGCGACGATAGACTATATCGAATCCGATGCCGGCCGTTCTGCGCTGGCGTCCTTCAGCGCTACCGATCCAGACCGCAAGTGGACAGTGCGCGAAGCCGCAGAATTCATCGGACTGGGAGGGCGCGGCCCTGTACTGGTGGGCGATCCGCGCCAGGTGGCAGACCAGCTGGAATCGTGGATGGACGATACCGGCATAGACGGTTTCAATCTCGCCTTCGCGGTTGCACACGAAACGATGCGAGACGTGGTGGAACTGATCGTTCCGGAACTTCAGCATCGAGGACGCTATCGCACCAAATATACGGAAGGCAGCCTGCGCCACAAATTGTTCGGCGCTGGCTCCAGGCTGCACGCGCAGCATACCGGCCGCCAGGTACGCATAGACACACCGCTACAGACAGCGGCATGAAAAAGTAGGCGCTATAAATGAATTCACACAATAAACACATCAAAGGACGCAAGTGAAACGCAGAACCCTACTACAACTGGCCGCCGGCAGCACTGCCGCCGCATTGATCCCTGGCCTCTCCCACGCTGCACCGGCATCACCGCTAAAAGAACTGCGCCTGGACTATGCGTATTATTCACCCACCAGCCTGGTATTGCGCCGCTTCGGCTGGCTGGAAGAAGAATTCAAGGCAGACGGCACCAGTATCAAGTGGGTGCTCAGCGCCGGCAGCAACCGCGCACTCGAGTACCTGAACGCTAACAGCATAGACATCGGTTCCAGCGCAGGCTTGGCTGCGCTGCTGGCCAAAGCCAATGGAGCACCAATTCGCACACCGTATATTTTTTCCCGGCCGGAATGGACAGCGCTGGTGGTGCGCAAGGATTCGCCCATCCGCACACTGGCAGACCTGAAGGGCAAAAAAGTAGCCGCCACCAAGGGTACCGATCCTTACCTGTTTCTGCTGCGCTCGCTCAACGTGGCGGGCCTTAAACGCAATGACATAGAACATGTAGGCTTGCAGCATGCCGACGGCAGGGTAGCGCTGGAACAGGGCAAGGTAGATGCATGGGCAGGACTGGACCCGCACATGGCAGCCAGCGAGCTGGAAGCCGGCTCCCGCCTGATTTACCGCAATGTCAGCTTCAACACCTACGGCTTCCTCAATGCGCGCGAGGATTTTCTGGCGGCCCACCCAGCTGAAGCCGCACGCGTGATCCGCGCCTACGAACGCGCCCGCCTGTGGACGATTGCCAATCCGGGCGATGCCGCCAGAATACTCTCAGAAGAAGCAAAGGTGAGCCTGCCGGTGGCACTGCTCCAAATCAAGCTGCGCAGCGACTTCAGTAACCCGCTGCCGTCTTCTGAGCATGTGAAGGCCTTGCAGCTTGCTGCCCCTATCCTGCAAGACGAAGCGCTGGTTAAGCCCGGAGTGGACCTGAACCGCGCGATACTTGAATTGGTGGATACGCGCTTTGCCCAGTCTCTGATTGCCCGCACTTGAGAAAGTCTGGCTAACATCCCAAAGCAGGCCGAACCCGGTTGAACCTCCATGACAACACAATCTATCCAGCTGGAATGCGATCAAACGCCGGCACAAACCAAGCGCTCCGCCGGCCCCACCCGCAAAGCCTTGCCGCGCAAGGTGCTTGGCCTGCTGTTGCCGGGCGCCTTGCTGCTTTTCGCAGAAGCCGGCGTGCGCACGGGGTTGATACCGGCGAACCTTCTGCCGGCTCCAAGCGAGATTTTCACCACACTTTATTATCTGGCACAGCACGGCCTCTCCGCGCATATTGCGATCAGCAGCCTACGGGTGGCAGCGGGTTTTTTGGCCGGCAGTGCGCTGGCCATCCTGGCAGGCTGCGCTGTAGGCCTGAGCAGCCGTGCTGACGCCATACTTGATCCCAGTTTCCAGGCTCTGCGCGCCATCCCTTCGCTAGCCTGGGTGCCCTTGCTGCTGTTGTGGCTGGGCATAGATGAGGCGCCAAAGCTGGTGCTGATCGCAATCGGCGCATTCTTCCCGGTGTATATGGGCGTGGTGTCAGGCATCCGCGGCGTAGACCGCAAGCTGATCGAAGTTTCGCAGCTGTACCGCCTAAGCAGCACGGCGCTGGCGCGACGCGTACTATTACCCGCCGCGCTGCCAGCCATTATGACTGGTCTGCGCAACGGGCTCAGCCTGGCGTGGATGTTCATGGTAGCGGCGGAGCTCATTGCTGCCAGCCGGGGGCTGGGTTATCTGCTATCGGATGGTCGTGAAACCAGCCGTGCTGACATCGTACTGGCGGCCATCGTGCTGCTGGCCCTGCTGGGCAAAATCAGCGACAGGCTGATGCTGCGAGCCGAAAACCGGCTGCTAGCCTGGCGTGACAGCTATGCCAATTCCGCACAAGGCGCGCAATGATCACGCTGCTCGATATCGCCGTCAATGAAAAACGCTACGGCGAGCGCGAAGTGCTGCGCAATCTGCGTGTGCAATTGGTGCAAGGCGAAGTCGTCAGCCTGATCGGCGCCAGCGGATGCGGCAAGAGCACATTGCTGGCCATCGCTGCGGGCCTGGACCGGACTTTCCGCGGCAGCATCCACCTGGATGGCAAATTGCTGAGTGGGGTAAGCCGGGACATCGGTTTCATCTTCCAGGAACCCAGGCTGTTTCCGTGGCTGACTGTGGCAGAAAATGTTTCTTTCGAACTTGGCCGTTCCGGCGTAAACGATCCGCGCGTTACAACATTGCTGGAAGAAGTCGGCCTGCAGGGCTACGCCGATGTGTTGCCCAAGCAGCTATCCGGTGGACAGGCTCAACGGGTTGCTATCGCACGCGGCCTGTTTACGCATCCACGCGTGCTGCTGCTGGACGAACCCTTCTCCGCCGTGGACGCTTTTATTCGTATGAAGTTGCAGGACTTGCTGATACGTGTTGCGCAACAACACGCACTGACGGTGCTGCTGGTAACGCATGATATCGATGAAGCGCTGTACCTGAGCGACCGCATTCTGATGCTGGACACCGGGCCAGCGGCGATGCGCGCTGAATTTCCCATCACCCTGCTACGCCCGCGTCAACGCGCGGACTTACACCTGGTGCCGCTGAAAACGCTCATTACGGAACAGCTGCACGCAACACATGCGCTGTAAACAACCGCTTTTAATGACAGGGCACGATCATAATGCGGTCAAAATAATTTCCATAATAACCATTTCCTTGTAGGACAAGTGCTATAGATGCAACATACGCTTTACGTTAAACTCTTGCTCTCTATTATGCGTTTAGGCAACGGCAAGAATAATGAACAGTCCTTCAGCGATCGACCAGACCAGTTTTCGCCGCATCCTCGCGCGTAATGTCACCCTTCCTCTGGCAGTCGGTGTCGCCACCGCCGCCCTCTTTATCGCCCTCATTGTGTATCTGCTGTCCGTGCTGGGCTGGGTCGAACATACCGAGCGTGTCATCGGCAATGCCAATGAAACGATCAAGCTGAGCGTAGATTTGGAAACCGGCATGCGCGGGTTTCTGATTACCGGCGAAGAAAGCTTTTTGGCGCCGTATAAGCTGGGCAAGCCGAAGATCAGCGCTGAAATGGATAGCCTGAACGATCTGGTCAGCGACAATCCCATGCAGATCGACAGGCTCAAGCGCATCCGTTCGCTGCAAGCACAATGGGATGCATTTGCCACCGAAGTCATTGCTCTGCGCCGCAAAAATGGCAATGTGCAAGAGATACTGCAATCTGGGCGCGGCAAGCTAGAATTTGATGAAATTCGCAAGGAATTCAACGCTTTTCTGGATGTGGAGCAGCGGCTGCGCAAGGAGCGCAATGACGAGGCGCGTAGCGTCACAATATATATTGTTGGCGGCTATCTGCTCTTTACACTGCTGCTGAGCGGCCTTCTGGCACTGTCCGGGCGCAGGGAGCTACTGAGGCTATCGGCCACCTACAATGATGTGCTGTCTCAGCACACGCAACACACGGAACTGCTGCAGCAGCAGGCCTGGGTACGCACCGGTCAGACACAATTGTCGGAACAGATCATAGGGCAACTTGCGTTGCAACAGCTAGGCGGTAAAGTACTGGAGTTTTTGGCGCAATACATCCACATTGCAGTAGGCGCGGTTTATGTGCGTGATGTTGATGGAGGCCTGCGCCGCATCGCTGCCTATGGCTTTAGTAAAGAAAGCGAGCAGGCAGACCAGACGTTTTACCGCAACGAAGGGCTGGTTGGCCAGGCCGTCTCTGCGCGCCGCGTAATCCGTCTGACAGATATCCCTGACAATTATCTGAAGGTGGCGTCTGGCCTGGGTTCCGGCAAGCCTTTGCAGGTAGCGCTTGTGCCGATAGAGAATGATGGTAAAGTCAACGGCATCGTAGAGCTGGGATTCATGGGTAAACTGGCAGACCGGGATCTGGACTTTTTGCAACTGGTGGCAAGCGGCATAGGCGCAGCAGTGGAAGCCGCACAATACCGGCAGCGCCTGCAGGATCTGCTGGCAGAAACGCAGCAGCTGAACGAAGAACTGCAAGTGCAGCAGGAGGAGCTGCGCACCGCCAATGAAGAGCTGGAAGAACAATCCCGAGCGTTGGAAGAATCGCAGGCCAACCTGGAAAACCAGAAAGCCGAACTTGAACAGAACAACGAACAGCTCGCTTCGCAAGCACTGGTGCTGGACCAGAAAAATTCCGCGCTGAATGAGGCCCAGGCTCAACTGGAAGCCCGCGCGGAAGACCTGCAGCGCGCCAGCCAGTACAAATCAGAATTCCTGGCCAATATGTCACATGAGCTACGCACGCCGCTGAACAGCTCGCTGATTCTGGCCAAACTGCTGTCTGACAACCAGCACGGCAATCTGAGCGAAGAACAGGTCAAGTTTGCACAGACCATCTATTCCGCGGGCAATGATCTGCTGAACCTGATCAACGATATTCTGGACATTTCCAAAGTGGAAGCCGGCAAGCTGGAACTCTCACCGAAAAACCTACCATTGAGCAGGCTGGCGGAATCGCTGAAGGCCACGTTTGAACCACTGGCCGCACAGAAAAAACTGGATTTCAGCCTCAACATTGCGGGCGATGCGCCTAAGACCTTGTTTACCGACCAGCAGCGGCTGCAGCAGATACTGAAGAACCTGTTGTCCAACGCCATCAAGTTTACCGACAAGGGCAAAATCGGTATGGATGTGAGTCTGCAGCAGGATGGGCGGCTCAGCTTCGCCATTAATGATTCCGGCATCGGTATCAGGCAAGACCAGCAGGATGTCATTTTTGAAGCCTTCCAGCAGGCGGATGGCACGACCAGCCGCCGCTATGGCGGCACGGGTCTGGGCTTGTCCATTTCGCGCGATCTGGCGAAACTGCTGGGCGGAGAAATCCGCGTCAGCAGTACGCCGGGCAAAGGCAGCACCTTCACCCTGTTGCTGCCATCGCAATGGAGCGCTGCAGCCGAGCCGGTGCCACCCATCGCCAAATCAGAAACCACGCGGCGTGAAGCCTCATCGTCTGCACCGGTAGCCCACGCGGCGACGCCTAAGGCCCCACCCGCTTCCAGTCTGCCGTTTGAAGATGACCGGAAACTGGTCCGCGGCGAAGGCCGTTCGGTACTGGTAATTGAAGATGAAACCGCCTTTGCCAGCATCCTGTACGAACTTGCGCACGAACTGAAATACCGCTGCCTGGTCGCGCAAGGCGCAGAAGAAGGTGTACAGATGGCGGAGCAGTTTCTGCCGGACGCCATCCTGCTGGACATGGTATTGCCAGACCGCTCCGGCCTGGATGTGCTGCAGGAATTAAAAGGCAATCCGCGCACGCGCCATATCCCCGTGCACGTGGTATCGGCCACCGACCGCAATGAAGCGGCGTTGCATCTGGGGGCGATAGGTTATGCCACCAAGCCTACGACACGGGAGCAGCTGAAAGAAGTTTTCTTGAAGCTGGAAGACAAGCTGACGCAGAAGGTAAAGCGTATCCTGCTGGTGGAAGATGATGCCCGCCAACGCGACAGCGTGATGCAGCTGATCAGCGATCCGGATATAGAAATCACCGCTGTCGCACTGGGCGAAGAGGCCTTGGATCTGTTGCGCACGACGACTTTCGACTGCATGATCATTGACCTGAAACTGCCCGACATACAAGGTAATGAGCTGCTGCAGCGCATGTCCAGCGAAGATATCTGTTCGTTCCCGCCGGTGATCGTCTATACCGGCCGCAACCTGACGCGGGAAGAAGAAAACGACCTGCTCAAATATTCGCGCTCCATCATCATCAAGGGCGCGCGTTCGCCGGAACGGCTGCTGGACGAAGTAACGCTGTTCCTGCATAAAGTGGAGTCCGAACTATCGGCTGAACGCCAGGGCATGCTGAAAACCGTGCGTAGCCGTGACCGTCTGTTTGAAGGGCGCCGCATTTTGCTGGTGGATGATGACGTGCGCAATATTTTTGCGCTCAGCAATGCGCTGGAACAAAAAGGCGTTACCGTAGAAATCGGCCGCAACGGTTTTGAAGCGATCAGCCAGCTGGATGCGCTGCCAGACATTGACCTGGTGCTGATGGACGTGATGATGCCGGGCATGGATGGGCTGGAAGCCACGAGACAGATACGCAAGGACCCGCGTTTCCAGAAACTACCCATTATTGCCATCACTGCCAAAGCGATGAAGGATGATCAGGAACAATGCATGAAAGCCGGCGCGAGCGATTATCTCGCCAAGCCTATAGATCTGGACCGTTTGTATTCGCTGTTGCGCGTATGGATGCCGAAAATGGAGCGCATCTGACTGTGCATCATAATGTTACCGACATTGAGTTGCGCCTGCTGATGGAAGCAATCTACTCTCAATATAATTACGATTTCAAAGATTATGCAGTGACGTCGCAGCGGCGCCGGGTATTGCATGCAATGCGCCAGATGGGGTGTACTTCCATTTCGCAGCTGCAGGACAAGGTGCTGCGCGATGCGGCGGTGTTCATGCAGCTGCTGCAGTTCCTGACGATACCGGTCAGTGAGATGTTTCGCGATCCTTCCTATTACCTGGCATTGCGCCAGCAGGTAGTGCCCTTCCTGAAAACCTATCCTTCGCTGAAAATCTGGATAGCAGGCTGCAGCACGGGCGAGGAAGTGTATTCGATGGCGATACTGCTGCGCGAGGAAGGCCTGCTGGAACGCACTATTATTTATGCGACGGATATCAACCCGCAATCGCTGGAAAAAGCCAGGAAAGGCGTTTTTCCATTGGCGAACATGAAGGCCTATACAGAGAACTATCAGCAGGCCGGCGGCGTACGTGCATTTTCCGATTACTATACAGCGGCCTACGACGCTGCGCTGTTTGACAGAAGCTTGTGCGACAACGTCAGTTTTGCGGACCATAGCCTGGCGACGGATAGTGTTTTTTCCGAAACAAACCTGATCAGCTGCCGCAATGTACTGATTTACTTCAACAAGAATTTGCAGGAACGCGCGCTGGGCCTGTTCCATGAATCGCTGTGCCACCGGGGGTTTCTCGGTCTGGGCAGCAAGGAAAGTATCGACTTCACGGCTTATGCCGGGCAGTTTGAGCCGATGTTGAAGTCGGAAAGAATTTTTCGCAAACGCCCAATGATGTGACATCTACTGGCAGTGAGAAAAGCAAAAATACAAACATGACACAAACAATGACTACGTGCCCGCCATACGGGAAGGATACTAATTGATGCAGCTCGATAAGGGCACCAAACTGCTGATCGTTGACGACCTGCCGGAAAACCTGCGGGCGCTGAATGCGATCATCCGCCAGGAGGATCGCACCATCTACCAGGCCGATTCTGGAGAAGCGGCGCTGTCGCTGTTGCTGGAGCATGAATTTGCGCTCGCCATTCTGGATGTGCAAATGCCCGGCATGGACGGCTTCCAGCTGGCGGAACTGATGCGTGGCACCGAAAGAACGCGCAATATCCCTATCGTCTTTGTCAGCGCCGCCGGCAAGGAACTGAATTACGCATTCAAGGGTTATGAGACCGGCGCCGTCGATTTTCTGCACAAGCCGCTGGATGTCAATGCGGTCAAGAGCAAGGTTAATGTGTTTGTCGCGCTGCACCAGCAGCGCAACGAAACACGCAGGCAACTGGCCGCTCTGGAAAAAAGCCGCCAGGAGCAGGACCTGCTGATGCAGGAGTTGAACGCGACGCAGGAGCAACTGAAGCATTCGCTGCGCTTGCGCGATGATTTCATGTCGCTGGTCGCGCATGAGCTGCGCACGCCGTTGAACACGCTGCTGCTGGAAGCGCAAGTGCGCCAGATGTCGCTGGACAAAGGCAACACTGCTTTTTTCAACCCGGAGCAGTTGCAAAAAATGGTGGCACGCGATACCCGGCAAATTAAAAGCATGGTGCGGCTGATTGAAGACATGCTGGATGTGTCGCGCATCCGTAGCGGAAAATTGTCCATCCGTCCGGCAGACACTGAACTTTCCAGCCTGCTGGAACGTATAGTCAGCGACTTGGCATCACAGGCAGCGGCGGCAGGCAGCTCCATCACACTGAAATCGGAGCAGCAGATTTCCGGCACCTGGGATGGTTTCCGCATAGAACAGATGGTAGTCAACCTGCTGACCAATGCGCTACGCTACGGCGCAAAAAAACCGGTGGAAGTCAACTTGCGGGCAGGCACAGATGCGGTGACGATACAGGTGCGCGATTACGGCACCGGCATCTCCGAAGAAAACCAGCGCCGCATCTTCGCGCCTTTTGAGCGCGCGGTAGATAACGACACCTCGGGCGGACTCGGCCTGGGCCTGTATATCACGCGGCAATTGGCGGAAGCCCATGGCGGTTCTATCAGCGTGGAAAGCAGGCACGGAGAAGGAGCGCTGTTCAGCATCACGCTGCCGCTGCATACGCCGCAGGCGCCTGCCGACTAAGTAAACTACTTAGTCAAACAGCGCCGCGATGGCAACGGGCATGCTCTGTGTAATGACCTGGCCTTGTTCCGGCCAGTCGGAGAAACGGTAGATGGCGGTTTTAAAGACGCCGCCTGCATCATCGATAAAAGCGCCACCCTCGGCAGCCGGCAGCGGCTTTAGAATGACTCCGGTCCTGAAACGTGCGACGGTGTCGCCAGCATTTCTGGCGTAAGAAAATTTCACTCCTACGCATTTCTTGCCAGCGGCAGGCATCTCGCCGCTGTACTGCAGGTAATTCAGCGCCTGCTCACAGGCTTTTTGCAAATCTCCGCTTTCATAGATGCCGTCGGTCCGCGCGATGATGGATATGCGGGGCCGGAAAACGTAGAGGCTGATTTTGCGGTTCAGGCTCAGTTCCGCATTTTCGTCGTAAGCAGCTTTCAGCAGCGGCACCGATACCCGGCCGGCTGCATCCACGGGTAGGTCCAGACGTATGGTTTTTCCGGTCAGCGTGAAATGCAAATCCTCCACAGGTTCCTTTTTATCCCTGGGCAGGACCTGGTAGCTGTTCTGGATCAACTGTTTGGGCTTGCCATATTTTTCAAAACGTATCATCAGGCGATAAACATCGCGATAACTGATCCAGTCACCGTCTTGCCTTTCGGCCACCGGCGGGCCGGGCTTCCTCTGCGTCATTTCATTGTCATTCGATTGCGCAGCAGATCTCCCTGCTGCAAGCAATGCGACGACAAAAATGAAAATATGCTTATGGGTCATGAGGGATAGCATTGTTAAAAACGATAAGCCAGACCGGTATATACCGTCATATAACTACGCCTGTTAAATGGGTTGTCGGCAGCGCTGCCCGTCAGCCTGTAGACCGATGCTTGCGACGTGACCAGCCACGACGGAGTCAGTTCCCAGTTCCAGTTAACGCCGGCATGCACGTCCTTGATGCCGGAGTGCGCGGAATAATTGGTCTTGACTGGAGCTGGCGCAAAGGCGGCAAACAGTTTTTGCGGATCAAAATCAGACCTCGACTGTACATACGCCTGGTTCGCCCACGTCAGGCCAGCAGAGAATGCCAACCCGTGATGGGTGCCAAGCTGCGTATATTTCCTGGCTTCAAGGCTGAACAACACCCGTTCATGGCCATTTTCATGACCCACCAGCAATTTGGATCCGAGACGAAAATCCGGTGCCAGGTAATAGTTAAGGAAGCCACCCACCCCTATCGATGAATCGATATCCTTGACGCCGATCGATTTCTGTAAAGCCGATGCGTCACAGCCGCGGTCATATTCCAGCACAGGTCCGTATTCAATACCCGGATCATTGCTGAGATGGATACCCAGGCTTTGGTTCCGGACAAACACGCCATTACTCCACTGCACCTGCACATTCGGCAGCACCCTCGTTTTTCGTTCATCACTGCCATCACATGAAGGCGAATAACCGACACCAAGTCCGACGTACATATCCCTGCTCCCGTCCGGCATCATGTTTGCGGCAGGAGTCTGCGCAAAAGCCGCACAGCAAAAGCTGAGAATAAATGCAGGGAAAAGTATTTTCATCGGGTACTCTGAAGAGTGTCGCTGTGTCGGTTCGGGACAGAGATTGTATCTTCGATAGCAGAATATGGCTGGTTTGGGAGTATGTATCATAGGTCGCCCATCAATTAAGTTCCGCCTCGAAATGTCTGTAAATTGTCTTGAATTTGTACACTGCCAATGAAATGCATGGAGCACCGCGGCCAGTGCAGCAAAAACAGGCCAAAGACACCCGAGACGCCGCCCTATTCCCGGGCCGGAAGGTTCAATATGAATTTTGCGCCGCCCAGCGGTGATTCCACCACGCGGATGCAGCCGCCGTGCAGCGATGCCGCTTTCTGCGCAATGGCGAGCCCCAGGCCGAAGCCACCGGTACTGCGGTCACGGCTCCTGTCCAGCCGGTAGAACGGCATAAATATCTGCTCTCGTTCGGCGAGGGGGATCCCCGGCCCATCGTCTTCAACGATGATATCAATACCGCCGTCTTGCAGCCGGTGCGCGGACAGGCTGATCTGCGCGTCCGCATACTTTGCCGCATTTGCCAACAGGTTGGTGACTGCACGCGCCAGCAACCGCTGGTCGCCGGTCATCATGCCCAGCCCTTCGCTTATACGTATCTGCTGTTTGGC
The DNA here is from genome assembly GCA_043726505.1 of Undibacterium sp. Classification (GTDB taxonomy): domain Bacteria; phylum Pseudomonadota; class Gammaproteobacteria; order Burkholderiales; family Burkholderiaceae_D; genus Undibacterium. The sequence goes on along the minus strand of JAYSKH010000440.1, from coordinate 2,847 downwards.
AGCCAGTGCATGCTCCAACCCGCCGAGACAGCGGCGCAGCATGTCGCCGGCATCGAATCTTGTGTGCGGCGCGGCTTGCTGATCGAGCCTGGTCAGGCTCAGTAATTCGGTGACCAGCGCATCCAGCTCTACCAGGTCATCTTCCATACTATGCATGCGCCCTTCGATTGCATGCGTGCGTTGTTCCGCACCCGCATGCAGGTCTTTACGCAGCAGTTCAAGCCCGAACTCCATCCGTGCAATGGGCGTGCGAAGTTCGTGCGACACCGAGTGCATCAGATTTTTTTGCGCTTCCAGCAAGCTCTCAATACGCTCCGCCATCTGGTTGATGCGTTCGGCAAGCGGGTAGATGCTGGAGGTTTTTGCGATGCTGGCCCTGGCTGACAACTGGCCTTCGCCAAAATCATTCGCCACCTTCGACAGCGATTGCAAACCGCGCCAGTGCGCGCGGGACCAGACGGCCACCGGCAGCAGCAGGCATAGCGCAACGATGGCATAACGGACCAGCTCCACCTTCAGCGCGAGGCCGACATCGATGGGCAGATCTTCCGCATGGATCACGTCTTCCGCGCTACCGACGTAGCGGTCACCGGCAAGGTCTACCCGTCGGTAGAAAGATTTTGACGTTACATCCAGCACCACGTCGCCGCGCATCAGCGCGCCGGCCTTGTCATGCGGCAGCGCCGCTAGTGCGGTCTGCAACGGGATCAGATCCAGTTTGACTCGGGAAATTTCCCTGAGCTTGTTCAGCCTGGGCAGCCACTCATCGGCAGGTGCGCTGTCCACGTATTGTTCAAGCTGGAAAATCTGGCCGGAAGCCTGCTTCAGCGCGATCTCTTCAAACGGATCGCCAAACAGGCTGCTCACGGCAAAATAGACGACAACCGCCGCAACCGTAATCCCCAGTATCACCAGCAAGAAGAACCGGACAAAAATGCGGTTCATGCATCAATCCCAGGCGGATGGACTGAACAGATACCCTTCGCCCCACACTGTCTTGATTTTATCTGCGCCGGCATCATCAAATTTGCGGCGTAGCCTGGAAATGCTGTTGTCGATACTGCGGTCCAGACCGTCGAACTCTATACCACGCATCTGTATCAGAATATCGTTGCGCGACAAGACCTGTCCGGCTGATTCCGCCAGCACCAGCAGCAGTTTATATTCAGTGCTGTTCAGAGAAACGGACTGCTTGCGCCATGTAACGGTGCGGTTTCCTTTGGATAACTGCAAGGCACCGAATATCAGGTTTTCAGTTTCTACACGCGCCTCTTCCTGCGTCCTGCGCAGCAAGGCGCGCAAACGCGCCAGCAGCACACGTGGCTGTACCGGTTTGTTGACGTAATCATCTGCGCCCTGCTCCAGTCCTGAAACTTCGTCAAACGCATCCTCGCGCGCAGTCAGGATCAGGATGGGCACATTGCTGACCTCGCGCAGCTGCCGGCATACCACCATGCCGTCCATCCCTGGCAGCATCAAATCCAGAATGACGATATCCGGCAGGCTTGCGCGAAAATGGGCAAGCGCGGTATCGCCGCGGCTGACCACGTCCACCGCAAACTCGTAAGCGCCCAGATATTCAGTCACCAGCGCGGCCAGCTTGGCATCGTCTTCTACCAGCATTACACGAAACATAGTTCCTCCCAACCCGGCATTGTATAAGAGCTTGCGCCTGAATAGGCATGCATGCGTGTTCCAGCGCCAGCAAATACCCTGCAGCGGCAGTGCGGTGGTTTTATTGATGCACGAATGTACAAATTTAAGACAAATTCCAGACATTCGAAGGCGGATTAAAGTTGGTGATACGCCTATGCTCGGCTGATCCTGATCACATGAAAGATCCTCCATGTTACTTCAACCAGTGATTTTATCGGGCGGCTCCGGTACGCGCCTGTGGCCCTTGTCCCGGGAAAAGCATCCTAAGCAACTGCTGGCGCTGGTCGGCGAAGAAACCATGCTGCAAGCCACCGCCACCCGCATGCATCAGTTTACCGGCGATCTGCCGGTGGCCCCCGACATGATCGTGGTGTGCAATGAAGAATATCGTTTCATTACCGCCGAGCAATTAAGAGCAGTCGGTTTTGCCGCGTCTACCTTGCTGCTGGAACCCACCGGCAGGAATACCGCGCCGGCCTTGACCCTGGCAGCCCTGGCAGCGACGACTAAACAGCAGGATGCGGTGTTACTGGTGATGCCGGCCGACCATGTGATTGCCGATGCGGACGGTTTCCACCGTGCCATCCAGCAGGGCTTGCCACAGGCAGTCAATGGCGCGATGGTGACCTTTGGCATCGTGCCGGACCGGCCGGAAACCGGCTATGGCTATATCCATGTCGGCGAGACCTTGCCGGGTTCGCCGGTGCGGGCTCTGCAGGCCTTTGTCGAGAAACCGGCGCTGGAGACGGCGCAGCAGTATCTGGCCGGCGGCGCCCACCTGTGGAACAGCGGCATCTTCATGATGCGCGCCAGTATTTGGCTGAAGGCAATCCAGCATTTCAATCCAGAAATGTTTGAGGCCTGCAGCCAGGCAATGCAGCAGGCCAAGGTCGATTGCGACTTTGTGCGAGTAGACAAAACGGCGTTCCTGGCCTGCCCTTCGGATTCCATCGACTATGCTGTCATGGAAAAGCTGCCCAAGGCGGCAGAACTGGGTATAACCGGCTGCGTCGTGCCATTTGATGCGGGCTGGTCGGATGTGGGCGCCTGGGATGCGGTATGGCAGGTCTCGGCCAAGGATGCGCATGGCAATGCCTTGCAGGGCGACGTGATGATGGAAGATTCACGCAACTGCCTGGTGGTGTCGGATAGCCGCCTGGTGGCCTGCCTGGGGCTGGAAGACGTGATCGT
>JAYSKH010000439.1:0-2886 GCA_043726505.1 Undibacterium sp. | reverse complement strand
ACCCAACCTGACCGTGATAGAAGGCCATGCGCGTTTCATCGGCCCTTATGCACTGGCGATAGACGGCAGCCATACGCAGTTGCATGCGTCGGAAATTTTCATCAACACCGGCGGCCGCGCGCTGGTGCCGGATATTCCCGGCCTGGACCAGGTGGATTACCTGACCAACTCCAGCATGATGGATATTGATTTCCTGCCGCCGCACCTGCTGATCATAGGCGGCAGCTACATAGGCCTGGAATTTGCGCAGATGTACCGCCGCTTCGGCAGCCAGGTCACCGTGCTGGAAAACGGCCCGCGTATCGTCAGCCGCGAAGATCCTGAAGTCTCCGCCGCCGTGCAGGCGATACTGGAAAAAGAAGGCATTACCATCATCTGCAATGCCAAGAAACTGCAAGCCGCCAAGGCCGGTAGCGATGTGGTGCTCAGTTATGGTGAAGAAGGGCAGCGCCACCAAGTGTCCGGTTCGCATCTGCTGCTGGCCGTAGGCCGCATACCCAATACGCAGGACCTGGGACTGGACAAGGCCGGCATCATCACCGATGCGCGCGGCTATATCACTGTGGATGAACAGCTGCACACCAATGTTACCGGCATCTGGGCCATGGGCGACGTCAACGGCCGTGGTGCCTTCACGCATACGTCATACAATGATTACGAGATTGTCGCCGCCAACCTGCTCAGCCAGGAAGAGCGCAAGATCAGCGACCGCATTACCGCCTACGCACTGTTCATCGATCCGCCGCTCGCCCGCGTCGGCATGAGCGAGGCGGAAGCGCGCGCCACCGGCCGCAAGGTGCTGAAGGCCAAGATGATGATGACCAGGGTAGGGCGCGCCAGAGAGCGTGACGAAACACAAGGTTTCATGAGCGTGCTGGTGGATGCCGGTAGCAAGAAAATACTCGGCGCCGCATTGCTGGGCATAGAAGGTGACGAAGCAATACACAGCATCCTGGATGTGATGTATGCCGGCGCACCCTATACGACCATTACGCATGCGATGCACATTCATCCTACCGTGTCGGAGCTGATACCGACCATGCTGGAGGATTTGAAACCGCTGGAGTGAGCGGGCAGTTCTTTCACTGCGGACCTGGAATAAAAAATGCCGCCGACCTCAATAAGGCCGGCGGCATTTTATTTCAGGCGCTGTAATCACGCACCTGTATGTAGTGCGCTGCGTATTACGCTGCACGTTGTGCAACCACCGGTGCTCGGTTATCCAGGCTATAAGCACCGGCGCCGAAGGCTGCTACTTGCAGGAAGCCGCCTGCCATTGCCAGGTTTTTGAGGAAATGGATCATCTGGTTCTGGTCACCGAAAGCGTGGTGGAAAGCCAGGCCGGTGACGATGGTAAACACTGCCAGCACTGATGCAACGATGCGGGTTTTATAACCGAGCACCAGCAATATGCCGCCGCCGACTTCGACGGCGACTGCCAGGATAAAACCCAAGGTAGCAAAAGGCAGGCCGCTGGACGCGATATAGCCTATGGTGCCGGCCGGTGCCGCCAGTTTGCCAAAGCCGCTCAGCAGGAAGATGGCTGCCATCAGCAGACGGCCGATAAAGGGTACGGGTGATGTGTTGATTGCTGCGTTGTTCATGATAGCTCCTGCACATAAGTGCGTTGGTGATGCATTAATGGATAGTTAGCGTTCAGCTAAAAAATGTCAAAATCAAAAAACAAGCCCTGCTACCGATTCCTTGATGCTGCATGTGCCTCGCCCGGGCCTGCGGCGATGCACATGCAGAAAACTACAATTTGCCTGCAGCGCGCAATTCCACGCCTATGCGGCGGATTTCTGTTTCGCCTTGCTGCAGCGCTTCATTGCTGGTGTGCACCGAGTAATAACCGGTCACAAGGTCATGCGGATGCTTGACGGCGGAACCGACAACAAATTCGGTGTCGCCTTCAGCCACAAACTCCAGTGCACCATTGGATTCCTGGAACACTGCCACTTCCTTGTCCAGCACTGCGCCGGCCACATGCAGCTTGCCGCTGGCGTTCGCTGCCCACGCCACCGTATGGCCGGCGGGCGGCTGGTAGTGCCAGAGTTCGCCGTCGCGCAGCGTCACCTGCAGGTAATTGATGGAGGCGCGGGTAGTTATCTTGCTGCCGGCCTTGCCATGGCTGCCGATGATGACGCGTACCGGTCCCTCTGTCTGTACTTCTTCCGGCCCCATATAGCGGCTTTGGGCTGGGCTGTTTTCATCTTGCTGCGGCAGCGCCAGCCATAGCTGGAAGCCGCGCACATGGTCTATCGGATTGCCGCCATGCCACACGCCGCCGCCGGCACTCATCCACTCGACGCCGCCTTTGGACAGCGTGCCGTGTTGGCCGGTGGTTTCGCGGTATTCAAGGCTGCCATCCAGCACCACAGTGACAGTAGCAATGCCGGAATGCGGATGCATGTTCATCGCCGGGCCGCCGGCTGTCATGCTGAACAGGTCCAGGAATACAAAGGGCTTGATTAGCTCGCCCAGATCGCCAGGGCTGACCAGCCGCGTGATGCCGCCGTGGTTTTTGCCTTGGGTGCGGTAAATGATCTTGCGTGCATCTGCGGGATTTGCGGTACCTGCGGTGCCGGCGACGCTTGCCTGTTTTGCAATGGCGTTTGGTGCGAACTCTGTGAAAGCCTGGTTCATCTGTTGTTCCTTCTTGTTAAGTGAAGCGATGGAGGAATGATAGGCGCTATACAGTTATCGTAAAAGCCTATATATTTAGATGGAATGTATCCAAGGAGAAGATAGATGCTTGATGCCATGTCCATGGACCAGTTGCGCACTTTTATCGCCGCCGCCGAAGAGGGTAGCTTTTCTGCCGCCGGCCGCAAGCTGCGGCGGGCGCAATCGGTCGTCAGCCATACGCTGGCCAACCTGGAAGAG
>JAYSKH010000438.1:0-12617 GCA_043726505.1 Undibacterium sp. | reverse complement strand
CCACTGGCATGATCAATACCTGGGCCGAGTTGCTGCTCAAATACTGGCAGGTGACGGAAATGGCGGACATGGTGGCGCCGTACAAGAACTTGCCTGTGCCCACCGTGCTGACATCGATGCAGCAATCGCTGGACGCCGCGCAGAAGCTGGAGCCGACGATGAGCTTCGGATTTATCGCGTGGCCTGGCACGCCTTTTACCAGCCCGCATCATTACGGCGTATTCATGCGCGGCAAAGAGGCGCTGACGTCGCGCCTGTATAAACCGGTGCTGGTGGATGCGCAGACGGCAAAGGTCACAGACAGCCGCAGCCTGCCATGGTACCTGACCGGTTTGCTGATTTCCCAGCCGCTGCATTTTGGCGACTACGGCGGCGTGCTGATGCAGATATTGTGGGCATTGCTGGATGTTGCGACCATCGTTGTGCTGGGCAGCGGCCTTTATCTATGGCTGAAGCGCGGTGTACGTGCCGGCGCCGCCAATGAAGCAGGTGCTGAGACGGTAAATACCGGTCTGAAACCTGTTCTGGCACGCGGCGGAGAATCATCATGAACAACGCCTTCATGCGCCTGTGGGGCTGGCCGATAGCATTAGGCATGCTGACCATTATCGGCCTGGTATCGGCCTTGCTGGGCGACGGCATCTGGGATTATCTGTCGGCGCTGTCGCTGGGCGTGCCGGTAGCGGTAGGCGGCTGGTACAGCTTGCGGCGCGGTCCGGGATAAGCTGCATTGCGGCGGTATTACGGCTGACACCGCGGCCAGATGCTTCAGAAGTGCCGTTTGAACGCGCTTGCCGTTTCCACTAGCAAATTGGAGCTTATCCGTTTAACCGGTTTATAATTCGCCCATGCCGAAAAAATTCATCTACATGCTGATGCTTGCTTTCACACTACAGATAAGCTGGAGTGTGGCAAGTGCGTATTGCATGCATGAAAGCGGCGGGGCCGTGCAGCACTTCGGCCACCATCAGCATCAGCATCATGTTGCCGGTGCTGCTGCTGATGTTGCTGCCGACGCTGATGCCGCGGGGGCGGATGCGTCCGATGCTCATCACGCTTCCAAATCCGCAGATGACCATCAAAGCTCGCCATCCAAAAAACTGGCTGCTGATCCGGATTGCGCGTCTTGCGCGCATAGTCCGCTGGCTGGCTATACCTGGCGCGTAGAACTGGTGCAGCCCTTGCTGCCCGCCTATCGTTTCTCTTCTACCCTGTCTGCCTTGCCCTCGCCCTATCTGGGCATGCCTGAACGCCCTCAGTGGCGGGCCGCCGCTTAATTCCGGCGACAGGCTTCCTTTTTACATTGTATTGATGGTGTTGGCGCATCGCTATGCGCTGACATATGCGCTGAAATATGTGCTCACATATGCATTGATACCCATTGCGTCCTTGTGGCTTGCCTTCGCCGGATTCTTCCTTTTCATTTTCAGGAGAATTCCATGCGATCGTTTTTTCTGCCGCTGGGGCTGGCGGCATTGTGTATCCAGCCTATATCTGTTGTTGCGCAAACCTATGTATCTGACATCCCGCCTGCGCAGCCGCAGCCGTTTCACGGACAGCTTCCGCAACTAAAGCAACTAACGCTGGCTGCCGCCCTGCAGCGGGCCTTGCAGCAAAGCCCCGATCTGCGGATTGCCGCGCGGGATATTGAAATAGCCGATGGCGGCATCGTGCAAGCCGGCGCCAGGCCCAATCTGGAGTTGGCGCTGCTGGCCGAGGGCCTGCAAAAAGAAAACCGCACGACGACCCTGCAACTTAGCCAGGTACTGGAAACAGGCGGCAAACGACCTGCCAGGATGCTTGCCGCCCGGCGCGGGTACGACGTGGCAGTGGCAGATCAGTCAAGCCGTCGTGCCGAGGTGAGGGCCGCAGTGACTACTGCATTTTTTGATGTGCTGGTTACCCAGCAGCGACTGCAGCTGGCCCAGGCTGCGTTACAGCTGTCGCAGCAAGCGGCAGGCGCTGCGGCAAAGCGGGTGGCGGCAGGAAAAATATCGCCGGTGGAAGAAACACGCGCCCGCGTGGCCGTGGCCGGCTCAGCCATGGAGCTGGATCAAGCGATGGCAGAGCTTGATCTTGCCCGCCAGCGGCTGGCCGCAAGCTGGGGCAGCCGCACGGTGGATTTTGCCGAGCTTGCCGGGCCGGATACCTCTGTCGCTGTGGATCAGCAGGCTGCCGCGCCGCTAGGCAGCCTGGCGGGCTCGCCCCAGCTGGCGCAAGCAAGGCTGGAAATCGACCTGCAGCACGCGCAGCTTGCAATGGAGCGCAGCCGGCGTGTGCCTGATCTGACGCTGAGCCTGGGCGCAAAGCGTGATGAACAGGCTGGGCTTAGCCAGACTGTCATCGGTTTGTCCATGCCACTGCCGCTGCTGGACAGCAATCGCGGCAATGTACTGGTTGCCTCGCGCAAGCTGGACAAGGCGCGTGATGAACTGGTTGCGCTTGAAAACCGCCTGGCGCTTGAACTCGCCATCGCCGCGCGGCAGCGCCAGCGAGCCGAGGCAGATTTACGCGCGCTACGCAGCGACATCCTGCCCGGCGCGCAAAGCGCTTATGACGCGGCAATCAGGGGCTTTGAGCTTGGCAAGTTCAGTTTTCTGGACGTGCTCGATGCGCAAAGAACGCTGCTTCAACACAAATCCCACTACCTGCGTTCGCTCGCTGAATTCTATCGCGCGCAAGCAGACATAGGCCGCCTCACCGGCCTGGACCAAATTCTTTAGGACACATAATGAAATTTCCAACCATAGATAAAAGACAGGGCATTGCAATCGTCGCCGTATTGGCGGCTGGTTTGCTGCTTGCGGTGCTGATTCTCGCCTCCGGCAATAAAAGCACAGCAGCTAACGAACAGCAGGGGGCCGCGTCGGCTGACCATGGCAAAGAAAATCATGTTGACGAGCATAAAAATGAAAATGGCGAGAGTGGTGGAAATACCGAAAAAATAGCGTTCAGCCCGCAGCAGATCGCTGAAGCCGGCATCTCGATCGCCGTTGCCGGTCCGGCCCGTGTGGAAAGCATAGTGCAACTCGCTGGCGAGATCGCGCTGGATGAAGACCGCACTGCGCATGTTGTACCCAGGCTTGCAGGCGTCGCCGACAGTGTGTCCGGCAAGCTGGGACAGCAGGTCAGGAAGGGGCAACTGCTGGCGGTGATCGCCAGCGCCCAGTTGTCAGATATGCGCAGCGAGTTGCTTGCCGCGCAGAAGCGGCACGCGCTGGCGCAACTGACGTATGAGCGGGAAAAAAAGCTATGGCAGGACAAGATATCCGCAGAACAGGATTATCTGCAGGCACAGCAAAACCTGGAGGAAGCCGGCATTGCCGTGCAAAACGCCAGGCAGAAGCTGGATGCGCTGGGCGCGCCGGTGAAAGCTTCCGGCAGGTTGAACCACTATGAGCTGCGCGCTCCTTTCGACGGTGTCATCGTGGAAAAGCACATCACCTTGGGAGAGTCGGTCAAGGAAGACGCCGTTGTTTTCACTATCGCCGACCTGTCCAGCGTATGGGCGGAACTGAACGTTGCCGCCAAAGACCTGCAGCTTGTGCAGGTGGGCAGCAAGGCTGCTGTTACGGCGGCGTCCATGCCGGCCGTTGCCAGCGGCCGCGTGACCTATGTCGGTTCCTTGCTGGGTGAGCAAACCCGCACCGCCAAAGTACGTATCGCTGTCGACAATCCGGGCCTGGCGTGGCGGCCGGGTTTATTCGTCAACGTGGCGGTGAATGCAGGCGACAGGGAAGTGCCGGTCGCGGTGATGGCTGAAGCTGTACAGATGGTCAACGGCAAGCCGGTGATTTTTATTCAAACCGCCGGTGGCTTTACCGCGCAGCCGGTGGAAACGGGGCAAGCGGGCGGCAACTATGCGGAGGTGCTGAAAGGGCTCAAGGCGGGCAGTTCTTATGCCGCTGGCGGCAGCTTCGTCATCAAGGCGGAGCAGGGCAAAGATAGTGCAGAACATGCCCACTAAGGAGAACACGATGAAAGAGACTTCCATGTTTGAAAAAATCATCCGTTTTTCCATCCATCAGCGCTGGCTGGTCATGCTGGCTGTTGCTGCACTGATGGCGGTCGGTATCTTCAGCTACCAGAAATTGCCGATCGATGCCGTGCCCGACATTACCAATGTGCAGGTACAGATTAACACGCAGGCGGAAGGTTATTCGCCGCTGGAAGTAGAGCAGCGCATCAGCTATGCGATAGAAACCGTGATGGCGGGCTTGCCCAATCTGGAGCAGACGCGCTCGCTGTCCCGCTATGGATTGTCACAGGTCAGCGTCATCTTCAAGGACGGTACGGACATCTATTTTGCGCGCCAGCTGGTGAGCCAGCGTCTGCAGGAAGCTCGCCAGAGCCTGCCGTCCGGTATCACCCCCGTGCTGGGGCCTATCTCCACCGGACTGGGAGAAATCTATCTGTGGACAGTGGAAGCGCTACCTGGGGCCAAAAAGGCGGATGGTTCTGTCTATACGCCTGCCGATTTGCGCGAAATCCAGGAATGGCTTATCAAGCCGCAATTGCGCAATGTATCCGGTGTGACGGAAATCAATTCCATCGGCGGTTATGCGAAAGAATACCAGGTGGCGCCCGATCCAGAAAAACTGGCATCCCATGGACTGAGCCTGCAGGATGTAGTGACTGCGCTGGAAAAAAATAATGGCAATGCCGGTGCAGGATACATAGAGAAACGCGGCGAGCAGCTACTGGTGCGCGTTCCTGGGCAACTCCATTCTATCGAAGACATCCGCAATATCGTCCTGCGCAGCGTGCAGGGTGTGCCGGTGCGCGTGCGCGATGTTGCCGATGCAGGTTTAGGGCGTGAACTGCGCACCGGCGCGGCGACGGAAAACGGCCGCGAGGTCGTGCTGGGTACGGTGTTCATGCTGATAGGCCAGAACAGCCGCGCGGTATCGCAGGCGGTCGATAAAAAGATGCTGGAAATTAATCGTACGCTGCCGGCAGGCGTGCAGGCAGTGACTGTGTATGACCGCACCGTGCTGGTGGACAAGGCCATCGCCACGGTGAAGAAGAACCTGCTAGAAGGGGCGGCGCTGGTGATTGCGGTACTGTTCCTGTTTCTCGGCAATATACGGGCAGCGATCATCACGGCAATGGTCATCCCATTGGCGATGCTGTTCACCTTTACCGGCATGGTCAGCTACAAGGTCAGTGCCAACCTGATGAGCCTGGGGGCGCTGGATTTCGGCATCATCATCGACGGTGCGGTCGTCATCGTGGAAAGTTGTATACGCCGCCTTGCGCACGCGCAGCAGCGGCATGGCAGACTGCTGACGCTCGGCGAGCGTTATGACGAAGTATTTGCGGCGGCACAGGAAGCGCGCAGGCCTTTATTGTTCGGCCAACTGATCATCATGGTCGTCTATGTGCCGATTTTTGCGCTGACAGGGGTGGAAGGAAAAATGTTCCATCCTATGGCCTTTACCGTTGTGGCGGCCTTGCTGGGTGCAATGATTCTGTCGCTGAGCTTCGTGCCTGCGGCGGTCGCGCTGTTTATTGGCAAGCGCGTGTCGGAAAAGGAAAGCCGGCTGATGCAGTATGCGTCACGCCTGTATGCGCCATTACTGGCGCTGACGATGCGCAACAAGGCGGTGGTGCTGACGGCCTGTACGGTGTTGGTGCTGCTGTGTGGTTTGCTGGCGGCGCGTTTGGGCAGCGAATTCGTTCCCAATCTGGACGAGGGCGACATTGCCATGCAGGCGCTGCGTATCCCCGGCACCAGCCTCAGCCAGTCACTGCAGATGCAAATGCAGATTGAACAGGGGCTGATGAAGAAGTTTCCGGAAATAGCGCGCATTTTTGCACGCACCGGCACTGCCGAAATCGCTTCCGATCCGATGCCGCCAAATATTTCAGACGCCTACATTATGCTGAAACCAGAAAGTGAATGGCCGGCACCGAAAAAATCCCGCGCTCAGCTGCTGGTCGCAATCCAGCAGCAGGCCGCCAGCTACGCCGGCAACAGCTTTGAATTTTCGCAGCCGATACAGCTGCGCTTCAACGAGCTGATCTCGGGTGTGCGCAGCGACGTTGCGGTCAAAATATTCGGCGATGACATGGATGTGCTGAATACGAGCGCGGCGCGCGTCGCAGCATTGCTGGCGCGCGTGCCGGGCGCTACCGGAGTCAGGGTAGAACAGACCAGTGGCCTGCCGGTGCTGTCGGTGCGTATAGACCGTGAAAAAATTGCCAGGTACGGGCTGAACATCAGTGATGTGCAGGATGCGGTAGCGATTGCGACGGGCGGCCGTACGGCAGGCACGATGTTTGAGGGCGACCGCCGCTTTGATGTCACCGTGCGCCTGCCGGATCAATTGCGCAGCAATCTGGACGTGTTGCGGCGGCTGCCTATTCCTTTGCCCGGCACGGTTGACGGCAAGACCGCTTTCATCCCGCTTGCAGAAGTTGCTACGATGGAAATTGCGCCCGCTCCCAACCAGATCAGCCGCGAGGATGGCAAGCGCCGCATCGTCGTCAGCGCCAATGTGCGCGGACGCGATATAGGCAGTTTCGTGCCGGAAGCACAACGCCTTTTGGAAAAAGAATTGAAACTTCCCCCCGCTTATTGGACTAGCTGGGGAGGTAGTTTTGAACAGCTGCAATCAGCAACCCGGCGTCTACAGATCGTTATTCCCGCCGCGCTGATGATGGTGTTTGTGTTGCTGTTCATGATGTTCAATAACCTCAGGGACGGCTTGCTGGTCTTCACTGGCATTCCGTTCGCGTTGACAGGCGGCATTGCTGCCCTTTATCTCAGGGATATTCCAATGTCCATTTCGGCGGCGGTAGGTTTTATCGCATTGTCCGGTGTCGCCGTGCTGAACGGCCTGGTATTGCTGTCTTCCATCCGTAGCCTGCGCGAAGAAGGCATGAGCGTGGTGGACGCAGTGAATACAGGCGCGCTGACACGCTTAAGGCCGGTGCTGATGACTGCGCTCGTTGCTTCCCTGGGTTTTATTCCGATGGCGCTTGCCGCCGGCACCGGTGCTGAAGTGCAAAGGCCGCTGGCAACGGTAGTGATAGGGGGAATACTGTCGTCTTCGGTGCTGACCTTGCTGGTGCTGCCTTTGCTTTACCAGATCGTGCATGGTAACGGCAAGCATAGAGGGGGCATGCCGCCTTGCGGGCCGGCCGAGTTCTAAATGACGGTGGGCGACGCCACTTTTCTGTCTGGCCCGCGCTACTATTTAGAATCTTTGGCAGCCGAGGTTTTTTGCGCTGCCATACGTTTCTTGGCCAGTGCGATTGCCGTATTGAGTTTGCGGATAATGCCCTTGTCCAGATCCGGGCGTACGGCGAAATGCACGTCCAGTACGGAAATCGGTTTTGGCAGCACACAAAACAGCCTGGGACCGTGGTCGTTGGCGCCGGTGGCGCTTTCGGCGTATTGTTTGTTGACCAGGACTTCATAAGCTTCGCGGTCAACATTGTTGCCGTACATGACGATGGCATCGGTACGCTTCAGCAGCAGCTTTTTCATGCGGGCCGGATTGGAGTTGGTATCGTCATCTGCCTTAAAAAGCACGTTGGCCTGGCGGTCGAACTCTTCGCCGTAGGTAGTGCCGCGCACGATGCCTATGGTTTTTCCTTTGAGATCATCAATGGACGCAAAGGGAAAAGTGGCGTCACAGGCCGTCACCAGCCAGGCGACGTCGCTCATTACCGGGTCGGAGAAGGTAAAACGGTGCAATCTTTCCGGCGTCTTGGATATGCCGAAAATGACGCCTTCGCCATTTTCGGTATTGATCATCGCGCGCTTCCACGGATAGCGCCGGATGTCGAACTGCAACTGGCCGGCGGTTTCTACTGCGTGCAACATGGTGACGATCTCCGGCGCAAGCGGGATCATATTGTTTTTGTCATCCAGTTCTTCGCTCATTAGCAAGGGCATGGTCTGCGTCTGCGCGGACGCGATCGTTGCAGCCAGGGATAGCGTGGCAAGCAAGAGCTTTGCTGCCGGTTTTCCAATTTTCATGAAGGCTCAGTGTTCCTTATAGTCGCCGCTGATTAAAGAGGCGCGTTGCTTGGCCTCAATGTTAATCCAGAACTACATTTTTAGAGCGGCGCCGCGTCCAAATGACGTAATATTTCGGTGCAAACATTTTGCTTTGGAGGAAATTTAGGGCGGTGAATGCCTATAAGTGCTTGTTTTAGTATTCAATATGTCATTTGTTGTGAAAAATAGAAGTCAAAAATAATAGTTCAAAAAATCATTATTTTCCGTATCAAAGTGACTCAATACTGTTTGCTGAGATAATTCTTATTTTGTGTTTTCGTAAAATTTATGTGCATCAATTTCGTCACTGTCGGCAAGCAAACCCTGCAAGAGCATTTTGACGTCATCGTCAATTCGCCGGAAGAATGGCCGGAAGAGGCGTATCAGGATTATCTGGCGCCTGTCATCGTCGCGACCAGGGCAGGGCGGCGAGCTGCGGTAGCGGCAAGTTACGGCCTGGTGCCCAAACGGCATATCGGCGCCGACATCAAGCATTATTCAACGATGAACGCGCGCGCGGAGACTATTGCAGAAAGGCCCAGCTATGCGTTGCCATGGCGCCGAGGCCAGCTATGCCTGGTGCCCATGCATGGCTATTTTGAACCGAACTGGGAAACCGGTAGCGCTGTGCGCTGGCGCATAGCGCAGGCCGACGATGCGCCTTTTGCGGTGGCAGGCTTGTACCGCTCATGGCAGGAAGAAGACGGCAGCCGCGCGTTTTCTTTCACGCAATTGACGGTGAATGCGGACGAGCATCCGCTGATGAAGCGCTTTCACCGGCCCGAGGATGAAAAACGTTCGCTGGTGATTATTCCCAGAGATCGCTATGACGACTGGCTGAACTGCCGCGAACCTGAGTTGGCCAGGACTTATCTGCAATCCCATCCGGTAGATCTGATGATGGCTGCTCCTGCACCCAAGCTGGGCAAACCGAAGCAACAGGCTACTGATCTGAATGGCAGCCTGTTTTAGCGGGCAATTCAGCGGTGCGTGATTAAAGCCGCGCCAGCAGCTTTCTGACTGCGCCTGACGCCATCGCCGCGTCCGGCGCCGTCTGCATCAGTTCCAGATAGCGTGTTCGGAAATCTTCGCGGTGGGCCGGGGCGGGTCCCAGCAGCCTTTCTATGACTTCCTTGCAGGGGGTGATGGGGTGAGATGCATCTGCGGTGTCGGCGAGTTCATCGATTTCAACGATCAATTCAGAGAGCGCATGCAGCCAGTTGAAAGCCGGGTGCTCGACCACCAGCACCAGCCTGTCAAAAGGGCCTTTGGCTTCCGGGAAATTGAGGCTCTCGGCTTCGACCAGGCTCCTGTGCAAGTGACGCAGGGCAGCGGATAATTCTTGCAATGTTGGGTGGCCTGACATGATCTTCTCCCTGATGAAAGCAGACGGTGTCTGCAAAAAATAGGGGGCCAGTATAGCGCAATAGCGCCGCGGTTAATTGAATTTGAGGGTAAGAGCGACACCTGGACTTATGGGTATTGCAGAAGGAAGTCAGGTTCCTCGAAAAAAACGGGGAACCTCCGGTTGACATTGGCATCCGTGGCATATTGCCCAGCGCCGGGGGAAACAAAGGCCAGCGAAACGCCGCGCGGTGAAAGATACATCAAGCTCTCCATCAAAGCCCTTCTTCCACCATGGTGTGCGCCTCCACACACGTCGCAGCATCGCCGGACCAGACGGCCGGGGACAGGGACCACGGATCAGATTACAAGCAGACAAAAACGTCAATCAGAGGTTCAATTTCATAGTAGAACCCGCGTCACTTGACGCGCATAGGAACATTCTTAGTTTGGTGTCGGAGAAGGCGCTTCATTTGTTGACAGCCCGCAAGGCGGATGTACAGTGCGTGAAATCATTGGAGGCCCCGGTGAACAAACGAACTTTGAAACAGCCATCTTCGGCTAGAATTGTGCGATGTTTTAGGGCAAGGTGAAAGAAATGCGATTATTACTGGTCGAAGATGACCCCATGGTGGGTGACGGTTTGCGCAAGGGTTTGCGGCAGGATGGTTTTACCGTGGACTGGATACAGGACGGCGGGGCCGTGGAAAACGCGCTGGCGCTGGAAAGTTATGATCTGCTGTTGCTGGATCTGGGTTTGCCGGGCAAGACCGGGCTGGACGTGCTGAACTCACTGCGCAAAAAAGGCAATAGCATGCCGGTGCTGGTATTGACCGCGCGCGATGCCGTGGCCGACCGCGTCAAGGGACTGGATTCCGGCGCGGATGATTATCTGGTTAAACCGTTTGACCTGGAAGAGCTGGAGGCGCGCATCCGCGCCTTGCTGAGACGCCAGTCCGGCCGTGCCGAGCCGGTGCTCACTTTTGGTAGCCTGACGCTGAACCCCGCCACGCATGAAGTGCATCAGCAAGGCAAGCCGGTATCCTTGTCGGCCCGTGAGTTCAGCCTGCTGGAAGCTTTCCTGGCGCGGCCCGGCGTCGTGTTTTCACCGGCACAGCTGGCAGAGAAGCTGTATGGCTGGGATGAACAGGTAGAAAGCAATACTGTCGAAGTGTATATCCACGCGTTGCGCAAAAAGCTGGGCGCAGACTTCATCAAGAATGTGCGCGGTGTCGGCTACATGGTCCCGAGGCCTGCATGAGCGCTGCCGACAAACTGATCCATCCAGAAAATTCTTCGGTGCGCCGCAGCCTGCTGCTGTGGCTGTCCATCGGCATCCTGGCCGGCATCGTATTTGCCGGCAGCATGATCTACGTACAGGTGCGCGAACAGGCCAACCAGCTGTTCGATTACCAGATGAAGCAACTGGTGGCATCGCTGCCGTCGCAATCGTATGCGCCGCTGATACCCACACGGCCGGAACTGTCCAATATCCAGGAAGACATCATCATCCAGATCTGGGACACCCACGGCCTGCGCATCTACCACTCGCATGACAGTTCAGCGCTGCCGCAGCGCGCCGAACTCGGTTTCTCGAACTTCTCGGCACAGGGCACCACCTGGCGCATCTATAGCGCGCAGCTGGGCGACACTATCGTGCAGGTAGCGCAACCGCTGAGCGCGCGGCTGGAGCTTGCTGCACGCCTGGCGCTGAAAACGGTTGCGCCACTGCTGCTGATCCTGCCTTTCCTGGCTGGCCTGATCTGGGTCACGGTAGGGCGCAGCCTGTCGGCAGTACAGCGTGCCGCCAGCGACGTGCAAAGCCGCGATGCCGGCGCGCTGACGCCGATCTCAGAAGCCGGCGTGCCGCAGGAAGTGCAGCCGCTGACACAGGCGCTCAATGCACTGTTGCAAAGGCTGGACACCTCCATCAAGGCCCAGCGCAACTTCATCGCCGACGCTGCACACGAACTAAAAACCCCGCTGACAGCGCTGAAGCTGCAAATCCTGCTTGCTGAAAGAGCCACCGACGAGGGCGCACGGCAAGAAGCCTTTGCCGACCTGAAACAAGGCCTGGAACGCGCGATCCATCTGGTGCAGCAATTGTTGACATTGGCCAGGCAGGAACCCGGCGCGGTGGAAGAAGCACCGGCGCCGGTAGACCTGCAGGCGCTAGTGCATACCGCAATTGGCGACTTTGCCATGACGGCGGCGGATAAAAACATCGACCTGGGCATACGCACGGAAATGCCGGCACAGCTGATGGGCAACCCGGACAGCTTGCGCATCCTGTTGAATAATTTGCTGGACAACGCGATACGCTACAGCCCGCCGGGTTCCACCGTGGATGTATCCCTGGCTGCTGAAACGGATACTGTCAGCATCAGCGTGCAGGATAATGGGCCGGGCATACCGGAAGCCGATCTGTCTCGCGTGTTTGACCGGTTTTACCGGGTGCCGGGGTCGAGTGCGAAAGGTACGGGGTTGGGGCTGGCGATTGTGCGAAGGATAGTGGAGGGGATGGGGGGGGAGGTTGTGTTGGCTAACAAGGGGAAGGGGTTGTTGGTGAGGGTTAGCTTGGCGCGCTAGGTGCGTCTAGGCGGCCGTTGCTTTACGGTTGAGATTGCTGGCGTTTGCCGCTCACTCACATCGGCAACACGTTAATTCAAGCACATAGGTTACACCTTGGCGTTCAGGGCTTAGTCGCACCGCGGCTATCTTGACGACCGTTGCTTCGGTTTTGTGATTGCTGGCCGGGGGTAGCCCGGCGGCTACTTCCTTCTTCTTGCTTCGCCAAGAAGAAGTAAGCAAAAAGAAGGCGACCGCAGACTTGCCCTACGGGTGATGGGCGAGCCCATCACATTTTGCTGCATTACAAAAAATGGGAAACAGGCGAAACTCGCCTTCGGCTCAGACACACCTGTTTCTGATCCATTTTCTGTAACGCATCAAAATGCTACGTCCCGAGCGGGGGGTACGTCAAAATCAACTGCAACTGCAACTGCAACTGCAACTGCAACTGCAACTGCAACTGCAACTGCAAAGCAACTGCAAAGTCAAAAGCAGCGGCAACCAGATTCTCCATTTTCGAAAGAACCTAGCTATTAAATGCTGAGTTGACTTGGTGTGGGTGTCGGGGTTGCTGTTGACGTTGTTTTTGACCTACCCCCGCTCGGGACGTAGCATTTTGCGCTCTGCCGAAAATGGATCAGAAATGGGTGTTGTCTGAGCCGAAGGCGAGTTTCGCCCATTTCCCATTTTT
>JAYSKH010000437.1:0-24566 GCA_043726505.1 Undibacterium sp. | reverse complement strand
GAGTAGGGCCACATCCGCCGCCATTACCGAGTGTGCTGCTGGCAGGAATAAGAGGCAATCAAGCGCGCGTGCGAGCTCAACAATTTTTGCACATATGTGTGATGCATCTTCTCGGGTATCGATATGAACCATGACAAACTCGACATCATCGCCCTCGTAGCCTACCTGGATATCATTTCCGCGCGGGTCACCCCAAACTTTTAGCGAGTTGCTCCACGACTCAGCAGAAGGCAATACTCGTGAAATCAATTCAGCGAAATTAGCGACCGGCTGATTGTTTTTCCATGCGGTTGACGTGTCATTGCATCCCTCGTCATCGTATAGCATCTCAGGACCGTTTCCGTCTCTTTCGGCCCACTCCCGTGGTATTAGACCTCCTACGAATTGCCAGACGGCCATAGAAAACTCTCAGATTAAATGAACGATGGCTATTGGCCGTTTTCTGCCAATAAATCACTCAAAACTCATTTTGCCCTCGACTCTAGTGTACTCGTCTTTCAATAGCCAAATTTTTGCTATCTCATATGTATCAGCGGAAAAGACGATTCGTTTGGTAATCGGGTCGAAAACTGTAAATTTGCAATCCTGTTTCAAATATTGAGCTTCAACAAATATGGGGGACTTATTCCTTCGTCCGCCCAAACTTCGTACCACGATTGAATTTTCATTCGCAAATCCTAACTGGGAGTTCAATGGCAAGCGAATCCAACTGACTGCTTCTGGCCGTATCAGGTCTCGCCTATCTATTAATGCCGTGAAATTTATCCGTGGCTGCGCAGTAGGACTGTGCCAGCGGTCCTAGCAATGGCATCCAAAGTTCCGGGGAAAATTTTCGTTGATGCTGCAACCCTTCAAGGAAGCCTGTCGCCACGACGGTTTTTACCGCCTCGTCTCCTGCCGTGAGAAGTTTTTCCACTAGCATAAACAGCGCTACGGATTGCTCATAATCTCCATTCTCCAAACGGTCCCGCACTAAGCGGCAAAGCTGGTAAATCCATGCATGTGCAATGAACTCCCCGCAATCCCCAATCCAGTTATCAGCAGTCGCAACAATTCGTTCCCGTAGTCCGTCGTATGTGCGGCAGAACAATTGGCGCATCTCCTCAAGTTCAATCATTTGTCGCCCTCAATGGTTTCTTCCAATCATGGCACCGTTCGCTGTTGGCCGAGCCCTACCTTTAACTTTCTCTACAATTTTTGGCCGCTGCAAATCCACAGAATTCCTCCACCAATAATATCGGCGGAGACTTCTCTCCTAATTTCTTAATTCCAATCAAGCCTCTCTCCTTGGAATAAAAGAACCGCATTTTTTGGCCTACGGAGTCGATATAAAACACATCTAGCCATTGTCCCAGAATGGTTGGTTGGAAACGCATCGGGGTGGCGACAAAACTATGTCCGTGAAATGACCACGTTTGACTCGTTTTAGGCGCCTCAAAGTCCTTTGGAACTGCGAACTTTACTCCAGCGGCTTCAAAGCAAAAAAACGCTTCGTCATCCTTGCAATAAATCGCATCAAAACCCAAGTCACCCACCGAAGCTTGGTCAGGCTGTCGTCGCAATAAAAAACCAACTTTCGGATTATCAAAGCTGACATAGCTCCATTGCTGCTGCAATTCTCTTCGGCGCGGGCCGTCCGTCGGCGTGGTGCCCAATATTAAAAGCGCCAAAAAAACGACAAGCCATGATTTCATAAATTTTATTCAATTCGTCGGAAAGTCATCATACACGTTCGAATGACTGCTATTGGCTGCCGACATTTCCCTAAACGTCGTGCATGTCGAAATTGAGGGAATGCATCTTCAGATTTTTGACAGTTTCAGTACACGGCGCATTTAGAATGTATTGAAGAAATGCGTCGGTGTCCTGGCCGTATAACCATTCATTTCCCGCGATAAGGGTCACTTGTTTTGCATCGTAACGACAGTGCATGTGCAATTGCTGCATCTGCTCGTACTCGCCATCTTCGTCGCTGAGAGAGAACTGACGAGTAAGGCTTAAGGAGACGCATTCATCCCAAGGATACAGTCCGCCCCATTCGAACAAAAGCAAATCTCCGTCAGAATCTTTCGGACATCCCTCGATTGAGGTCGACGCATAAAAATTCACGAATTCACTGAGCGCGTCTATCAGCGAGGTCCCAGCCGGTATCCGTTTTTCGATTTCTTCGAAAGCTTCGTGTGGTGTCATCCATTCCTCTATCAATTTATGCAGTACTTACTTAAACTATGGGCGGTCCGGTTGTGGCGACTAGGGACGCATCTCAAGCTCCATCGAAGGCCGTAAGCCGCAATCTGCAGGGCGTCAAAGGGCTCATCAGAAGGGCGTAGACGCTGGTCGAGAACTTATTGACATCAAGCCCGCTGATCGAACATGAAAGCACGCAGTTCCTGGTCGCAACGGCAGGCTTTCGCGATGCGCGCGGCCCAGGCGACGGCTTCCTCATACGATGGCAGTTCGAGCACCGTGAATCCGCCGTTGAGCAGCGGCGCCCAAGGGTAGCCTCCTTCTGCGACCGCGCCATCGGCAGACACAAGCGAGGGTTGCAGCTCTTCGTTAATGCCGCCGGCAAAAACATAGACGCCGGCGGCTTTCGCTTCTTCTATCACCGCGTGTGCGGCGTTACCCACTTCTTCCAGTTCGCCGTCTGGAATGGTCATCGCCGCGCTGGGAAAGGAGATCAGATACTTGGTCATGGTGTTCTTTCATGAGATTAGGGAATAACAATTTAGTGAACACTAATTTCAATCTACCCTGTGTCGTTGCTTGCTGATAGTAGATGCTGCCACGAGAAAATTGATATTGCAACAAGTAGTTGTGAAGCGAGTGTTGTGGAAAGCGGCGGCGCGCCGAAGGCATGCCCGGACAAACCCCGCATGGACAACGCCCACAGCGCTTGCTAGACTTTCCCGTCATTAGTAAGCCTTGCCACTCACCCGGACGTTCCCATGCCCGCACCAAACCCGACCATGCCGCAGTACCTGCGCCGCTACACCGACCTGCCGGCGCTGCTGTATCTGCTGAAAGAAAAGAAGATCACCTTGCTGGACCCTGCTAGCTGGGATGACAGCAATGACTCGCACTATCTGTCGCGCTATAAGGAAAAGAAGGGGCTCAGCAGCGTGCTGGCGGTGTGTTTCTCACAGGCGGATGAGACTTATCATCACTGGCGTGTGTTTTCCGGCAGCGCTTCCGGCATCTGCATACGTTTCAAGCGCGAGCCGCTGTTGCGGGCGCTGCACAAGCAGCAGGGTGTGATGCTGGGGGAGGTCAATTACATGACGCTGGCGGAGCCAGGAAGCAGTTGCCCAGCGTGGCGGCATTGCCGTTTATCAAGCGTGCGGCGTTTGTGGATGAGCAGGAGTTTCGCGCGGTTTTTGAATCGGGCGCTGAGTCCTTGCGCAGCCTGGATGTGGCGATACCGCTCAGTTGCATCGACCGCATCTCGCTAAGCCCGTGGCTGCACCGCAACCTGGCGGATGCGGCCAAGGAGGCCATCAAGTCCATGGATGGCTGCGCCAGCCTCAAGGTTTACCGTTCCACGCTGATCGGTAACGAGGAGTGGAAGACGATAGGCGGCAGCGCTTGCTAACGTAATACAAAATGCCTCTGCGGGCAATATCGCTGCCTTGCGGCTATACTCTTTGTTCCGGCCGGGCGGCGCGGGCGCGCGCTCAGCGCGTGCTGATGTTGCGGGCAACCATAAAAATATAGAGGGACAAGCAATTGGATACAGCAACACAGAATCTGGATAAGATGGAACCGGCACAGGCAGCGCATGCGCTGGATACGGCCACTGCACTGGTGCGCCAGCCGGATGGCAGCTTTCTTGGCGGCACCAGCGCCGACTACGGCAATATGGTGGGGCCTTTTGGCGGCGTGACTGCGGCAACGCTGCTGCAATCGGTTCTGGTGCATCCGGACCGCCTGGGTGAGCCGGTGGCGCTGACGGTTAACTATGCAGGCGCGCTGGCGGATGGCGAGTTCACGATCATTGCCGAGCCGGTGCGCACCAACCGTTCTACACAGCACTGGCTGCTGCGGCTGCTGCAGGCGGGCGAGACGGCGGCTACGGCTACTGTAGTGACAGCCACACGGCGTGATACATGGTCGGCGACTGATGCGGTGTTTCCTCTGGTGCCGGCGGCAGCAGATCTGGCCAGGACGCCGCCGATAGAGCGTGCCGCGTGGACGCGGCAATATGATATGCGCTTTGTGCGCGGCGGCCCCAACCCTGACGGCGGCTGGACGCCGGGCGCAGGTACTGAGGCGGGTGCCAGCGCCGAAAGGGATTCGCTCAGCCAGTTATGGATACGCGATGAGCCGCCGCGGCGTCTGGATTTTGTTTCTCTGGCGGCGATCAGTGATGCGTTTTACCCGCGCCTGTTTGTACGCAGGCCAAAATGGGTGCCGATAGGCACGGTGTCGCTAACGACTTATTTCCATGCGGACTCTGCCACGCTCGCGGCAGTGGGAGGAAGTTCCTTGCTGGGAACAGCGCGCGCTCTGAATTTCAGCAACGGTTATTTCGACCAGACGGCAGAAGTCTGGAGTGCCGATGGTCGCATGCTCGCGAGCAGTCATCAGGTCGTGTATTACAAGGAATAGTTTGCAAAAATAAAGTCACAAGGAATAGATTTCACCGTTTTCTGATTTTCTTGTCATCTTTGCTTGTCATTTGTCGTTCAGTTTGCCTATAGTGAAACAACAAGATATTGCAATTTATGCAATGTCGGCGAACAAGGAGCGATGCGTGAAAAAATCGACAGCAGGGGCAAGACAAGCGGGCGGGGTGGATAACGCAGATGTCGGCGTGGCGGAAGCGGCCAATCTGAACGCGCTCGGGGATTATTCTCTATGTTATGGCAGCCTGCTGATGCTTGCGCTGCTGGGCGTGCTGGCATTGATGATCGCTCTGGGCGTGCCGGTATATGGGCATGCGGGGCATGTGGGGGCGGTGGACGTTTTCAGCATGCTCAGCAGGCTCAGTGCGTGTTTGCTGTTGCTGGCGGCGGTATATGCCGGCTACTGCCGCGTGCATAGCAGCGGCAAGGTCAGAGTCAGTGCCGAGCTGCAATTGTTTGTGCTGGCGGCTATGTTCTGGTGCGCGGGCCTTGGCAACATGGAGGGCGGCAAGCTGGTTGCGCGTCTATTGAGGTGGCTGGGCGACGGCTGCTCTGCCGCATGCGGCGTGTCAATCTTCTGACTTCTCGCCGCCGGTCGTGAACTGTTTTCGTTAGCCCAGCATGTCAAACAAGGTCGTAGGCTGACCACCATCTATGCCGGTGATGCCGTTAAACTGCGTGCCCTGCTTGGTGTAGAAGTCTGCCAGCGCATTGGCCTGGGCCGTCAGCGCCTTGGCGACCGTATCCTTTTTCGTGTTCAGCGCATCAATATCCTTGTTGACCTTGGCGGCATCCTTGGCGATGCTGCCATCGCTGGCCGTGACAGCGGCAATCTGGCTGGACCAGCGGTCTGCAATGCCCTTGCCGTTGTCGGTGAACAACTTGGCGACGGTATCGGGATCGGTGTCGATCGCGTTCTGCAGCTTCGCCTTATCAACCTGCATGTCACCGTTGCCGCCAATACTGATGCCGATTGCCGACAGCGAGCCGCTGAGGCCGCTGAGCGTGGATGATAGCTGGGTCTTGATGCCGTCAACAGCAGGGTCTGATTTCAGCGCGCCCTGTTGTAGCGAGGTGAGGGTGGCGTTCAGCGCGTTGTAATTGGTGACCAGCATATTGATGTTGCTGGCGATCTGTGAGGTATCCTGCGCCACAGCTAGCGTGCTGTTGCCGGTTCCCGTCAGGGCCAGGTTGATGCCTGCCAGGCTGCCTTTGCCAGCAACGGTGTTGCTGGGGTTGCTGGCGGCTACACCGTCTACGGTATACAAGGCATCCTGCGCAGTGGAGGTCTGGCTCATGCCTTTTGCGCCTGCAGGGTCGTAACCCAGCAAGCCTTTCAGGTTAGGGTCGCCATCAGTGCTGATACGCATGCTGCCGGCAGCGCCGACTGGGGAGGTGAGCACCAATGCATAAGAGTCGCCTTTTTGCACGACGCTCGCCTGCACTCCGATGTTGGCCTTGTTGATTGCTGCAGCCGTATCCTGCAGGCTGGCGCCATCTGGAATAGTCACCGTTTTTGCGGTGTCCCCGTTGGCCGTGAATTTGCCGCCGGCTGTGGTGCCGAATTCAAATGTGATCGTCGATGAGGCCCCATTGGGGTTGCCCGGCCCCAATGCCGTTGTCGCGCTGGAAATATTCTTGGACGTCAGCGTCTGTGCCTGCGCCAGTTGCTGAACGTTGACCGCATAGCTTCCCGATAGGCTGCTACCAGTGCTGCTTGCCGTTAATACTGTTTTGTCTGATGACGTGGCTGCTGCCAGCATGCCGGAACCGGACACGGAATTAGCCATGCCCTGGAAGGTTGACAGCAGGCTGGTCAGCTTGCCCAGCGCAGAAAGGGTGGTCTGATCGATTGCTATGGCGGCATTCAGTTTTGGCGCAATCGTATTTTGCGATTGCATCATCTGGCTGACCTGGTTATAGACAGCTGCTGACGCACCGCTGGTGCCGGTACTCGTGCTGGGAGGAGTATAGCCTGGGGTAAAGCTTGCAATTCTCATGTCTTCCATCCGGTGAAATGCAATGCCAAGCGCCCCGTTCCTGATGGGTATCAGCCGCTGAAGCGGGGCCAAAGGGCTGGCAGTCATCTTCAGTATTATACAAGTTGCAAGATAGACTTAAACGCGGAACAGCGCGGCAATCCTGACCCAACTCTGAAAATGAAGCATTATCGCAAACGTTTTTTACAGTGTTGTTACCGTTAACATTTTTGCGTGCGGGCTAGGGAAGAAATGCTACCATAGCGGACTTAGTTACCTTACGGTAATTTACTCCGTTGTTGACGGCGTTTTACCGCTGCTCGAATCGCTCGGAAATTGTTCGGAAATCGTCAAAAAATATCCAGAAAGTGCTTAAGGCGGCGCACCATGGATTATTTGCGGCGGCAGGTACAAACAACTAAATAAAAATACAGGGCTCAGACCCGTGGGTGTAGCACATAACTCTCTCCTCGCTTGGGATAAAAAATGAATATTAAAAATATTGGCATTGGCAAACGACTTGGTTTGGGCTTTGCCATCATTCTGGCTTTCTCCATGCTGATTACCGCCATCGGTATCTGGCGTTTGCAAACCGTCGCCGGCGCGACGCGCGAAATGATGCAGCTTCCTCTCGCCAAAGAGAGGATGATTGCTGACTGGTATAGTAATCTGCACGCTGCCGTTGGCCGCACTACGGCAATCGCCAAAAGCAGCGACACCGCACTTGGACCGTATTTTAAGCAAGCTTCCGCCGCATCTTCCAAATCCTCTGCCGAATTGCAAGCGAAGCTGGAGCCACTGGTGACCGGGGAGGAAGAAACCAAATTGTTCAAGCAAATAGGTGAATTGCGCAAGGTCTATCTTTCCTCGCGTGACGAGGCCGCCAAGTTCAAGGCGGCCGGCCAGGCCGAAGATGCAGAGCGTGTATTTTCCCAGGTGTTTGTGCCAGGCGCCGCAAAGTATGAAGGCCTGATGCTGGATTGGGTCAAAATGCAACGCGATACTATCGATGCGTCGGCAAAAAAGGTGGATGAGGTTGCGAGTGCTGCGACCACGTTGCTGCTGGTGCTGGCGGTATTGTCGCTGATATTCGGCGTTGTATGCGCATGGATGCTGACCACCGGCATTACCCGGCCTTTGAGGAGCGCTGTTGATGCCGCGCGGCGTGTTGCTGGCGGTGACTTGACTGGTGAGATTAACGTGCATTCAACGGACGAATCCGGCCAGTTGCTGTTGGCATTAAAAGAGATGAACAGCAGCCTGCTCAACATCGTCACCGAAGTACGCAGCGGCACCGACAACATCGCCATCTCGTCTTCCGAAATTGCTGCCGGCAATCAGGACTTGTCTTCCCGTACCGAACAGCAAGCCAGCTCCCTGGAAGAAACAGCATCGTCGATGGAAGAACTGACTTCCACTGTCAAGAACAATGCCGACAACGCACGCCAGGCCAACCAGCTGGCCGCATCCGCTTCCAGCGTGGCAGTGCGCGGTGGTGACGTGGTAGCGCAAGTGGTTGGTACGATGGATTCTATCAACGACTCGTCCAAGAAAATTGTTGATATTATTTCCGTCATCGACGGCATCGCGTTCCAGACCAACATCCTGGCGCTGAACGCTGCAGTAGAAGCTGCGCGCGCAGGCGAGCAGGGGCGTGGTTTTGCAGTGGTGGCAACGGAAGTGCGCAACCTGGCGCAACGTTCGGCATCGGCAGCGAAAGAAATCAAGACGCTGATCGGCGACTCTGTTGAGAAGGTCAACATCGGCACCAAACTGGTGGCAGAAGCCGGGACGACGATGCAGGAAATTGTCAGCAGCGTGCAGCGCGTGACGGACATCATTACCGAGATCACCGCAGCCAGCAACGAACAGAGCGTGGGCATAGAAGAAGTCAACACCGCTATCGGCCAGATGGACCAGGTTACGCAGCAAAATGCGGCGCTGGTGGAAGAGGCTGCCGCAGCGGCAGAATCGATGCAGAACCAGGCAGCGACACTGGCGCAGGTGGTTAGCGTGTTCAAAGTGAACCAGCTGGCTGTGCCTGCATCGGCGTCGGCATCATTTGCGAGTCGCCCCGTAGCTGCGCGTCCGGCAGTTACCCGCGCGCCTGCTACACGCAAAGCGGCCAGCCAGCCTACACCTAAAAGACTGGCGGCAGCAAAACCTTCCGACGACAATTGGGAAGAGTTTTAAGCGTCGATTCAAGTAAGTTGCAAGGAAACCGCCGCATGCCGGCGGTTTTTTATTGTGGACAAGCGTGTGGGCTACTCGACTATACTGCTTGCCTGTTTAATCCCGTCTTAAATAATTATCATGATATCGCTGCAGACCGCCGCCACCTTCTTTGGCATCTCCGTCCTGCTGGGCTTGAGCCCGGGGCCCGACAATGTATTTGTATTGCTGCAATCTGCGATGCGCGGGCGCAAGGCCGGCATGTTTGTCGTGCTGGGCCTGTGCACCGGGTTGCTGGTGCACACCAGCGCGGTGGCGCTGGGCTTGGCGGCAGTATTTGCTGCATCGGCAACGGCGTTTACCGCGCTGAAGCTGTGCGGCGCAGCTTACCTCATCTACCTGGCCTGGGGCGCGTTCCGGGCACCGGTAGGGCAGCTGAGTGCGAAGAACATGGAACCCACCAGTGCGGCGCGCATGTATGGCCGTGGCGTGCTGATGAACATCACCAATCCCAAGGTGGCAATTTTTTTCCTTGCCTTCCTGCCGCAGTTCGTCAATCCGGCGGCAGAGCATGTCGGCCTGCAAATCGTCTGCCTGGGCTTTGTGTTCATGCTGGCAACGCTGGTGACCTTTGGCGCCATTGCCTGGTTTGCCGCATCCTTCGGGCAATTTTTCCAGCGCTCACATCGCGCGCAGCGTATATTGAACTGGGTGGCCGGCACCGTTTTCCTGGGCCTTGCCGCGCGCCTCGTGTGGGCACAACGCTAACTATGTCAAACTGCGTGCGGACAGCGAACACAAAAGCCGCGTGCAGGTTATAAGGGCCTAAGTGCCTGCTTTTTAAAAGCTTTTTGCCGTTTCCCTGTTGCCATTTGCGCGCGCCGCGTCCTTGTGTGGTGGCGCGGATATCCGCAAACTGCACACGCCTGTTTTGCGGGATTCCACACAGGCGGCGTGGCTGCGCCAGTGTTGTTGCAGCCGTAAAATAATTTAATCCCTTTAAATCAACTACTTGTTGGCGGCGCTCCGATATCGCCCAGGCTGGCACGAAGCCTGCATTGTGTTGCGGAATAATTCAATCAACAGGAGACCGCAATGCCCCACAAACCTCTATCCGCCATGAGTGCGCCTGCAGCCAAGCGCCAAGCGGGATAAACTTCACTTATACAAGAACGACCGGTGTGCCCTTGCTGGCATACCATATTCAGGCCATACGTCTGTCCGCAGTATCAAGACAGCAAGCCGGCCAACGCTCGTGCCGTGCCCGTTTATCCGGGGCCGCGCGCCTGCGGGGAATTTAATTCAGGAGACTCCATGTCCAATATCGATATCACCATGACCGCTGATGCCCATGCGGAAAAACGCGCCGACGAGCGCCATCGCATTTTTGCCATCCTTGCCGCATCATCAGGCAACCTGGTGGAGTGGTTTGATTTTTACGTTTACTCATTTTGCGCCATCTATTTTGCGCCGGCCTTTTTCCCTAAGGGCGACCCGACTTCGCAATTGCTGAACACCGCCGGTGTGTTTGCCGCAGGTTTCCTGATGCGGCCTATCGGCGGCTGGCTGTTCGGCCGTATTGCAGACAAGCACGGACGCCGTACGTCGATGATGATTTCGGTGCTGATGATGTGCGGCGGCTCGCTGCTGATCGCCTGCCTGCCGACGTATGCATCCATCGGCGCTTTCGCGCCTGCGCTGCTGTTGCTGGCGCGTTTGTTCCAGGGCTTGTCTGTCGGCGGTGAATACGGCACCAGCGCCACCTATATGAGTGAAGTCGCCATCCGCGGCAAGCGCGGATTTTATTCTTCGTTCCAGTATGTGACGCTGATCGGCGGCCAGCTGTTGGCGGTGGTGGTGCTGGTTATTTTGCAGCAGCTGCTGACAACGGATGAGTTGAAATCCTGGGGCTGGCGCATTCCCTTTGTGCTGGGCGCCATCACGGCGGTCATTGCACTTTACCTGCGCCGCACGCTGACTGAAACCACGACCGAAGAGCAGCGCAAGAACAAGGAAGCCGGCACGATCGCAAGCCTGATGAAGCACAAGGCGGCGTTTATGACGGTGGTTGGTTTCACGGCCGGCGGCTCGCTGATTTTTTATACCTTCACGACCTATATGCAAAAATACCTGGTCAACACCGCGCACATGGAAGCCAAGACAGCCAGCAACGTGATGACCGGCGCGCTGTTTGTCTACATGATCATGCAGCCGCTATTTGGCGCCTTGTCCGACAAAATAGGCCGCCGCACATCGATGATCTGGTTCGGCGCGCTGGCGACGGTGCTGACGGTGCCTATCCTGCATGCGCTGAAAGATGTCACCAATCCGTATGAGGCGTTTGGCCTCGTCATCGTGGCGCTGGCGGTAGTCAGCCTGTACACGTCCATTAGCGGCCTGATCAAGGCAGAAATGTTCCCGCCGGAAGTACGCGCGCTGGGTGTTGGCCTGTCTTATGCCGTGGGCAATGCGCTGTTCGGCGGATCGGCGGAATTTGTAGCGCTGACCCTAAAATCCTGGGGCATGGAATCCAGCTTCTACTGGTACGTGTCTTTCATGTGCGCGATTGCACTGGTGGTGTCTTTCCGCATGCGGGATTCGTCCAAAGAGGGTTACCTAGTGCACGTGCCTTAGGACGGCAGCTGGCTTGGATATTAAATGAGTCTCCAGCTTTTATCGGCGCTCTGGTTTCTGATGAACCCACCTTTTTCGGTGGGTTTTTTTGTGAGAAGCTCTCTACAACTTTGTGACTAGGGAAAGTTCCTAAGCCTAAGCCAGGACCAATTAACTGGGCAATATTATTGAACTCGTTCTCGATATTCGCTGCTGCAAGGCGACTAAAACCCGCGCCGTTAAAAGTATTGACAGCGTCTATCGGCCATTTTGCTCCAAACAGGCGTGCAAACGCTTCTGACAGATATCCCGCCAGGCTATGGCCATTGACTGACGTTATTGTGTTGACATCCTTTAATTTCCCGCCTCCTGATACTGAGGGCGCCGCGACAAAAGTGAAAGTAGACTGGCCGTCGCCATCGGAGGTTTTTTGAACGGCAATTTGAGGAACATTCGGGCCAGTTGAGGTGGAAGATAGCCACCAATTGATCATGTCTTTCAATTCATTGTACGGTATGCCTCTTCCTGCCAAGTCTGAGTCCTTAACAAAATCTTGAGTTTCTTGGGTTCCTTGAATAGAGAGGTAGAATTTTCTTGTGCCGGTGTCATGGTGCATCTGCTCCCACACGACTGCATTGAAGCCACCGTCAGGTGCATTGAATACATCTTTGACTTTGAAGTTGTCTCCAATGTAGTTGGCCAAATTTTCTGTCATCCGTGTTTTTAAGACGCCCGCGAGCAATCCTTTCGTGTCGTCGGTATGAATCCCGATTGCGTAGCTAGCGTCTGCAAGCAACGCATTGATGTACGTGTCAGGTATAGTTGGCATTTCAGATATCCAGTCAGTTTTTTGGTTGCTTAACTTGGCGTATTTCGAGCTTATTAAATGTTGTGGACATCGTGTCTCGACCGGGAGGCTCGCAGTAGCCGTTGAATAAAAACGGGGAAGGGGTCTGTGTTAGTCCGAGGGAACGTCCTAAAATCCCAGCTTTTGCATATGCTATTTCAAAACTAGCAACTAGTTCGTTTGTATTCACCTCACGAAATCTCCATTCTGCCAAACGCATTGGTACCCAGGTTCTGTCAATATTCTGATCTATAGGCCCCACCAAATAAATTGTTTTACCTGCCGCACTCTGCGGATCAAAAATCAAATTTGTGTGCGCCTCGCAAAGTGTTTTGAACTGATCCTTTGCAAGAAATTCGTCGACTAGGGGTAAGGGCAACATGACGAGAAACATCACGCAGCATACAAGCGCTCTTTTCCAAGAGTTAAAAAAACATCCCGATACTTTGAACGCTAGGGTTAGCGCAACCACAAACCAAATACACATTACGAGAAATAAAAATATTCCTGTCATCACCAGTTCCTGGAGTTAAATAAATCGGTTCATTGATTTTTTTGGATTCAGACTGTGACTGGTCATCGCGTCATTTCTCAGTCTTATCTTTTTCTAGCGACCTTCTGCACCGGCGACAACAAACATTCCAGCACCGTACGCCTACCTGATTAATCTCCGCGGCTATTTGCATGCGCGGCGCCGCATGCGAAGGCCATGACACATCTGTCTGCTTGCGAGCTATACTTAACAGATGGTTACATTTTTGCTACCCCTGATATCGACATTGCAATACAATCAACATATTACGGGGTTATAGTTCTTATCGGGAATATTTTCGCTTTGCGGCGGGTGGTTCCAATCGATGCAGCAGCGTTGGCTCCTGTAGCTGGATTTGCCGTTGAGGTGCAAAGAGTACTATGGATAAAATTTACAGCAAGACTGCCAAGGGCCTGGCGGCATTAAGAAACGTGCCCAAGGACTTGAGCAGGGACAGCATGAAAATCCTGGCGCGGGTGGATGGCAGATCCAATAATGCGCAGCTGATTGCCGCATTTGCCGGCATGCCGGTGCCAAAGCTGCGCGAAGCGCTGGATACGCTGGAACGAAGTGCGTATATCCGCGTGCTGCCGCTTGCAGAGCAGGAAATCGTAGAACCCGTGGTGGAAAAAAGCGTACGGATGGACTACACGCCGGCCTCCAATACACCGCCGGCATCTGAAATCGAAGTTACCGAACTGTCCCCACAAGACAGCGTGCAGGCCTGGGCAGAAGCCCAGAGGGGTGCGCAGTCTTTGCAGGAAAAGGGCTTCTTTACCCATACCAAGCAGGCCGCGAGTGCTTTTCCGCGTATAGGCCTGGCTGGCCTTTCCATCCTGATCATGGAGGATGATGAAAACATCTCCAACCTGATGGCGACGATGCTGGCCAGTAAAGAGGTCAATGTCAAACAGGTGGCAGATATCCCAAGCGCCATCGCGGTGCTGAAGAATGGAGCGATACCGGACATGGTGCTGCTGGACGTTGTGGTGCCGGGACTGGAAGGCAAGGATGGTTTTCACGTGCTGGAGATGATACGCAATGATCCAAAGCTGGCGGCGGTTCCGGTCATCATGGTGACGTCGCAGATCAGCGATACTGACGTCATGCACGGCCTGAAGGCGCGCGCCGACGGGTATATCTTCAAGCCGTTGAAGTGGGCGACGCTCTACCGCTGTATACGCAGTGTGTTCGGCCTGCCGGTAGAGTAGCAGGCAGATTTTTCCGGATATTATTCTTCGTTGTATTTGCGGTCCGAGCCTTTGAATTTTTCTACCGGATATTTGGCCGCATTGGCCTGCATCTTTTGCCGCGCTGCCTGTTCCAGGTCTATGCCGGCCAGGTCGGCAAAACGCACCAGATACAGCAGCACGTCGGCCAGCTCTTCTGAGGTGCGGCTTTTCAGTTTTGGTTCCTGCAACTCTTCCCAGCGCTGGCCGCGCGACCATTGGAACAACTCCAGCAGTTCTGCCGCTTCAATGGAAATTGATGCCGCCAGGTTTTTGGGCGTGTGGAACTGTTCCCAGTCACGTTCGGCGGCGAAGGCTTTCAGCTCCTTGCACAATGCCTCGTTGTCTATCATGGCTGTCCTTTCTACATAGTCGTTTTTATTATGCCGCATTGGCGAAAACTTCCGCCATCCAGTCCACAAATACCCTGACCCTGGGCGATAGCTGCCGGTGGTGCGGGTAGAGCACTGCAACCGGCATGGGGGCCGGCCTGAAATCGGCCAGCACTTCCTGTAGCTGGCCGTTGTGCAATTCTTTTTCTACATGATAGCGCGGCACCTGTATCAGACCGAAGCCGTTGATGCAGCAGGCGGCATAGGCGTCTGCATTATTGACTGATACGGTCCCCTTGATTGCATAGCTGACTTCCTTACCGTTGTCGATGAAGTCAAAAGGGAAGGGCTTGCCGGTTTGCGAAGAAAAGAAGTTGACGCCGCGGTGCTGCTGCAACTCTGCTGGGACCATAGGCACGCCATGTTTCTTCAGGTAGGCTGGACTGGCGCAGGTCACTTGCTGCAGGCTGCCTACTTTGCGGGCCACCATCGATGAGTCGCGCAGCTCGCCGACCCGAAGCACGCAATCCACGCTTTCCCTGACAAGATCTATCAGCCGGTCTCCCATGCCGATCTCCAGTTCTATATTTGGATAACGGTCGCAGAACTGCGGCAGCACCGGCATGACGAAATGCATGCCTAGCGTGCCGTGCATGTCCACGCGCAGTTTGCCGGCAGGATTGGCCGCAGCTTCGCTAAAAATGTTTTCGGTTTCTTCCAGATCAGCCAGCAGCCGCATGCAGCGGCGGTAATAGGCATCACCATCCAGCGTGGCCGTGACCTGGCGCGTGGTCCGGTGCAGCAGGCGCACCCTGAGTCTGGCTTCCAGCTGCTTGATCGCATGCGTGACGGTAGCCTTGGGAAAGCCCAGCTCTTCTCCCGCCTTGGTGAAACTGCCCAGCTCCACGATACGGGTAAAGATGCGCATTGATTCAAACCTGTCCATGGTGCTTTCCTGGTGTCGGCATCTATTGTTGATTTAAATTGCACAGTAAAGGCAATTTTACCAAGTTTATCCATTGTAGATCAATAGGCATAATGCCTTCACTGGCTCACACAAAAAGCTGCGCAGCCTTAACAGGAAGCAAGACTCATCCTATACATCACCATTAAGGAGCATCAAAATGACTACTATCAACACTACATCCCCAGCAGGCAAAGTTGCCATCGTTACCGGCGCATCACGCGGCATAGGCGCAGCCATCGCGCAGCGTCTGGCGGCAGACGGCATGGCCGTTGTTGTCAACTACGCCAGCCGTAGCGATGAAGCTGATGCGCTGGTGGCGAAAATCGTCGCTGGCGGCGGTAAGGCAATCGCAGCCAAGGCCGATGTTGCCGATCCTGCTGCGGTGGCGGCTCTGTTCGATGCGGCGGAAGCGGCTTTTGGCAAGGTCGATGTGCTGGTCAACAATGCTGGCGTGATGCCGGCAGGCTTGCCGGTGCTGGCAGATACCGATGACGCTGCGTTCGACAATATCTTCAACATCAATGTCAAAGGCAGCTTCAACACGATGCGCCAAGCGGCACGGCGTCTGCAAAGCGGCGGCCGCATCGTCAATTTTTCTAGCAGCGTTGTCGGTCTGGCGCTGCCTGGGTACTCGGTCTATGCAGCGTCCAAGGCGGCGATAGAAACGATGACCAATATCTTCGCCAAGGAACTGCGCGGCAAACAGATTACCGTGAACGCCATTGCTCCAGGGCCGACTGCAACGGCCTTGTTCCTGAACGGCAAAACCGAAGAGGTGATTGAGCGCATGAGCAAAGCTGCGCCGCTGGAGCGCCTGGGTTCGCCGGACGACATCGCAGCAGCAGTGGCCTTCCTCGTGAGCGCAGACGGCGGCTGGATCAATGGCCAGACATTGCGCGCCAACGGCGGCATCGTTTAAATAATCTGACGTAAAAAATTATCGTCAACATACATTATTCTCAAGGAGAAGATCATGAAATCAGTCGTTTTAGTCACAGGCGCTTCCACCGGCATCGGCAACCTGACGGCAAAGGCATTGGCAGCCGCAGGCCATACCGTGTATGCGAGCATGCGCGACATCAAGGGGCGCAATGCGTCGCAGGTAAGGGCATTGATTGACTTTGCCTTTGCCCATGGCTACAGCCTGCGTGCGGTGGAGCTGGATGTGCTGTCGCAGGAATCCGCCGATGCGGCAGTCAAGACCATTCTGGATGAGCAAGGCCGCCTGGATGCCGTCGTACACAATGCCGGCCATCTGGTGGTCGGAGCGATGGAAGCCTTCAGCCCGGAAGAAATCAGCAAGGTGTTCGACACCAATGTGCTGGGTGCGCAGCGGGTCAACCGCGCGGCGTTGCCGGCAATGCGCAATAGCCAGTCTGGCCTGATGCTGTGGGTCAGCAGCACGACGGTGCGTGGCGGCTTCCCGCCTTTCATGGGCCCTTATGCGGCGGCCAAAGCTGCGATGGATTCGATTGCGGTGACCATGTCGTATGAACTGACTCGTTTTGGCATTGAGACTTCCATCGTTGTTCCGGGCGCCTTTACGCGCGGCACCGCGCATTTTCCGAATGCCGGCAAACCTGCGGACGAAACGACTGCTGCTGCCTACAGCCGTTACAACGGCCTGATGGACCAGGTCGGCGCGCGCCTCAGTGCACTGACGCCGGACGATGCAGATCCGCAGGCCGTGGCAGACGACATCGCCCGTATTGTCAGCCTGCCTGCAGGAACGCGGCCTTTCCGCAGCGTGATTGACTTCATTGGCGATGGCGCGGCGGAGGTGACGGAAGTGGCTGAGCAGGTCAGGCGCGATTTTGCAAAACGCATAGGCATAGACGATCTGTTGCAGGTGTCTGAGCAGGCTGCCTGATCGTTGTAGGGGTATGGCTGCGCCCTGTCGAATGGCGGGCATGGTGGGCATGGTGGGGCATGGCGTAGTGCCAGGCCCCATTTGACGCCAGATGGGTGAATGTGTCAGCATCGGATTTCTCCGAATGATAAAAAGGCCGGCGCAATGATCATCACTCATGACAATAAAACTCCGCGTATCGACCCCGGTGCCTATGTAGCGCCGAATGCCGTTGTATGTGGCGACGTCAGCATAGGCCCAGGCTGCCGCATCCTGTTTGGCGCGCAGCTGATTGCGGAGAGTGGTTCCATCACGATAGGGCGCGAGTGCATTGTCATGGAAAATGCGGTGCTGCGTAGTTCGGCGGAGCATGTGCTTAGCGTCGGCAACAACTGCCTGATCGGGCCGCAAACCCATGTGGTGGGGTGCACGATAGAGGATGAAGTGTTTGTGGCCACGGGCGCCTCCGTATTCCATGCCGCGCGGCTGGGCAAGGGGAGTGAAGTCCGCATCAACGGTGTTGTGCACATCAAGACCCATGTCGCTGCCGGCGCGTTTGTGCCGATAGGCTGGGTAGCGGTAGGTGCGCCCGCGCAGATGTTTGCGCCGCATGAGCATGACAGGATCTGGGAAGTGCAGAAGACGCTGGATTTTCCGCTGACGGTGTACGGGTTTGAACGCGCGGACGCGGATATGGTCAAGATCACGCAGCGGCTGTCGCATAAGCTTGCCGCACATAAAGACGACGTGGCGGAGTAAATTGATGTGTCGCTGAGGGTTGTGGGGCAGGGTGTGTTTGCACACAGAAGCAGCAGCGGATATCTGCTAACTTGAGTTCTTTCGATACCCACGAAAGAAGCTTATGAGTCTGCCCAGAATCCCGCCTGAGCCCAGCCAGAAGCCGGAACCGGTGCCGCCGCAGCCAGACAGGCCTGATGACGAACCGGTGAAAGACCCGCCGCCTGCACCGCATACACGCGAACCGATGCGGCTGTAGGCCAGATTTCCAGGACGGTTTTTCGGCCTCAGCCTTTCCAGATGCGCTGCAGGCCAGTGTCGGTATGTATCCAGCCGCCTTGTGCGCTGGGGCGGTAATAAAAGCCGACGCCGCCGCCGCGGAAGCTGCGGATCAGCCCGCCCAGCACTTCTTCATGCAGCTTGGAAATGCGGATGTCCGCCGCGCGGCCTTCCATGTGCAGCGATTTCCTGGCAGCGGGAACGCCTTCTTCTATCAGCCTGCGGTTGGATTCCGGAGTTCGGTAGCCTGACAATATCTGCAGCGGCTGCACCATGCCGAAACGTTCAACATAGGCTTGCGTTGCCCATAAGGTTTCCAGCAGCTTGGGGTCGATGGGAACCGTCTGTTTGCCATTAACGTCGCGCAGCATGTGGCACAGCTGCTGGTAGGCAGACTCCTGAACGTCGCCGTCTTTCCAGTACAGCAGCTTGGTATGTTCGCCGGTGGCGGGACGGATGATGTCCAGCGTGCGCGGCTTGACCCAGAATTCTATGTCCAGAGATTGCGAATCAAACAGATCCGGAGGCGGCTCCATGTTGGTGGCAGGCTTGTCGGCGCCGCTATTGGAGGTGTTTGCCGGGGTGTTTGCATTGGCGAAGGATGCGCCGGTGAGGGTGCCGGTATACAAGCCGGCTGCCGTCAGCCACAAACTCTTTTTCAAAACATGACGACGTGTTGGCATGGGTGGTTTGTGCTCGCTGCGCTGCTGATGGAATGCTCGTAGTGTATATCAGGCTACGCAAAAATGTGGTGCGCATGCCGCATTTTTCTTATGAAATTTGTAGCAGTTTTGTTGCAGCTGCCGCACTTTGCGTATTTGTCCGCACGCCTTAATTGCTGCCGCGGCTGACGCTTTCGCCGTCGGTGGGGCGCAAGGTCCAGAAAGACAGCGAAGACAAGGCGGTGACGATGCCCAGCGTCAGGAAGGCATGGTGTAACGAAGATGTCAGCAAGAGCTTGTCGCTTTGCGGGCTGTCACCGAGATACCAGGCCACCACCAGCGAGCCGCCGGCAAGGCCGAAGCTCAGCGACAGTTGCTGCAGCGAGCTGGCGATGCTGCTGGCCATGCTGGAATCCTTGTCGTCGACGTCGGCATAGGCCATCGAATTCATGCTGGAGAATTGTAGCGAATTAAAGAAGCCCATCGTCAGGCCCAGCGGCACGATCAACGCCACCGGTGTGGCGGAGGTAACCAGCGCAAACAGGCTGATTGTCACGCCTATCAGTACGGTGTTGACAATCAGCACCTGGCGGTAGCCGTATTTGCGCAACACCCGGGGCGCAATGAGCTTCATGCCCATGGCGGCGAAGGCAGACGGCATCATCAACAGGCCGGATTGCCACGCGGGCAAACCCATTCCGAGCTGGTACAGCAGCGGCAGCAGGAAAGGCAGGCCGCCTATGCCCAGCCGCGTGATAAAGCCACCGATGACGGCCACGCGGAAAGTGCGCACCTTCAGCAGCGTCAGCCGCAACAGCGGGTGCGATGACTGGTTGGCGTGCCAGACGTAGGCGGCCAGCAGCGCAATGGCGAGTATGAACAGCACGGCGCCGGACGTAGGATCTACCTGATGCTCGCCAAAAATTTCCAGCAACCATGACAGCAGTGCGATGCCCGAGCCATACAGCACCAGGCCTACCAGATCGATGGGGCGCGGCTCATCGCCATGGTAATCCGGCATATAGCGGTGGATCAGATATAGCGCCACTAAGCCTACCGGCACGTTGACAAAGAAGATTTCGCGCCAGCTCATCCAGTGCACGATCAGGCCGCCTATGGTCGGGCCAAGCAGAGGGCCGATCAGCGCAGGCAGGATCACAAAGTTCATCGCGGCCAGCAGTTCGGACTTGGGGAAGGTGCGGATGATGGCCAGCCTGCCAACCGGCATCATCATCGCCGCGCCTATGCCTTGCAGCAGCCGCGCGGCCACCAGCATCGGCGAATTGGCGGATACGCCGCACAGCACAGAGGCAATGGTGAATACCGTAACGGCAATCATGAACACGCGCTTGGTGCCGAAACGGTCGGCCATCCAGCCGCTGATCGGGATGCAGACCGCCAGGCTCAGGATGTAGCTGGTGACTACAGACTTCAGGCTTAACGGGGTGACGCCCAGGCTGACGGCCATGCTGGGGATGGCGGTATTGACGATGGTGGAGTCCAGCTGCTCCATGAACAGGGCGGTTGCGACGACCCAGGGAAGGTATTTTTTTGTATCGGTAGCGGTCATCTTGGCCAGGAGTGTCCGGCCGCAGGAAGGGCCGGAATTTTGCAGAAAATCGTAAAAATGGACTTACCTTGGGCTTGCTTTGGCAAATAACGGGGCTTGCTTGAGCATGCTTGGACTTCTATAGCGCAATGATAATCGATTCTGCGCGCTTTCGTCTGTGTGCGCCCTCACAAAGGGGATAACTTGGGCGGTAATCGGTTATCGGTTATGGCGGGGGAAAGTGGGGGGGGCAGGCGCGGCAATAAAAAAGCCGGGCTTCGCAATGAAGCCCGGCTTGGAGAACTGCTTGCCCAGCCGGAAACCGGCTGGAAAGCCAGATCGAGCTGGTCTTAGAAGTTGGCCTTGAACTGCACGCCGTAGGCGCGTGGTTCGTTCAGGATACCTGTCAGATTGTCGAAATCGATACCTGCGACGATTTGTTGACGGTTGGTGATGTTGCGGCCATATGCAGCGAGTTCATATTTGCCGTTGCCCCATTTGTAGCCGACGCGTACGCCGCCCAGTGTCAGAGGTTTGGCAGTGTATTCCTTGGATTCATACAGGAACTCGTTGAACTTGCCTTTATAGGACCAGTCTGTGAACGCATACAGGTCACCTTCGCCGAGAGGAACGGTGTACTGCAGCGTGAAGTTGGCTACCCATTTAGGTGCTTGCGGCAGTGGGTTGCCGTTGATCGACACAGTGCCTGGCAATGGACCTGGCGCATTGGTTACAGTACAGCCGTTGCCGCAAGGAGCCGCGAACAGACCTGGGTCTTTGATCTCGGTCTTGTTGTAGCTGGTGCTGAAAGTAGTTTTCCAGTTGCGGTTCAGGTTAGCCTGTGCTTCCAATTCCAGACCCTGACCTTCGACTTTGTCCGCGTTAACCAGTTGATTCTGGTTGACGGCGCCGCTGCCGGCGGTCAGCTGCATATCTTTGACGCGGTACTGGAATACAGTGGCACTCAGACGTGCTGTGTTATCCAGCAGGTCTTTCTTGATACCGGCTTCAAACGACAGATTTTTTTCCGAATCGGCCACTGAGATGCTGTTGCCGAACAAAACGCGGCCCTGGATACTTGGCGCGCGGTAGCCGGTTGCAACACGGCCATACACGCTGGTGCTTGGGTCGATTGTGTAGTTGGCGCTCAGATCCCAGCTGACGTTATTGGAGCGCGGGTTGGCTGTCAATACTGGAGTACCGGTGTCGCCTGGGCCTGCGCCTGGCGTGACATAGCGTTTTGCGTCAAAGTCTTTTTTGTCGTCGGTGTAGCGCACACCGGCGCGCAGTTTCAGCTTGTCATTGACTGCGTAGTTGACGGAGCCGAAAGTCGCCCAGGATTTGGCGTGCTGATGCTGGTTCGCATAGCCGTCCTGTACATTGCCGCCCAGGGAGTTGAAGTCAAAACTGTCAACCTGGATGTCTTCCTTGAAGAAATACACGCCGGCGATCCACTGCAGTGCGTCCTTGGTATTGGACTGTACGCGGAACTCTTGCGTCAGCTGCCTCAGGAAAGGCAGGCCGTCCGCGGTTTCCGAAGGGAAGGGGATGAAGCCAGGGCCGCTAGGCTGGGCAAACGTGGCGCCGTAGCCGCCGTCAACGTCGGCGCGGCTATATACCTTTGCGCGGTCGTAGCCGGTGACGGAAAACAGGCTCATGCCTTCCAGATCCCATTTCAGGTTCATGTTGAGGCCGCTGGACGTCAGAGTCTGCGTGTTGATGCCGTCAGTCGGATAGCTGGCGTAATTGAAACCAGGCACGATGTCGTTCGTACCTTTCTGGATGATATTGGCGCGGAACAGAGTGGCATTACCAGCCATGTCGCGGCCATGGGCGCTGAACAGGGCGGTAAAGTTGGCGTCCTTGTACTGGAACTGCAGACGCGCTGCGTTATCGTGGTAACCCTCGAAAGACTTGGTGCCGCCGTTCGGATTAGGGTTGGTGTTGTACACGCGGTCATTGCGGCTTTGCGCCTGGCCCGAGAAGCGCATTGCCCAGCGGTCGCTCAGCGGCACGTTGATTGCGCCTTCCAGGTTGACGGCGCCGTAGTTGCCGTAGCCCAGGTTGGTGTAGCCTTCAAATACATTGGTCGGCTTGGCGGAATCGAACTTGACGATACCGGCAGGCGAGTTACGGCCGAACAGCGTGCCTTGCGGGCCGCGCAGTACTTCGATGTTGTTGACGTCAAAAACAGGGAAGCCTTTGAGGATAGGGCTTTCCTGTACGACGTCATCAAAAATCAGGCCGACAGGCTGCGATGCATTCATGTCGAAATCGGTATTGCCCAGACCGCGGATATAAAAGCGCGGGAAGGTGCGGCCGAAGTCGGATTCAACGTTCAGGCTCGGTACGCGCTGCGCCAGAAAAGTGATGTCCTGACCAGCGGCGTTATACGTGTCCAGCGTTTCGCCTTTGATCGACGAAATGGACAGCGGTACGTCGCGCAGGTTTTCTGTGCGGCGCGCGCCGGTAACGATGACCGTTTCCAGTTTGTTGGAATCAGCAGCTGGGGCATCGGCCGGTGCCGTTTGCGCCAGTGCTGCGTGCATGGGGAAGGCGGACGCAATCGCCAAGGCGATCAGTGTCCGGGTTGCTCCCTGCATCACGGAATTGTTGGTTAGCTTATTTTGCATGTGCTCTTCCTCGGTTATTTACTTCATCTATACAAATCTTGCTATCTTTGCAGCTTTTATATTGCTTTTTTTATTGCTTTTGCACTTCTGCCAATGAGGCTGAATACCGCCTCTTTCATCAATCGATAAATCAGACGCAAACGTTTGCGTAACTGTTTTGATCATTAACTGCCACTGCCAAAAACATGTCAAGAATTAGTCATTCGCCAAGGAATATTTCACCAAAATGACGCGAAAGATGTTGTGTAATCCAAACAAGTTAATGATTTTGATAATTTTGGTGCGGCGCGTTCACCAAGCTGGACCGCCCATTTTTTGAGCAAGTTTTTTGAAAAAAATATTACTATAGAGTAAATTATTTGCTTGATTTATGGAAACTGGTATTTTTTGCGACCACCTTGGCAACTTGTTGCCATATTGCAGCAGCCATTCTTGTTGACGCCAGGCTTTGGCGGTATATTCGCTCCGGCAATATTCAGCAATATTCGGTGAAGCATGACCTAGCTGCATCGTTGCGCGGGTTTCCCAATCTGGCATAGCCCATCACCAAGGACAGCTTCATGGCCACCGTTGTCATCCCTATCCCTCATCTCGACTTCGATCCCACCGAGGTGGCCATTCCATGGAAAATACTGCGCAAGCATGGACATCAGGTGCTGTTTGCCACGCCCGATGGCCAGCCGGGGCAGGCTGACAGCATGATGCTGAGCGGCGAGGGCCTGGATTTCTGGGGTTTTGTGCCGGGCCTGAAAAGCCTCAAGCTGCTTGGGCTGACGCTGAGGGCAAATGCGGAAGCGCGCAGCGCCTATGCTTCCATGCAAAGCGATGCCGCATTTTGCGCGCCGCTCAGCTATAGTGATTTGCGCGCCGCTGATTTTGATGGCTTGCTGCTGCCTGGCGGACACAGGGCGCGCGGTATGCGCGCTTATCTGGAGAGCGAAGTGTTGCAGCGTTTTATCGCCGAATTTTTTGATGAGGACAAGCCCGTGGCGGCAATCTGCCACGGTGTGCTGGCGGCGGCGCGTAGCGTGTCGCCGCGCACCGGCAAACCTGTGCTGTTTGGCCGGCAGACCACGGCGCTGCCGTGGAAGCTGGAAAAGTCTGCGTGGTCAATGATGAAGTTTGCAGGCCGTTTCTGGGATGCCGATTATTACCGTACTTATGTAGAGCAGCGGGGCGATCCGGCCGGCTACTGGGGCGTGGAAGGTGAAGTGCGGCGTTCGCTGGCGCAGGCCTCGGACTTTCAGGATGTGCAGGCAGGGGCGCCCGGTTTTTTTCGGAAAACCAGCGGGCTGTTCCGTGACAGCGATGCAGATACCGGCGCCGCGTTTGTAGTGGTGGACCGCAACTATGTGTCGGCGCGCTGGCCCGGCGATGCGCATCTGTTTGCCAGCACTTTTGCCGGCGTGCTGGAGCGCGCAGCAATCCATGCAGGCAAACCCGGCTGAGTGCCTGGCTGCCCGACTGTGCTGCGCTCAGGTTGGTGCCGGACTAGTCTAATCGCCGCTGATGTAGTTGTTGCACATGGTGATCAGCGCCGTCAGTTTGTCGCTATCCTGT
>JAYSKH010000436.1:0-11775 GCA_043726505.1 Undibacterium sp. | reverse complement strand
GCTTTGCAAAGCCTGGCGCCAGGCCGGGAATGTGGTGCCGCGTGGCATGGGAAGGTTCAGGTTATAGCCAAGGCCTGCACCGGCGCCGCTCTCGTCTGCATAACCGAGGAAAAATGGATATTCGGTGCTAGGGTCGCCATGCAGCGACACGGTCAGCACATCGCTACGCTCATAAAAGATGCTTTGCGTGCCATTGCCGTGATGGTAGTCCACGTCCAGCACGGCAACCCTTTGCAGGCCGCTGTCCAGCAGCGTCTGCACTGCCAGCGCGGCATTGTTGAGGAAGCAGTAGCCGCCGAAAAAGTCGGCTCCCGCATGATGGCCGGGCGGGCGGCTCAGCGCAAACGCATGGTGCGGGTCCGCCGCAGTACTGGAAGCCGCTACCCGTGCTGCCGAAACCGCGCAGGCAGCACCGGCCCTGGCTGCAGTCCAGGTACCGGCAGTCAGCGGTGTACCCGCATCGAAGGAAAACAAACCCATGCGGGCGGCAAAATTTGCCGGCAGTATATCGTGCCGGAAGCTGCGCGCCGGCCAGACTGAAGGCAGTGCGTCGATGTCGGCATTGGCCGGGTCCAGCGCCACCCATTCGTCCCACGCGCCAGCCAGGAAATCCAGATAGCGGCGGCTGTGGATGCGTTCCAGATCGAAAATTGCCACTTCCGGCGGCGTATGCAGCGTGCCTGCCGGACGGCGCTGCAATTCGGCCAGCACATGGTCCAGCCTGTCCGGCACTTCATGGCAAGGCACCAGGCGGCCGCGGAACATTTCATGGCGGCCCTGGTGCAGGTGGTGAACGGGATTGTGGAAGATTTGCATGCGCGGCTATCCTCAGCGTGTCGGTGAAAGACCATAGCATAGCTTAAGCGGCGGCTTTATACGCCGCGGCCCATTTGCTGCGGTGGTTTTTCCCGTCAGTAGACGGCCAGATTCTGCCGGTTGACCTGGCGGATATCCTTGGTGCCGGTCAGCGCCATGCTGACGTCCAGTTCCTTGTGCAGAATTTCCAGCATCTTGGTCACGCCTTCTTCACCCATTGCGCCCAGGCTGTACAGGAATGCGCGGCCTATCATCGTGCCCTTGGCGCCTAGCGCGGTCGCCTTCAGGATGTCTTGTCCGGTACGGATACCGCCGTCAAACCAGACTTCGATCTGGTCGCCGACTGCTTCAACAATGGCCGGCAAGGCCTGCACCGACGAC
Source organism: Undibacterium sp. (assembly GCA_043726505.1). GTDB lineage: Bacteria > Pseudomonadota > Gammaproteobacteria > Burkholderiales > Burkholderiaceae_D > Undibacterium. The sequence continues at coordinate 10,578 of JAYSKH010000436.1, read as the reverse complement.
ATCGCACTGTCCAGCTGGCGACCACCGTGGTTGCTGACCACCAGCGCATCAGCGCCGGAGGCTACTGCCAGTTTGGCGTCTTCTACGTCCAGAATGCCTTTCAGGATCAGCTTGCCGCCCCACTCCTGCTTGATCCAGGCCACGTCTTCCCATGACAGCGTAGGATCAAACTGGCTGGCAGTCCACTGGCTTAGCGTCTGTATACCGCTGGCGCCGCCCTGGACATGGCCCGCCAGGTTGCCAAAGGTCTTGCGGCCACTGAGCGCACGCAGCGCCCATGCCGGTTTGGTGGCGAGGTCGATCAGGTTGGCGATGGTGATACGCGGCGGCACCGACATGCCGTTTTTGATGTCCTTGTGCCGCTGCCCGAGTATCTGCAAGTCCAGTGTCAGCACCAGCGCCGAGCACTTGGCATTTTTGGCGCGTTGTATCATCTCACGCACAAAACCGCGGTCGCGCATCACATATAGCTGGAACCAGAACGGTTTGGTGGTGACGCTAGCCACGTCTTCTATCGAGCAGATGCTCATCGTTGACAGCGTGAAAGGGATGCCGAATTTTTCAGCAGCAATCGCGCCCAGCATTTCACCATTGGCCCATTGCATGCCGGTCAGCCCGGTCGGCGCTATCGCCACCGGCATCGTCACATCATGCCCTATCATCGTCGTGCGGGTGCTGCGCTGGTCCACGTTGATGGCAACCCGCTGGCGCAGTTTCAGCCTCGCCAGGTCATCGGTATTGGCGCGGTAGGTGCTCTCGGTATAAGAACCGCTGTCGGCATAGTCGTAAAAGGCTTTCGGCACCCGTTTCTTGGCGAGGACGCGTAAATCTTCTACGCAGGTAATGACAGGCATGCTGTTTCTCCGTTCCATTTGTATCGTTTGATGATGGAGTCTGAATCCATCAATGTGCCGAAAGTGTAGGGCAAAAACTGTGCATGATGGCGGAATTCCATTCAGCCGCTGGGTGAAGTATTTTCAGCACAGCCTGTCTTTGGTATTTTTAATATAAAAATATTAATGACATGGCATTCTGCAACACCATGAAAAAAGCCGTCCAGTGCACGCCGGACGGCTTTGAGGAAACAGCGACAACTCCTACTTTTTGTTTGTCAGTTCGCGGACTAATAAACGTCGCGCCGGTAGCGCCCTTCGGCAATCAGATCGTCCAGCGCGTCCTCGCCCAAAATATCTGCCAGTACGGCATCCACACCGGCAGCCATGCCGTCCAGACTGCCGCACACATAGATGACGGCGCCCTGCTCCACCCACTCGCGCAGGCGTTCGGCATTCTCTGCCAGCTTGTCCTGCACATAGATGCGTTGTGGCTGGTCGCGTGAGAAGGCCAGATGGACGTGGCTCAGCGCGCCATCCGCTTGCCATTGCCCAATTTCATCGCGGTAATGGAAATCATGCGCAAATTGGCGCTCGCCGAACAGCAGCCAGTTGCGGTGCTGTCCTTGCGCCAAGCGCGCGCGTATCAGGCCGCGCAGGCCGGCCAGACCCGAACCATTGCCGATGAAGATGCTGGGCTGATTGCCAGCCGCCAGTTCAAACGACGGGTTGGCCAGCAACCGCATTTCGATGTCGTCGCCGGTCGCCGCATATTCTGTCAGCCAGCCGGACGATACGCCCAGACCGTCTTCATGCCTTTTCTGCCGCACCAGCAGATGCACGCGGCCCTCCGCCTCCACCGAAGCCACGGAATAACGACGCGACGCCAAAGGTTTCAAGCTGTCAGTCAACTGCTGCGGCTGCATGCCGCCCAGTTCGCCAGTGGATGGCAGGTTGCTGCGGGCCAGCGCCTCGGCCAGCGTAACCGCCCTGCCCTGATATTGCACAGCAGTCTGGCCGTCCAGGCCCAGCCGGCCCAGCAACAGCGCAATGCGGTCCGGCGCATGGCGCGGCAGCACTTCGGCCAGCGCGCCGGGCTGCCAATGCGCAGCATTGCCGCCAGCGAGTTCCAGATGATAAATGGGTTCGCCCAGGCTATGCGGATTCAGCAAACGGCGCTCCAGCAATTGCCACGCGCTGTATGGCTTTTCTCCCGGCTCGGCTGATACGGCGGCCATCGCTACCGATGAGTCAGCGGATGCATTCTTGCCCGTCAACCCGGCCAACTGTTTGTGCCAGCGCGACAAGGCCAACGCATCGCTATTGTCAGCTTCTATCATAGCAAACAGCGGCTGCGCGCCCTGGTTGCGCAGCCAGTGATCCAACGTGTGGCCGAAGCCGCAGAATTTTTCGTAATTGCTGTCGCCCAGCGCCAGCATGCCGTATTGCACGTGCGCGAGGCCGCTGGCGGGCTGGTGCGTCAGCTGGCGCGCAAATTTACGCGCGGCGTCCGGCGGTTCGCCCTCGCCAAACGTAGAAACAACAAACAGCACGCGGTGGTAGTGCCGCAGCTTTTCGGTATCCAGCTGCGACAAGGACATCACCCTGGTATCTACGCCGTCATTCTGCAAGGCTGCCGCCGTGCGCCAGGCCAGCCCTTCGGCGCGGCCAGATTGCGTGGCAAACGCCAGCAAGACCTGGTCCTGCTGGCCATGCGGCGCAGGCAGGCTAGCCGCCAGGCCGCGTGCCCCTGCGCGCAGAATTGCCTGTTCTGCCCTGATCTGGCGTTGTTTCCGGCGCCGATCCAGGTACAGCATCCATCCAGTGATTGCGAACAACGGCAGCATCAAAGTGGACACCGTCATCACTATCCTGCCGGGCAGGCCGAAATAGGTACCCATATGCAGCGGGTAGATTGCGGCGATGGCCTTGCCGCCGGTAGTCTTGTCTGCATAGCGCTGGTTCTGTGTGACCTTGCCGGTCAGCGGCTCTATTGCCATGCGGTTGCGGGCCTGCTCATGCGGCGGATTCGGATCAAGATAGGTGAACTGCACCGGCTGTCCCGCCTTGTCCGGCATGCGGATGCTGAGCTTGCTGTAGGGGCCGCCTTCTTTCTGGAATACTTCCCAGGCCAGCGTCAGGTCGGCTGGTGGTTCAGCTTTTTTAGGCTTGCCGACTTTTTTCTCTCCCTGCACCGGAGGTGCCCTGCGCGGAGCGACGGCCTCACCGGCGATTGTGTTCATGCCCTGCTTGACCCAGTCAAAGGCCCAGTACATGCCGGTGATCGTCGATACCAAGTACATCACCAGCGCACAGGTACCGATGACAGAATGCAGATTCCACAGGAACGAGCGTCCGGTCAACGCAAAGTCCAGCCTGAACCATGCGCGCAGCGACAGCGGCTTGCGCGGCCAGCGCATGTAGAGTCCTGACAAAGCCAGTATGAACAGGCAGCAGGCGACGGTGCCGGCGACCAGCTTGCCGGTGTCGGTCGGCAGCAGCAGCCAGCGGTGCAGTTGCTCCACCCATTCAAAGAAATCCTGGCCGGCGGCGCGCGGCAGCAGTTCTCCCGTGTATGGGTTCGCATAACGGATCTCGCCACGCCTGACTCCGGGCGGCGGCGCATAGGTGATCTTGGTCGATTCACCGGCTTCCGACGATATAGCCAGCGTGACGATGCGCCGTTCCGGATCCACTGCCCTGAGCTTGTCTAGCAATTGTTCCGGCGCGAGCATGGCGGAGGCTGCCGGTGTCACATGCATGATGCCGGGATTGAGCGCATCCAGAATCTCTTCATGGAAGCTTAACAGGCCGCCGGTCAGGCCTATGACGATCAGCACGGTACCGGCGGTGATGCCAAGGAACCAGTGGATTTGAAACCAGATTTTTTTAAACATGGGTCTGCTACGGTGTAAACGTGGCTATGCGAATGTTGGCTGCGTGCAATTTCTGTCTATTGCATCACAGCCACATGCCTGTTGTGCCGCTTGCTAGCCAGGCAAGCATTGCAGCGGGGCGGCACGATATGACAAAGCAGGTATTGCAAACTAAGTATTGCAGACTAAGCAATATCGCTTAGCGGCCAACAGCAGCTGAGATGTTACCATGAATAGTAATAGTTCTCATTTTTATTCATGGAAGCACCTTGCAGTACGCGTTATCTGACCTATACGACCGAGCGCGTGGAAGTGCTGAAGGGCCCCTCTTATATCACGTGCGGCACGATGGACCCCGGCGGCGTGGTCAACATGTTGACCAGGAAACCACAGCTGACGTCACAAGCTCAGGTGGCGCTGACTACCAACGACCTGGGCGGCGGTGCCTCAGTGGCCCTGACCGGCGCCATCAATACTTCCGGCCTGGCCTAGCCTAGCCTAGCCGGCAGCAATATCTATGTGGCAGTAGCTGATGCCAGGCAATTCAACCTGAGTGGGATCGTGGATTTCTGACTCCGTCTCCCTCCGATGTAAACGAAAAAGCTGCAAATCTGCAGCTTTTTCCGTTTTTCCCGCGCCGATTGCAGGACATTTGACGCAAAAAATTAATCAAGCTGCATCAATGTTTGCACTATCGATAAGAGAAAACAGCCGTAATCTTCATGTTATTGCTCAAATTCATTAAACATTGTTATATCAATTCGCTTTGTTGCCTTGAATCATTAAACATTGTTAGACCACCGACACCGATGCAATTGAAAAAGGTAAGCTTATTTCCATCGAGCATCCTTTTAAAACTTTCTTCAGTGAGACCTACCATGAAAACAATGTCCCAATCTAACAGCGGCAAAACAGCTCAGTTATTTTTCGCAGTGTCTTCCGGCATGCTGATGATCGCTTTTGCGGGCACTGCCCACGCAGCTACCGTTACCGCAACAATGACCAATACTGTGACCATCGCCAATAGCTGCACCGTCAGCGCGACTGGTTTCACCACCACGTATGATCCGCTGAATCTGAACGCCACGACCAACCAGGACGTCAGCGCTTCCATCAGCACCAGCTGCACACTGTTGATGCCTGCTGTTATCACACTGGGCCAGGGCGCGCATGCTGCATCAGGCTCTACCGACACAACACCGCAACGCCGGCTGTCCAGCGGCGGCGGCAGCCCTTCTTACCTGAACTATAGCCTGTACCAGGATTCGGGCCGCGCCACCACTTGGGGTAACACCGCGCTGACTGGCGTTGCGATGGTCGGTACCGGTTCCACTACCAACAGCAGCGTGTATGCACGTATCCCTTCAGGCCAGACTCCAGGCGCAATCGGCTCCTTTACCGACTCCGTTGTTGTCACTGTTACTTACTAAGTTAATTACTAAGCTACTTACCAAGTTATTTACTGAGCTATTTACTAACCTAACAAGCCGAGGCCGCCCGCGTACTTGTCTGCGTCGGCCTCCCATCCCCTCTGCTTCCACCGCTATCGCTTAACCAAATGTGAAAGCAAACGCCTGTACATCCTTGTCCAGGAATTCGATCGAAAAAGTGTGTTCGCCTATGGCTTTGCTCTGCCGTATCAGTTGATATAGCCGTTGCTCCTTTACCACGCCGTTGCCTTGTTCATCGGTATCCACGCCGTGATCTGCTGCAGGCGCTGCGCCATCCAGCAATACGCGGAAACGCACCGGTTTGCCATCCTTGCCCGGTCCCAGCACCAGATGCAGGTCACGCGCATAAAACTTGAACACAACTTTTCCCGGTGCGCTATCCAGCGTTGCTTTTTCCCTGTCTACCAGCCACTTTCCTTCCAGGCCCCATTGGTTTAGCTGCAGCGCAGCCGGTACCGCATAGGGGGCAGCCTGATCCTGTACCAGCTTGGTGGATGTTACAAAATTGGCTGCGCGCTCATAACCGACATAGGTTTCCTGCGACTGGATATGTGCTTCATCGGCTGCGGCCTGGATGCCGGTCGCGCCGGCCACTGCTTTGGAATCAGGCGGCAAGTCCTTGACGCCGGCTTCGGTCAGCAACTCGCGTATTGTTTTCTCTGCTTCGTCATAATCGCCCTCGCCAAAATGGTGGCTGCGGATTTTGCCGTTGGCATCGATGAAATAATGCGCGGGCCAGAAGCGGTTGTTGAACGCCTGCCAGATGTCGTAGCCGTTATCCAGCACCACAGGATAGGTCACGCCCAAATCCGCCACTGCCTTGCGTACGTTGCCGACGTCTTTTTCAAACGCGAATTCCGGCGCATGGACGCCGATGATGACGAGGCCATGGTCCTTGTATTTTTCATTCCAGGCCTTCAGGTAAGGCAAGGTGCGCAGGCAATTGATGCACGAGTAAGTCCAGAAATCGACGAGCACCACCTTGCCGCGCAAACCGTCACGCGTCAGCGGCGGCGAGTTCAGCCACGGGCCGGGGCTGGTCAGCGCCGGGAAGTCTCCCTGCACCGGCAAGCTATGAGACGCCTGGCCGCTCATCATCATCGAATTCTGCCCTGCCATCGAGCCTGTGCCTGAGTTTGCTCCTGCACCGCTCATTGCCATGCTGGCGTCTTGCGCAGGCGGGTTGATGGCATTAACCAGTGACTGCTCCAGCTTGTTGGTGCTGTTCAATGACAGCTGCGTCAGCACCTGCGTATCCCAGCCAAACGCGATGGCGACAACTGCGAGCAAAATGGCAACACCCAGGATACGGCGTATCCATTCGCCGGCGCCGAAGGTTTTTTTCATCGACGTGAACAGGCGGTTGCCAGCAAAAATCGCCACGCCCAGTGACGTGGCCGCGCCCGCCGCATAAGCCAGCAGCAGCAACGTGGTCTGCGTGTTCGGACCTGAAATAGCAGCACCGGTCAGCACGATGCCCAGGATAGGACCCGCGCATGGCGCCCACAGCAAACCCGTTGCAAAACCCAGCAGCAGAGAACGCAATACGCTCACTTGCGGATCACCGCCGTCTGGCGACGAAGACAGGCGGCTACCCATTGCGACAAAAGGACGCATCATGCGGTCTGCCAGGCTGCGCGACAACAAGGTCAGCGCAAAGCCTGCCATCAGCACCAGCGAGATAATGCGGCCATACTGGTTCACATGGACGGCCCAGGCGCCGCCCACCGCTGCCAGCGTGGCAATGCCGGCAAAAGTGATGGCCATGCCGACCAGCATGGGCAGGCTGCTTTTCAAAAAAGGCTGATCGGCCCTGGCAAAAACGAAGGGTAGTACCGGCAATATGCAGGGGCTGAGTATCGTCAATACCCCGCCCAGAAATGCCAACAGTGCGATTATCATCAATGACCTTTTAATGTGTGTGCAACAAAATATCCGTCAGGTACGCGCGCGGAGCATCGTCTGCATGGCGCGTATCTGTTTCTTGCTGTAGGTCGGCGCAGCAATGACATTCCTTACCTTCCTGAACCGGAAAAAACCTTATTTCAGTGGAATTTCTGCTGCGCTCGTTATGCGGCATGGAATATAACGTACAATCCAAAAATCTGCTTCCTGCGTCGGAAAGCGATACCAACCGATACAAATCACTGCAAATTCCCGCATGAACCGTTGATGAACCCGACCATGCCAGCAACCAGCCAGCCCTCGTTCAATCCGCCTAACGCAGCACAGCTTGCGCCGCTTGCCATCTGCGCAGTAGTAGCGCATGCGCGTCAGGGTCTGCTGCCGCCATTTGCCGCGACGCTGGGCCTGGACTACGCAGAATATCAAGATCTGCTGCAACACCATCCTGCAATCCAGCAGGCGCAGGCCGCCATACCCGAACATGAATACCCGGCCATCGCCGGCACGTCGCCTGCGCAGTTCACCGCGCTGTTTTATATGCTGCAAGAAAACTGTGAAAGCGTCGACATGAAATGCCAATGGCTGGCGCGCGCCATTGCCGCTGCCGGTTTTGGCAGCCGACACCTGTGGCAAGACCTGGGGATGTCCGGCCGCGACGACGTGTCTGCGCTGTTGCGCACATTTTTCCCTGCCTTATACGCGGGTAACGTGCATCACTATAAATGGAAGAAATTTCTGTTTGCCGAGCTTGGCCGCCGCCAGGGTATGCCCGATCTGAGGCCGCCGAAATGCAGCGGCTGCGACCAGTTCCACATCTGTTTTCCAGAAACGGGTATCTCCGCTCACACAGCCAGCAATGATCTGCACAAGACATGAAACTATCGTTTCATTGAATTGTAAAAATGCAACATTTCAGCTTTGCAAAGTAGAGGGAGTGCTCTAGTTCATGCCGCACTCCTCAGGCACAAACAAGTTTTTCATAGCAGGGCCGCCATCAAACCGCCAGCAACGGGTATGTAAGCACCTCTGTTGCCAAACTTATATTTGACGCAGCATCCGATGCGGATTAAATTGAACCGCTGGAAGCCTGCCCCACCCGCTGCCGGTAGCTGATACGCCGATACGACGTTCGCTGCATGCTGCAGTGAAAATTGACTCGCTATACAGGCCTATAAAAAAATGAGGAGACTGACATGGATATGAACCCGGCACCGGAAGTAATCGCCCAGACACTGGATGCGGCACTGGAGCGGCTGCGCAGCGCTTATCGCGCCAACCCCAACCCCAGCCTGGAACAGCGGCGCGACTGGCTGAGCCGTCTGGCGACGCTGACCGAGCGCCACGCCGATGAAATCAACGATGCCATCAGCGCCGATTTCGGCCACCGCTCGCGGCAAGAAACCGAACTGGCAGACCTGTCGCTGATCGTCGGTTCCGTCAAGCATACCAAACGCCATCTGGCGGGCTGGATGAAACCAAGGCGGGCAGCCACCGCGCTGCAATACCTGCCGGCCAAAAACCGGCTGATGAGCCAGGCGCTGGGTGTGGTCGGTATCATCGCACCATGGAATTACCCACACCAGCTGGCGATAGGCCCGGCAATTGCCGCCTTTGCCGCCGGCAACCGCGTGATGCTGAAACCGTCGGAATTCACGCCGCGTTATTCGGCGCTGCTGGCCAAGCTCGTGGGCGAATATTTCAGCGCCGATGAGATGGTGGTGGTGCCCGGCAGCATGGAAGTGGGCAAGGCCTTTTCCGAACTGCGCTTTGACCATCTGATCTTTACCGGCTCCACCGCCACCGGCAGACAAGTCGCCATTGCGGCAGCAAAAAATCTGACACCGGTAACACTGGAGCTGGGCGGAAAATCGCCGGCGATTGTGGATGCCAGCGCCGACGTCAAGGCCGCCGCCGGCAGCCTCGCCTTTGGCAAGCTGCTCAATGCCGGGCAGACCTGTATCGCGCCGGATTATCTGCTGGTGGCAGAGAGCAAGCGCGATGAACTGGTCAAGGCGCTGATTGCAGCCGCCAGCAAAATGTATCCGACGCTGGACAACAATCCTGACTACACCGCCATCATCAATGACCGTCATTTTGGCAGGCTCAACAGCCTGCTGGCCGATGCCGCAGAACAAGGCGCGCAACTGGTGCCGCTGACTAATGCCGCCGTGCCGGTACAAGGTGCCGACACTGGCAATCGCAAACTGCCGCCGACGCTGGTGCTGAACGTAACGCCCGCCATGCGCATCATGCAGGAAGAAATTTTCGGCCCACTGCTGCCTATCGTTACTTACAAGGGCGATGTGCGCGAAGCGATCAACTTCATCAACGAGCGCGAACGGCCTCTGGCGCTGTACTGGTACGGCACCGACAATGCCAGCCGCGATCTGGTGCTGGAGCAGACCGTGTCCGGCGGCGTGACCGTCAACGACTGCCTGTGGCATCTGAGCCAGGAATCCCAGCCTTTTGGCGGCGTAGGCGCCAGCGGCATGGGCGCTTATCATGGTGAATGGGGTTTCCGCGCACTAAGCAAGGAAAAACCGGTCTTCTACCAAAGCAAGATGAACGGCATCAGCATGCTCTACCCTCCGTATGGCAAGACCTTTGCCCGCATGCTGCGCCTGCTGAAAGCGATAGCATAGTCTGCGCCACGGTCCAGCCCGCCAGCACGCTGGCGGGCATCGGCAAACCAACGATACGGCAAGTTATCCGGCATGCACTGCTGGCGGCGCTTGTACCGTTTTTTGTGGCTATTGTTTCAGACAACGCAGTAGCTGCCGCTGTGGCTACCGGTGCAAGCATCATCGTGCATAGCGTTGCGGCGCCAAGGCCAGTGAGCGCCACGGACGGCTTGCGTCACCTGGCGTATGAACTGGAAGTGTTTAATCCCGCTAATCCCAACCCCGTACAGCACACGCTGACACTGCAAAGCGTACAAGTATTTGCAGACCAGGCGACGCTACCGCTGCTGGATGCGCACGGGCAAAGCCTGGCTGGCCTGTTAGGACCGGACAGGGAACTGGAGCCAGACGCTACACTGACTATCGCATCGGGCAAACGTATTTTTCTGTTCGTCTGGCTGAGTTTGCCTGCGAACTCAGCTGTTCCTGCCACATTGAGCCACCAGCTCAACTTTCGGAACGCGACAGGGGAAACGATAGCCGTTGAAGGCAAGCCGGTACGTGTCAATCAAACTCCACCCGTCGTACTTGGCCCGCCGCTGCGCGGAGGACTGTGGCTCACTGATGAAGGGCCTGGGAATCCCAAATCGCATCATTGGGGCAGCATCATCACCGGCGATGGGGCTACAACCGACCCACAAAGGTATGCAACAGACTGGTTCGGCCTGGATACCAAAGGCCATGCAGTGCGCGTACCAGTAGACAAACTGGCGCAGAGTGATATCAAGGATTGGGTGGGGCTGGATACCGAAGTGCTGGCCGTCGCCGACGGCATCGTCCGCGCCACGCAGGACGGCATCGCAGACAACAAGCCGCTGACGCCGATGGAAGA
>JAYSKH010000435.1:0-2522 GCA_043726505.1 Undibacterium sp. | reverse complement strand
CGCATACCCTCTTCCAGCTCACCCAGCGTACGGACCGCGTATTCGCGCTCGATACCGTAACGGGGATGCATCAGCCGGTTCGCCAGATCGCCGGAGGTCGTAAACAGCAACAGGCCTTCGGTGTTGTAATCCAGACGGCCCACTGCCAGCCATTTGCCGGCCTTCATTGTCGGCAAGCTATCAAAGACCGACGAACGGCCTTCCGGATCACTGGTGCTGACAATTTCGCCCGCTGGCTTGTGGTACATCAATACGCGTGGCGGTTTCTTGCTGACCTTGCGCTGTATCGGCTTGCCGTTGATACGTACCTGGTCGGTCGGCAGGATGCGCTGGCCGATATGGGCCGGTTCGCCGTTGACGGAAACCCGTCCGGCAACAATCAGGTCTTCCATGTCGCGGCGGGAGCCCAGGCCGGCTTCCGCCAGCACTTTATGCAACTTGGGTGCATCATCATCTGCCGTCAGGTCACGCCGCACAGGCTTGGCCTGGCGCTTGCCTTTGCCGTCTGCCTCAGCATGTGCAGCATCAAAGGCTTCCGATGTCACAAAAGAAAACACTTCATCGGCGCCACCGGCATTGCCGCGGCCACCCTGGCGGCCGCCTTTGGCTTGCGGGCGCTTGTTATTACCACTGCCGCCACTGCCGCCATTGCCAGCGCCTTGCGTACGCGGCTCAGCACCTTCCGGTCGTGGCGCACGCGGCGCGCGCGGTTCGCGTGGTTCACGCGCCTCCCGTGGCGGCCTTTCGCTGCCGTCGGCGCGCTTGCCGGCATCATTTTTCTTCCGTGGATTGCGCGCACGCGGCTTGGCCGCTTCACCCGCAGCACCTTCCGCCGCTACCGCAACATTGCCATCGGCGCCCGCTACAACGTCGGCATTGCCTACATCCTCAGAACCGGACGCAGCCTGCTCCGCACCGGCCTCTGGCCTGGCGCGCGAGCGGCGCATGTTCCTCGGTCCACGGACGCCGCGCTTGGCAGGCTTGGCAGCCGCGTCGCCGCCTTCGGAAGATTCTAGGGCGGGAGCGTCAGCCTTGACGTCGTCTGGATTATTTGTGTTCATTATCTGCTTCTATATTTGGCTGGCTGAGCGACGCATCCGCCTCGGCTTCATTTGCCAGATTGTTAATTGGCGCTTCAGCTGCCGCAACTGTCCCGGCATGATCGTGAAGGTCCTCGTTCTGAACGTCTGCCACAGCCGCCGCCTCGGCGGCGGGGTCGGCAGGCGCGCTGTCGTTATCGGACGAGGCGTGAGTTTGCTGATCCTCAACTACTTCGGCGGTGTCCGTCATGATGTCCTGTTCCGGCATCTGCTGTGCCGGAACATCTTCTTGCTGTTCTACATGGTGTTCGTCAGCTTGCCCGTCAGCAGCTACCGTCTCCACCGGCAATTCGCCAGCCGGCTGCTGCGCCGCGGTTTCTGCGGAACCGTCTACTGATCCCGCATCTGCAGTATCAGCAACTGCCGTATCGGCAACTGCATCACCGGATGCTACCTGCACCGCAGTGGCAAACATACCCTCTTCCAGTGCCTCCAGCTCCGGCACGTCCGCACCGGCAACATCGCCTTTGCTGACCTGTTGCAGCGGCGGCAACTGATCCAGTGATGCCAATCCAAGATCATCCAGAAACTGCTTGGTCGTTGCAAACAGCGACGGCCGGCCGGGAACATCTCTATGGCCTATGGTTTCTATCCAGCCGCGGTCTTCCAGCGTCTTGACCATTTGCGAGTTCACCGTGACGCCACGGATTTCTTCTATATCGCCGCGCGTTACCGGCTGCCGGTAAGCGATGATGGCCAGGGTTTCCAGCGTGGCGCGCGAATACTTGGGTGGCTTTTCAGGATTCAGTCTGTCGATATAAGCCCGCATCTCGGGCCGGCTCTGAAAGCGCCAGCCAGTGGAAAGGCCAACCAGTTCTATGCCCTTGTCCGCCCAGTCGCCGCGCAATTGCTCCAGCATGGACTTGATAGTGTCCGCACCAACAACATCATCTTGATCGTCGCCGTCGAGAAACAGCTTTTTCATGGTATTGACGGTAAGCGGCTCATGCGCGCATAACAACGCAGTTTCGAGGACTCTCTTGGCCTCAGCAGTATTCATGCAAACTCTTTAGTTTTATAAGCAGAACGTAGCACTGAATGAGGCATAGATAGCTAGCCTCACAAAATACCAATGCTGTTATTTTTCACTGTATTCGCCATCAATGATGCAACGGCGTACCGCCAGTGGGCGCCACTCAGGCAATATTGGATCAGTACCGTCTTCCCTCACCGGCAGGCTGCAACGACAAGATCGTTACAATCGCGGGGACAGCAGATCAATTAGTAGACACTGGATTGTAGTCCAGATTTTCCATTCTGATCAAAAAATAATAATACCGCTAATAAAAAAGCCACGCTATTACGTGGCTTTTTTAATGTAACTGGTTGCGGGGGCAGGATTTGAACCTACGACCTTCGGGTTATGAGCCCGACGAGCTGCCAGACTGCTCCACCCCGCGTCTGAAGAATGAAACTATACAT
>JAYSKH010000434.1:0-1764 GCA_043726505.1 Undibacterium sp. | reverse complement strand
GGACCGACATCCCCGGCCTGTATGCCGTCGGCGAAACCGCCTACACCGGCCTGCACGGCGCCAACCGGCTGGCCAGCAATTCGTTGCTGGAATGTCTGGTGGTCGGCAAGGCCGCTGCGCAGCATATAGAAAGTCAGCCACAGACCGAATCGCGCAAGCTGCCGACCTGGGATGAAAGCCGCGTGTCGGATGCCGATGAAGAAGTCGTCATTGCCCATAACTGGGACGAGCTACGCCGCTTCATGTGGAATTATGTCGGTATCGTGCGTACGACCAAACGCCTGGAAAGGGCCAAGCACCGCATACGGCTGCTGAAGGAAGAGATAGACGAGTACTACGCCAATTTCCGTATTTCCAACAACCTGCTGGAACTGCGCAACCTGGTGGAAGTGGCATCGCTGATCGTCAATAGCGCGCTGTCCCGCCGCGAAAGCCGCGGCCTGCATTTCAGCCGCGATTATCCGGATACCTTGCCGAAAGCACTTGCGACCGTGCTGTCGCCAAAGCGGAAAAAATAGCTCTCGCAAAAAACAAAAGAGCGCCCGGTTTTTTTCCCCGGCGCTCTTTTTTTATTTGAAGCGGACAACGGTCCAACAGTCCGTAGCGCGATTCAGTTCGTTAGCTGCCTGCGCCTCTTCAGTAACTAGGGCCTTAATGCCCCTAGCAAAGCTCAAGCATCTGCCGGCAGAATACCCCAGTTGTTTTCAAAGACCATGTCGCTCAGCTTGCGCCGCTTGTCCCACCCTTCCATCTCCAGCATGGGCGCCGGATAAAACTCTGGCACCTTGCCAATGCACAGAATGGCAACCGGCTGGCTTCCTTCAGGCATATGGCAGAGCTCAGCCAGGCGCAAGGGTTCGAAGATAGACACCCAGCCAAGGCCCAGCCCTTCTGCCCGCGCCGCCAGCCACATATTCTGAATGGAGCAAGAGGCGGAAGCCAGATCCATCATCGGCATGGTGCGGCGTCCGAAGATATAGGGTTCGCGCTTGTCCATCAGCCCCACCACCAGCAATTCGGCGCAGGCCAGTATTCCTTCTACCTTCAACTTCATGAACTCACCAGAACGCTGCTGCAGAGCCTCGGCAGTGCGGACGCGCTCTTCCTCTACGTGCTGATGAATACGCTGGCGCAAACCCGGGTCGGTCACGCGGATGATCCGCCATGGCTGCATGAAACCGACACTGGGGGCCATGTGTGCGGCTTCAATCAACCGGGCCAACTGGCCCGGCTCCAGCGGGTCCGACAAGAAATGACGCATGTCGCGCCGCTCACGGATCGCGCGATAGACGGCGGCTATTTCTTCAGCAGAATATTGATGCTCGTTCATCGCCGGCCTTCATGCAGTTTCACCGTTTGGGCCAGCACTTTGAAAATCCAAGGTCACGCACCGACCGTGACTCAAATAATCCGCAACGAAAAGTCCGTCGCTTTCACGTCCTTGGTGAGGCTGCCGATGGAAATGCGATCCACGCCGGTTTCGGCAATGGCGCGCACGGTTGTTGCATCTACGCCGCCAGAGGCTTCCAGCACGGCGCGGCCAGCTGTCAGTTCCACCGCTTCGCGCATCATGTCTGTCGTGAAGTTATCCAGCAGCACCGATGTTGCGCCTGCCTGCAGTGCATCGGCCAGTTCCTTTAGATTTTCCACTTCTATCTGTATGCTGACACCGGCGTTCAGCGCCAGCGCAGCCTGCATTGCAGCAGTCACACCACCCGCCGCGGCAATGTGGTTTTCCTTGATCAGGATGGCGTCGTACAAGCC
>JAYSKH010000433.1:0-22782 GCA_043726505.1 Undibacterium sp. | reverse complement strand
CGTCGCCTATCTGGACCGCGTCAACGTGGGGTTTGCCAAGCTGCAGATGCTGGGCGATCTGCAGTTCAGCGAAACCGTGTATGGCCTCGGCGCCGGCATCTTCTTCATCGGCTATTTCCTGTTTGAAGTCCCCAGCAACATCATCCTGCACAAGGTAGGCGCGCGGATATGGATTGCCCGCATCATGCTGACCTGGGGCGTGCTGTCGGCGGCGATGATGTTTATCGCCACGCCGATGCAGTTTTATATCCTGCGCTTCCTGCTGGGCCTGGCCGAGGCCGGCTTTTTCCCCGGCATCATCCTGTACCTGACCTACTGGTTCCCCGCAGCCCGCCGCGGCCGCATCGTTGCGCTGTTCATGACGGCAGTGGCGATTGCCGGTGTTATCGGCGGCCCTTTGTCGGGTGTGATCCTGAAACTGATGGAAGGCGTCAATGGCTGGCGCGGCTGGCAATGGATGTTCCTGCTGGAGGGTATCCCGTCGATTGTGGTCGGCCTGGTGGCGCTGGTGCTGCTGGATGACCGAATCGCCGATGCGAAATGGCTGAGCGGCCCGGAAAAAACGCTGATTAATGCCGCCGTCTCGCGTGAACAGCAAGGCAAGCAGGAACACAGCCTAGGCCAGGTCTTCAGCAATGGCCGGGTATGGCTGATGGGGCTGATCTATTTCTGCTTTGTGATGGGGCTATACGGCATCAGCTTCTGGCTGCCGACATTGATCAAGGCGCTGGGCGTGCAAGACCTGATGGATGTCGGCCTGCTGACAGCCATTCCCTATGCATTTGCCGCCGTTGCCATGGTGCTGGTGGGCCGCAGCTCAGACCGGTTGGACGAGCGCCGCTGGCATATCGCGGTGCCGGGCTTTCTGGGCGCCGCAGGGCTGGTGCTGAGCGTGATCTTTGCCAGCAATCCGGTGCTGGCAATGGCCGCGCTGACGCTGGGCACAGCGGGCATCCTGTCCACATTGCCGCTATTCTGGAGCCTGCCGACAGCCTTCCTCGGCGGCACGGCAGCCGCAGCCGGCATTGCCATGATCAATTCGCTGGGCAACCTGGCCGGCTACCTGAGCCCGACACTGGTCGGCATGATCAAGGACGCCACGCATAGCACCAACAACGGCATGTACATGCTGGCCGGCTGTCTGGTGCTGGGCAGCGTACTGACGCTGAGCGTATCGCGCGAAGCCATCCATCCGCCGCAGGTATCGCCTGCTTGATGCCTAATGCTGAAGGCTGGCGTTTGCAGGCGCGCTTAATCCTTAATCGCAGGTATCGAGCAAGCATGCATATTCGTGGCACTGCTGCTCCCTGCCCTGCACCAGCGCCGCTGCATCACGCACGCCTGTCCACGTAAATCCATTTTTTTGCAGCACTTTGGCAGACGCTGGATTCTCTACCGACACGTGGGCGATGATGCGCTTCAGGCCCAGTTCGGTGCGCGCGATATGCAGCACCTGCTGCACGGCGGCACTGATCACGCCCCGGCCTGCGCAGTCAGCCGCAACCCGGTAGCCCAGCCTGGCGGTGCCGACCTCGCGCTCGACATCCCTCAGGTTAACGCGGCCAATGATGCTGCCGGCGACGTCCAGCACTAGGTAAGGGTACAGGCTGCCTGCAGCGTATTTCTCCATGAAATCGGCAATATGCGCGCGCATGCCTTCGCGGGTATAAAACCAGACGCCACGGGTTTCTATAAATTGCTCAAACCACGCACGGTTCGCCACTTCAAATTGCAGCAGTGGCCCGGCGTCGCTTTGCTGCAGTAGTTTCAGTTGCATGTCGAAATGCGGTGGCAGGTTCAAAGATGACAAGCATACGGGGATTTAACAGCAGCCGCCAGATACAAATACCGCTTAAATGCCGCTTATCTGCGACGGATCAGCCGCCTTTGGCCAGCCCGGAATAAAATCTGTATTGCCCCTTGCCGCTGGATTTTGCCGCATACATCGCTTCATCGGCCAGTTTCAGCAAGGCTTCGGCATCCTGCCCGTCCGAGGGGAAGATGCTAATGCCGACGGAAACGCCGATGGCGTGCCCAGCGCCGCCGGAAAAAGAAAAGGGCTCTGCCAGCGTATGGATCACACGCTCAGCCACGTGCACGATATCTGCCTCGCTGCCGCATTTTTCCATAATGATGGTGAACTCGTCGCCGCCCAGACGCACCGCGTGGTCGTGCAGCCTCAGCACCGCCTTCAGCCTGGCTCCTGCCGCTTGCAGCAGTTCGTCGCCGGCCTGATGCCCCATGCTGTCGTTGATGGTTTTAAAATCATCCAGATCCAGGAACAGCACAGCCAGCGTCAGCTTGTCGACCCGCGCACGCTCCAGCGCAGTGGGCAGGTAACTCATCATCCAGTGCCGGTTGGGCAGGCTGGTCAGCGCATCGGCATTGGCCATCTTCCACAATTGTTCTTCATGCTTTTTGGTGTCCGAGATATCGCGCAGCGTCATCGCCAGGCCCGGGCCTGAACGCACCAGCCGCCTGTGCATCCACTCGCCCTGCACCGGACTTTGCGTGGATACCTTGAACTCATCTTCATAAAACCCTGTTTCCATCGCATTGCGAAAAATGTTCAGCACGTATTCCGCATGCTCGCCCTGGTACAGGTCGCTATAGCGGGCCCCGACCAGCTCGTCCCTGCTGCTCCCCACCATCTGCGCGCCGCGCTCATTGCAGTCTTCGATCAGAAAATCCGCCACCTGCTTCTTGCCGTCATACAGCGCCCTGACCATATAAAAACCCTCGCGCGCGCCGTCCACGGCCAGCCGGTATGTATCCTTGACCTCTTCGGCTTGTTGTTTGCGCCACGCAAGCCGGTAAAAAAAACCTGCGGCGGCAAACCCCACTAGCAGCAACAGCAGGCTGCCTGCGGTTGCAAAGTGCCGGTAGTTGGCCGAGGTTTTTTCATAGTTGGCGAAGTAATCCGTTTCCGATAAACCCACCATGGACATCAGCGGATAATTCCCCAGCCGGCTCCACGCAATGATCCTGGGTTTGCCATCAACGAATGCCGTGCCGGGCATCTCCTGTACACCGTCCGGTGTCGCAAACTCGGGTTTGTTCACGAACATCGAAGTCTGCGCGCCCAGGCCGGCGCCGACCTTGGCAACCAGCACGGTGCCCTGCAGCGTGCGCACCGACAGAAAGTCGTACGCACTAAGGCTGGACGTATCCCGGAATGCGGCAAGATAAGTGGAGTCGACGCCGACAACGATCACGCCGTCAAATGCGCCGCCGGCGGTTTCCAGCCTGCGTACAAAAGGCACCACCGTCCTGCCGGACAACTTGCCGCGAACCGGCTCTTCTATCTGCATATTGTCCGAGCGCTCGTTCTGCGCAGCCTTGAAATAAGCCCTGCCGACGATATCTTTCGGCATGGCCCCCGGCATGGTGTTGGTGAGCATCATGCCGTGGCTATCGGTAATACCGACGTTCAGCCGCAAGGACTGCGGAAACAATCCCGCCTCGACCTGCTCTTCCAGGCTCAGCCGGCCGCCGCTTTTGTTCCAGTAGAATTTCAGGCTGAGCGTCACCTGGTCGATCTGCTCAAGCGAGCGCATCAGTTGCTCTGTGTAGGATTTCGACAGCGCACCGGCATCGCGGAACGCGCTGCGTCTCAGCTCCGCCCGGTCGCGGTCTATTTTGGCCTGCACCAGTACCCACACGGCAGCAATGGCCAGCACGCACAAAGTCGGCCACAGCAGTAGCGCGAATAAATTGGCGCGTACCAGGTGAAGCCGGTTATCAGTGGGGCCGATGGTTGCAGAAGTGTCTTTGTCAGCCATGTCCTGAGCTTAAATTACAATGACCGTTCGGCGATGATCTCTTGCTGGCGTCAAGCCAGATTTTTGTCAATTGCGTTGTACGGAATGTCGACTGCACTACCTGCCTATGATTAGGCACAATGTGCTGTTGCCGCAAGCATTATCGGGATAGGTTGTGCACGGCTTGCCACAGAAACGTGTCGAAAATGAAAGTTATGCTGTATTTGACGCGGAGCCTGATTCTTCGGGAGTTTTACCGGGGTTCTTCCACGATGGCAGGTAATTGGCCGCCTGAAAAAAAAAGAACCTGCCGCGGTCGCTAAACCGGGGCAGGCCATCAATGAAGACTTTACATCAGGGGTTCAAACGGATGAAACGTACTGCGTGAAACTACCGCAGCCAGACGCTGCTGCGGCTTGCTGCAAGAATTAACCGCCGAAGCTGTATTCAGTGTTGCGGCTACCGTTTTTAGCGGCTTTGATCGCTTCCGCTTTTACTTCTGCACGGCTGACAGTGCTGGTTGTTTTGCCGACTGTGGATACATATTCTTCGCCGCCGGTCAGTTGGCCTTCTGAACGGGCTTGTACCAGTTCAGCCTGTACTTCAGCTTTGGTTTTAGTGCTGACTGCAGTTTTGCTGAAAGTGTTAGGGATAGGAAAGCTCACATAAGCGTCGCCGCCTACTGGAGCTGCAAAAGCTGCCACGCCGGTCAGTGTCAATACGGCTGCTGCAATGATTTGTTTGGTTTTCATGATCGTGCTCCAGAATAGTTTAGTAAATAAATACAAGTATTTCATTCATTCCCACAGGCTGGCGGGCATGGTCTGCATCCGTTTGCAGCCTCGGTGAGTCGCGCACTTATCTGCCTGACTTTGCTGCTTTGGGTGTCGTGCTCATCGATGACTGCAGTGTAGCCATCGAGGCTGTTGCGATAAAGGTGATAAATGGAAATACATTGTTCCCGATAGCGCAACAATGCCGCAGCAATGAAAATAGGGTATGAAAGCACTGCTGCAAAGCAGCATGAAACAGGACGACTAAAACCACGCCGTTCCCTATGAAAACGCGAAAAAATGCACCTCTACCCAATGCGAACAAGCAAGCGCTTGAATATCGCGCGACGATAGACCCGTACGCACGCGTCAACCACTGCAGCTAGTAGTTCTACGGTACAAAAAGAAGTGAAAAAGAGATGAAAGAGAGGCGAAAAAGAAGCGGCGACAGGCGGAGAGGGGTGAAAAAAGTAAGCCCGGGCGGTAAAAGAAAAGAAAAAATGCCTTCAGCGAAGGCATTTTTTGGCAAAACAGACACCGGGCCTAGCCGATGGCGGCCACTTTCGGCGCCTGCATAGGCACAAACCTGCGCGCGGCAGGAGCGGCCGTTGCTGCTGCTACGGCCTCATCCAGCTTAAAGACGCTGATGACCTTGGTTAGCTGCTGCGCCTGCTCCTGCAGCGAGTAGGCAGCAGCAGCGGCCTCTTCCACCAGCGCCGCATTTTGCTGCGTCACGCCATCCATCAGACTGATAGCCTGGTTCGCCTGGCTGATGCCACGGCTTTGTTCGCCGCTGGCAACCGAAATTTCGCTCATGATGTCGGACACGCGCTGCACGCTGTTGACGATCTCTTCCATTGTCAGGCCTGCTGCGTCCACCAGCTTGGTGCCGGCATCCACTTCATTGACAGAGGCATTGATCAGCTCCTTGATTTCCTTGGCAGCCGCTGCAGAACGCTGGGCCAGGTTGCGCACCTCCGCGGCAACCACTGCGAAACCGCGCCCCTGCTCACCGGCACGCGCGGCTTCCACCGCCGCATTCAGTGCCAGGATATTGGTCTGGAACGCAATGCCATCAATGACACTGATGATGTCCACGATCTTGCGCGACGAGTCGTTAATGGAGCGCATCGTGTGGACCACATCGGCCACCACCTGCCCGCCTTTAACGGCAACGCCGGATGCGCTGATCACCAGCTTGTTGGCCTGATCTGCATTTTCGGCATTGTGCTTGACGGTGCCGTTCAGTTGCTCCATCGCCGACGCGGTTTCTTCCAGCGAACTGGCCTGCTCCTCGGTGCGGGATGACAGATCCTGGTTGCCGACGGCAATCTGGCTGGACGCCGTGGCAATCAGCGCGGCGCCGTTACGCACATCGCCGACAATCTCGCGCAGGCTGTTGCGCATCACCCTGATCGCATACAAGATGCTGCCCTGATCTTTTTCTCCAATCTCTATCCTTGCATTCAGATCGCCCGCGGCGATCCTGTCGGCAACCGCGATGACGTAGTCGGGCTCACCGCCCAGCTGCCGCGTCAGCTTGCGACGTATCAGCGTGGCGACCAGGACACCTATTGCCAGCGATAATCCGCCCAGCGTCAGCAGCCAGAAGCGGCTGGTGCCGACGCTGGCGCTCATTTCCGCGTTGCCCTGCTCTACCAGTTTGTCCTGCTGGACCGACAGCGCTTCTATCTTGTCGATCAGGCTTTCCATCGCCACCAGCGTTTCCTTGTGCATCAGGACCACCGCTTCTTCGCGCATTTCCTGCTCCAGCAGCCGGGCTACTTTTTCATAAGATTCCAGGTAACGCGCGCGGGATTCTTTGATCGTGTCAAGCAGCTTTTTCCCCTCTGCCGTATAGATCAGCTTGTCCAGCACCAAAAAATTGTTTGCGATGATTTTTTTGTTGCTGCTGATGCTGTCCAATATCTTGGCGGTCTGCGCCTTGTCCTGCGCAATGAATAATTCCAGCGTCTTGCCAGCATTGGCGCGCGTGGTCTCTTTCATCTGATTCAGCGCATCGGATTTTACCCATTCCTTTTCGGTGATGCGGGTGTTGATGGTAGCGATGCCCGACAATTGTGTAACCGTGATGCTGATCATGATCAGCATGCAAACCAGTATCAGGCCAAAGCCCACAGTCAGTCTTTGCCCTACCGTCATCTGTTTGATATCCATGGCATCATCCTTTCACTGGCGATTGTTACAATACGTTACTTTAAGCTTACTATGTTTGCGCCAGAAAGAAAACCACTAACAAATTTCATCAAAAGCTAAACCACCGGGTTAAGGGAATTCACAATCTTTTTCAAATGCATTCCAAACGGAGCCCGCAAAATCAGGGGGTTAGTCTTGCCTCACGCCTGCTCCATGTTAAAATTGCCGCAAGTCAACTTTATTGGCACTGCGCTGCCCTCCTGCCCGAATTCGCCTCCGTCTTTACATTAAGTGAACTGCTCCCCGCATGACAGCCCTGCCCTGCGCCTGAAAAATGAGCAATTCCCGTCTCAAAGATGACAGTCCGGCATGGCTCCGAGCGTAGCGCATTGCAATAAAGCTAAATTATTTTCAGCGTTATTTTCAGAGTTATTTTCAGAATTAAAAAGGAGGCATCAGAATGAGCAATGTGGCCAGCCAGGTATCAAGAAGCGGCGGCATGCCTCCGCAATTTGCCAGCGAAACGCCGGTCTTTGAACGTCTCGGCGATATCATCCGCGCGTTGCATAACACGCTGACAGAAATCGGCGCAGATAACGTGCTGTCTGAAGCCGCCAGTGAATTTCCTTCTGCCCGTGAACGCCTGCAGCACATAGGAAACCTGACGGAAAAAGCAGCCAACACTGTTCTGAACAAGGTGGAACAGACCATGCCGCTGCAAGAGCAGCTTGGCGACACCGCCGAGAAATTGCAGGCGGAATGGGAGGCGGCAGACGAACACCCACTCGCAGCGCGCACCATCGCTTTTATGGCGCAGAGCCAGTCGACCGGCGCGACAACTTATCAGGCCTTATCTGAAATCATGATGGCCCAGGACTTCCAGGACCTGACAGGCCAGTTGATCAAAAAAGTGGTGTCATTGATAGAGCGTACCGAAAACGATCTGCTCAAGTTACTCATTGATGCGGCGCCGCCCGGTACTATATCGCTGGTTAAAAAAGATGAACTGATGGCTGGCCCCGGCGCTGCAGGCAGCATCGCGCTGGAACAATCCAGCGTGGACGATCTGCTCGCCGATCTGGGGTTCTGACAGACCCAATGCAGCAAAGGCGCGCCTTGTTGCCGCCTCTATAAAAACCACGCAGTACATGGGCAGCAATGCAAGCAACGCATAGTGTACTGCCCTCTTTCCCTCCTTCTCACGCGCAATCTGCATCGCTGATATATTTATCCGGCGATCGCGTTTTTTGCAGCTGCAGAACAAGCAGTAACGCAAAAACACGGCAACGCACTACCGTAAAACTACTGGGTTACCTCGCTGTTACTGCCCCACGCACAGGCCTCTCTGCTTACATAAGACCTTGCAATTAGCTGCGTTCCTCCTATGAAGCGCGATTGCCAATGCTACGCAGCCGTCGATTATTTCACCCACGCGAACAGTGAATTTCTTTTAGCCGCCTTTATCGAAGCCGGATCGCTGGCTACACTTGCTTCCATCGATGAGCAAGGTACTGCCAAACAAGCAGACAGGTACAGGGCTCACGCGGTCAGCCGGATATGTGAAGCGACTGACAAGCTGGACGAATTGCTTGAATCCATATTGAGGCCATAAGGCATCAGGAGAATAACGATGAAAACGAAACAATTGATCGCAGCAACAGTATTGACACTGAGCGGCGCCGCAGCTTTCGCAGCAAACTACCAGTTCGGCAACGAGCCTTATGTCAATTACCCGCCTGCTACTGGCGCCGTGCAAACAGTTGTTGATACTAAAACACCGGCTGAACTGCAGGCAGAGCAAAACCAGGCGCATGCATCGAACCTGCTGATAGGCAGCAAAGAAATTGCTTCCAACAGCAAATATACAGGCAACACGGCTAGCCGTACCGAAGTGAAATCCGAAACGGTACAGACAGCAGTAGCAAGATTCGGCAGCCGTAATACCAAATATATCGGCGGCTAACCAGGCAAGAGTGGCTCTTCTACCTGTTACCGCCCCCTACCTCCCTATTTCGGTAACAGGTTTTTTTATTCGGAGCGCTGCGCACAAAGCAATTCAGCGCAGCGCTCCAGCAGCAGAGCAGACTCAGAATCAGATGTGGCAAAAACAAGCTGTGAATGAATTTTAAAATTTTCAACGGAGATCATCATGCAAACAACTAGCCTCTGGCCCGACAAAAGCACTTTCAGTAACGTATTTGCGTCTACCGCAGGTAACGGCAGGTTGAAACAGGTACGTGAAGTCAAAACCAGCAAACCCGGCATCTCTGCCCGCGTGGTCGAGTTTCATCATAAATACCTCGACGTACCTTATGTCGAACACCGGAAACCGGCAGCAAACGCAGTAACAGAATGAGCCAGACAATGATGCAGGCCATCCCGGCCACCGGGAAGGATCGCATTTTTCTTTAACAGAAAATGCGCATGATCCTCCCGGCCACGCATCCGCCTGCTGCCGTTACTCACTTGCCATTTGCTTTTCCCCGTTTTTAAACGACAGATTTCCTGCCGTTCTTTTTCTGCCGTTCCTGTCCTGCCCGTTCCTTTTCCCAAGCAGCCGCTTCACGCTGGCGCAAATTCCTTCTGTCTCTAACGTTTCCATCGATTGTTGTCAGATTCATCTGACATGCGCTATGGATCATGTCCTGTTGGATATTTATTGCACTGAAAATATGATGAGTCCATGGATTCACGCATTACCAATGCCTCACTCTCATCCAAGGAGACTATCATGCAAAACCAAAATACAAGCTTCTGGCCTGACAAGCGCGCATTCGCCAACGCCATTGTGGCAACACCAAGCAATGGCAGGCTGAAACAGGTAAGGGAAATAGAGACAGACCGTCCCGGCATGGTGGCGCGAGTCGTAGAATTTCATCATAAATACCTGGATCGCCCATACCGCGAGCCACGTAATGACGACAGCAAGCACGACAAGGATAAAGTCGAAGTCGTATTCACCGAATAATTGTCACAACCCGTATGTTGGGTGGCGCCCGGATGCGTGAACACGCGCTCCTTCGCCTCCAAGCCGCGGCCTCCCTGAACGGATTGCCCGCCAATTGTGAAAAGGCCAGGTTACACCGGGCCTTTCATTTGGGCAGCTTACGCTAACAAGCCAGACCGCGGCTCTTCTCCAGGCAAATGCGCGGCCCGAAGAACCCGCTCCAATAGGGGGCACCAGCGGCTGCCGGCACCCTTCCCATCATTTAATCCCGCCATTTAATCCCATCTACTGATCCTCATACATGCTGCGCCGGCTCAGGCCGCTGTCAGGCGTGGACTTGTCCTTCTTGCGCCCTGCCGCATTCTTTTTCTGGCCCGGCATGTCGGCCAGCCGTTCGTGATGGTGGTCGGCAGGCTCCACTGGTGGCTTGACTGCTTCGCCCAGTGCATCTTCAGACGGTTTGATCATCATGCATCTCCTTAACAAAACAAAACAAAAACAAAAACAAAAACAAAAACAAAACGAGTCCTCATAGTATGTGCCAAAAAGGCACTACTCTGTTCGCCGCCACACCGAGTTTTACATCACTTTGTAAAGAAGCCTTTGCAGGAGGATACGTGCGGATACAAAAGAGTTGCGACTGAAAAACTGGGGTTACATGGCAATGTTTAAATGCGGTGCTGCACATAGTGCACGCAAGCCGTCTGAACAATATGAGCTTGCCGCCATCTACCAAGCCCATACAGCTCTAAAAAAAAGGGATACTCCAATGCGCTTTGCCATCGCCACCGCCGACCGCTACATGGGCGTGTTCGAAGCCTTCATCAACGCCGGCTGGCAGCCTGTTAAACTATTCACGGTACCACTGGATAACGTCGTCAATCACAACCAGGCAGTTGTCAGCTACGCGGCCCAACAAAAGATGGAGATCCAGCTCTCCCGCATCACCTCGCAAGACCTGGCCGATTTACAGGCGCGCGGCTGCGACGTACTGATCATTGCCAGCTACAACTGGCGCGTGCCGGAATGGCGGCCATATCTGCGCCATGCGGTCAACTTCCACCCCTCTCCGCTGCCGGAGGGCCGCGGCCCTTATCCGTTTCACCGTGTTATCCTGGACGGCAGGCAAAGCTGGGGCGTTAGTTGCCACAAGCTGGAACATGAATTCGACAGCGGCGACATCCTGGCAAACCGGTATTTTGCCCTGACCGATGAAGACTGCCATGAAAGCCTGAGCCTGCGCACACAGATCTCCATGCGCGATCTGGCCAGGCAGGTTGCTTCTGATTTTACGGATTTATGGGAGTGCGCATCGCCGCAAGGCGCCGGCGGCAGTTATTGGGAAAAGCTGCCCGACGCAGAATGGATGCTGAAGTTTGACCACCCGGTAGCCGACGTGCTGCGCCGCATACGGGCTTTCGGCCAGCACGAGTGCATCGCCCACCTGAACAATGTGATGATGTTTGTACGCCGCGCGGTGGGCTGGAAGGAACTGCATATCCACGCGCCCGGCACTGTCATTTATACCAATGGCCGCAATGTCGTGGTGGCGGTAGAAGACGGCTATATCGGCATTGTGGAATGGAGCCTGATTGCCAAGAACCAGGTCGTGCAGCTGGGGCGCTAGCGCTCCGTAGTGCAGGCGGCATCAGGCACACGCATCACGAGCCCTGCTCCGCCACCCATAACCGCGCTTTTTCTATCGCCGCGTTCAACTCCCGCTCTACGTGGCCGAACATGGTCGCCAGCTTTTCCGCTGCCTCGTGCGGCAGTGTCTTTTCCAGCTCCAGTGCGGCATTGGCAAAACGTTTTGCGCCCAACGTGCCCATCATGCCGCGCAGCGTATGCAGCATGCGCGCGGCATCGTCGGCACGCCCTTCTTGCCACGCCAGCCTTGCCTCCGCCACCGGCGCAACGCCGTTTTCAACAATTTTCCTGACCAGGCCCAGCATGGTTGCCGTGTGCTGCGGCTTGCCCTTGGTAATCGCCATCAGATGGCCGGGGTCAAACACCGGCACCGGCACAGCATCGTCCGCTCCCGCGCTTGCTCCCGTGGCTGCGGCAAACGACTTGAAGGATTTCGCCTCGGTTTTTGCCGGGCTGGACTGATGGGGCGATAGAGGGGACATAAGCGCCGGGTGCCGCGGCAGTTCCGGTAGGTAGCGGATGATCTTGGACAGCATGTCATCCGCGTCAATAGGCTTGCCGATGAAATCATTCATACCTGCCGCTATGCACAGTTCCCTTTCAGATGCCATCACACCAGCCGTCATTGCCAGCACTGGCAATTGCAGTTTCATCTCTTCGCGCAATACGCGGGTCGCGGTCAAACCGTCCATGATGGGCATCTGTATATCCATCAGCACAAGATGATAGCGGCCTGGGCCGGCATGCAGCCTGTCCAGCGCCTGCCGGCCGTTGTCCACCACGTCCACACTGGCGCCTGCCTGTTCCAGCATGCCCCGGGCAACGACCTGGTTGAGCGGATTATCTTCCACCAGCAACAGCCGCGCACCATCAATACGCTGCAAAAGCGGCGTGGACCGCGCCTCTTGCAGCACGTGTACCGACGCACTGAGGCCCACCAACACGCCGTGCAGCGCATCAAAAAGGCTGGAACCGGTCAGCGGCTTGCTGAGTACAGCATCCGCCAGTTGCTCGGCATCGGTATGCATCAGCTTGCCCCTGCCGAAAGAACTGGCCATGATGAGGCTGATCGGCGCGGACGGCTTCTTAATAGCCATAGCCGGGCCGTCGTCTTCCCAGGAATCGCCTGCGGCGGCTTCCTGATGTCCTGCGTGGTTTTCGTCATTCACATGATTTGCGTGGCTGGCCTGGATCGCGCGTATTGTTTCCAGGCCGTCCATGCCCGGCATCTGCCAGTCCACCAGGATTACATCATAGGGCTGGCCCGCCGCCTGCGCTTCATCAAAGCGCACCAGCGCCTGCGCGCCTGACTCCGCCGTCTCCACCTCCCAGCGCCAACCCTGTATCGTCTTGCCAAGATAGTCGCGGCTGGTGGCATTGTCGTCCACCACTAGAAAACGCAGGTTGCCGATGGCATTGCGCGAGCGCGCGGTATCTTCCTGCTCCGTCGCGCATTGCAAAGGCAGCGTCACGGTAAATTCGCTACCACGGCCTTCTTCGCTGACCACGGCGATGCTGCCGCCCATCAGCTCGGTCAGCCGCTTTGAAATGGTCAGGCCCAGCCCGGTGCCGCCAAAGCGGCGTGTGAAGGAGGAATCCGCCTGCGTAAACGACGCAAACAGGCGGTTCTGCTGCTCGCTGCTCATGCCTATGCCGGTATCATGCACGCTAAAGCACAGCACCGCATACGGCTTGTTACGAATAGACTGCATGCGCACCAGTTTGACCAGTACCGCGACTTCGCCGCGTTCAGTAAACTTCAGCGCATTGCCGGTCAGGTTCACCAGCACCTGCTGCAGGCGCAATGCATCGCCAACCAGCATGCGGGGTACGTCCGGTTCCACGGCGATCGCCAGTTCCAGGTCCTTTTCACCGGCGTTCACCGTCATGATGGTGGCAACCGCATTGAGCACATCGGCCAGCTGGAACTCCGTCAGTGACAGCTCCATGCGGCCCGCCTCCACCTTGGAGAAATCCAGGATGTCGTTGAGAATGCTGAGCAGCGTCTGCCCCGATACCTTGATCATCTCCAGGTACTTTTTCTGGTCCGCCGTCAGCCCGGTGCTTTCCAGCAGGTAGGCCATACCCAGCACCGCATTCAGCGGCGTGCGGATTTCGTGGCTCATGTTGGCAACGAAATCGCTCTTGGCGCGGCTGGCCGCTTCGGCCTCGCGGGTGCGGGCCTGCAGCATCTTGTTGGTTTGCTCCAGGTTCAGCTGCGCATGCTTGAGTTCGGTAATGTCGGATATCAGCACATAGAATCCGCGTACTTCGCCGTTATCCATATCGGGAATATAGTTCACCTGCGCATAAGCTACTGCGCCGCCCGGCAATATATGCACGCGCTCATACTGCTGGGTTTCGCCGTTCAGCACGCCATGCAGGTAAGGCTCGCTCTGGCGGTAGATATCCTCCCCCATCATGTCGCGCACGTGGATGCCTATCATCTGCTGCGAATTCCTGCCAAACCAGGTTTCGTAACCGTAATTGGCAAAGCTGCAGCGCAGGTCCGCGCCCCAGTAGCCCACCATGCCGGGCAAGTTATCGGTCAGCGTGCGCAGGAAACGCTCGCTTTTTTCCAGTGCCAGCTCATTGCGGCGGCGTTCCGTCAGGTCGGTGGCGATACCCAGATAGCCGATGATCTCGTCCTGCTCATTGCGCAAGGCGCTGACGGTCAGCAATACCGGGATGCGGTGCCCGTCCTTGGCCGTCAGCGTCCATTCATTGGTATCGGGCCTGCCCAGCGCGGCTTTCACGACCAGCGTCTCCAGGCCCGGTTTGATGGGTGTGCCCAGCCCGGCAGACAGTACAGCAGCGCGCGCCATCACCTCCGCCTGATCATGGAACGCCATGGAGGAAGTCCGGCCCAGCATTTCGGCGGCAGTATAACCAAGCATGGCCTCAGCCGCCGGATTGAACAGCGTGATCAGGCCGTCACGATCGGTTGCAATGACGGCCGAACCCGCGCTGACCAGGATCGCCTGCTGCAATGCCGAGTATTTTTCTATCTGCACCGTGCGTATCTGCACTTGCTGCTCCAGCGATGCATTGAGCTTGCGGATATTGGCCTCGTGCGCCTTTTGCTCGCTGATGTCGCGTATCGTCAGCGCGGCGCCCTGCATGCCGCCGCCGGCGCCGTGGATAGGCGACACCGTTACCGACACATCCAGCAACGAACCATCCTTGCGGCGGCGCACCGAAGCAAAAAGCTCTACCGCCTGGCGGCTTGCAATGCGCTGCGCCACATCATCTTCTTCCAGTGAATATTCAAACGGCACGATCAGATCCATCACCGTCTTGCCGATAGCCTCGCTGGCGCTATAGCCGAACATTTTTTCCGCCGCGCGATTCCAGTCGGTAACGGTTCCTTCAAGGCTCTGGGCAATGACGGCGTCATTGGAGCCTTCAACGATCGCCGCAAGGCGGCTGCGCTCCATACCGGCTTTTACGTCCCGCTCACGGGTACGCAGGTAATTGTAGGCCAGCACGGCCAGCAGCACGCTGAGCAGAACGCCTACACCGGCCTCGGCCTGCGGATTTTTGGCATCCAGATGACTGATGAACGGTGGCAGCGCCTTGATATATACGCGCCACGTACGCCCGTACAGAGGAAGATCGACACTTTTCTGCAGACCGTTGATAACGGACTGTTCAAACCCCGGCGAAGCAAAGAAAAGCGTTTGCGGCGGCCTCGTACCAGGATCACCAGGGCCACCAGAACCACCAGGACCCGGCGGCTGCGGCTGCCCGGTCACATCATCCAGCGCCATCGCAAATTCACCGTCGAAATAATCAAAGCCGGTCAGCACTTCATCTATCTGCAATGACGAATACACCCACCCTATCGTCAACGCATCCCTTTGCGTGGCCTGCTCCGCTTTTTCCATCGACGAATACACCGGCATCAGCAGCAGGAAACCACGGTCCGGCTTGCCGGGATACTGCACCAGTGAAATGGGTGCAGTCAGCACCGGCTGCGCGGTCTCCATGGAAGCCAAGGCAGCGGCATGCCGCTTGGGTTCTGACGCCAGGTCTATGCCTATTGCCAGCTCATTGGTTTTTTGCGGCGCGATGAAAGAAATGGAGAAATGGTCGCCTGCATGCGGAGCAAACTCCTTGATCTGGAAGTCCGGAAACCCGCCGCGCCGCATCTCGGCGGTAAACGCCGCCTCCTGGCCTTGATGCACGCGACGGGCAAAGCCATAACCGCGCACGCCGGGAAATTCTCGCCGGATATCGCGCGATCGGCCATATTCAAGGAAGGTATCGCGGGAGATCGAAGTGCCGCCGGCGCCGATGACAGCGCCGCGCGCGCCGCGCAGCCCGTATTCATATTTCTGCATGCGGTTGTTGATCTGCGTCACCATCCGCTCGGCCAGACCATCGAAATGCTCCTGCTCCCGCCGCGCATTGTTTGCCTGCTGCCCGAAATCCAGTGCGGCGGAAAGCACGACACCCGTGGCCAGCACCAGCACTGGCAACCAGATCGTCTTGCTCAGCCAACGCGCAGCAGCCACTCTTGATATCTCCTGAAAAAGCGGTGCCCGGCAGCTGCCGGATCAGCCTCTAGTATCATAGCCTCGAACTACAGACGAGGCTGCTGGCGCAGCACCGGGTTTGACAATTGTTTGCAATGTTGGAGATGTGTCCGCACGCCCTCTCCGCCCTGGCCAAAAATATGGTTAAAATGTTAAAAATGGGCACCCCTCCCCTCTATCTCACATGGACAACACTGCGTGGCCGACAAACCTGACAAGTCCGAGCCGACCATAGCGCCCTTTGCATCTGCCGCACAATGGCGGCAATGGCTGGCAAAACACCATGGCCAGACGGACGGCATATGGCTGCAGATGTTCAAAAAAGACTCAGGCACTGCCACCGTCACCTACGCCGAGGCGCTGGATGAGGCGCTGTGCTACGGCTGGATAGACGGCCAGAAAAAGCCTTTCGATGAAAGCTCGTGGCTGCAAAAATTTACCCCGCGCCGCGCGACCAGCACTTGGTCCGCCATCAACGTCGGCCACGCAGAACGTCTGGTGGACACCGGCAGGATGCAGGCCGCCGGCCTGGCGCAGATGGACGCGGCAAAAAAAGATGGCCGTTGGCAACTTGCCTATGCATCGCAAAGCGTGGCAGAGATGCCGCCCGACTTTCTGGCAGCGCTGAAGAAAAATAAAAAAGCCCATGCCTTTTTCGGCACGCTGAACAAGACCAACCGGTATTCCATTGCCTACCGGCTGCACACGTCAAAAAAGCCGGAAACCCGCGCAAAACGCATGCAAACCATACTCGACATGCTCGATAACGAAGAATCCTTCCATCCACAAAAAAAGCCGCAGGCCAAGAAATAAGAAACCCGCGCGGTTGCAGGTTCGCAACGGCCACAGCGGCTATACAACAGCGCAGACATTAAAAAATTGACAATTATCGAATACCATATAGATTGAATCCCTGATTGCTATTGAAGATGTCGGCAAGCGGCGCCCGGCCGCATAACAAAAATGGGGGAATAACGATGCGCGCAATGTGGAAGTTCCTGTCTCAGGAACAGGACTGCAGGACTAGCCCGCTGCCCTCTTATGCCCAGATTTATTTTGATCATCTGGAAGGCAAATACCGCAGCCTCTCCGCGGCCCAGATGTCGGAGGAATCAAGAGCCAAGCTGGATCAGATTTCGCATAAAAACCGGGATAGCCGCATCAACTGGGACGACCTGTATACGTTTGACCTGGTGTTGTCGCGGCTGATGCCGAAAACCGAGCTGCCGCGCAAGGTCTGGAGCCTGCGCAACCGCTACCGCGATGTGGCAGGCCTGCGCGAATACGATGCCTACCTGGCGTCGCGCCCGCCCGATTATCTGGCCCAGATTACCGACAACAAGCGACAGGGCGACCAGGGGCCACCCGGCGAGGCCAGCCACAAAGACGATGCGGACCAGAAAGAACCCGACCCGTCCAAGCCCACCGCAATGAACAGCGGCACGGAAGCGGCATTACGCGCCGACGTGGAATTTCTGCTGACGCAGATCCACCTGCGCTACGCAATACGGCCCGCATGGGAGCAGCAGCGCGAATATGTATCCCGCATCATTGCGGTGATGACGGGCCTGGGGCTGGCCGCGCTGCTGATCTACACGTTGCTGGTCACGTTCACCTCCTGGAACGTGGATGTGATGCCGCTGGGCGTTGTGCTGTTCACCGGCCTGATGGGCGGCCTGCTCAGCGTGCAGCAGCGCTACCAGAGCGCATCCGACGAAGGTGACCCGGTGCACAATATCGCCGTGCTGCGCTGGGGCAACTTCAGCGTGCTGGTATCACCGTTCAGCGGCGCGCTGTTCGCGGTCATTTTTTATGTCATCTTCGTTGCCGGCCTGGTCAAGGGCGACCTGTTTCCGGGCTTCCCCGTGAGGCTGGACAGGCCTATTTCGCATGGTACGCAGTTACCGTATTTCTCTGACTTTTTAAGCCAGGCCACGCCGATCAACGTGGTGCAGTATGCGAAGCTTATCGTGTGGTCGTTTATCGCCGGCTTCTTTGAACGCATGGTGCCGGATACGCTGTCACGCTTTGCTGCAAAACAGAATATGGCAGGCAAGGGAACGGTGTAGAAGAACGGGGCAGAAGACAAGCGACTTGCCTGCCGTTAGCCTGGCCGCTGTTCCTGCGCGGCCAGCCAGTCGCGCGCCAGCAAGCCGTACAGGCCGGCGTCGGAAATGTCATCGCCATCTATCCAGCGTTCTCTCAGCGTGCCTTCCAGTACAAAGCCCAGCCGTAGCAGGCTGTTGGCGGAATGCTCGTTCCTGGGGTCGATCTCCGCCTCCAGCCTATGCAGCGCCAGCCTGCGGAATGCGTGTTCCACCACCAGCGACAGCGCCTCATGCATATAGCCGTTTCCCCAATACTGCCGGCCCAGCGCATAACCAAGCTCGCCGCGCAGGCTTTCCTCGTCCAGCTTGAACAGCACGCAGCTGCCTATCACTATGGCCGGCTCGGTCAGTTCGATGACGAACTGCATCGTCGTGCCCTCGGCAATGCGCTGCTGTATCCGCGTAAACCAGTTACGCGCGTTTTCCATCGTATGCCAGCGTGTGGGCGGGCAATAGCGCATCACCTCATGGTGGTCGTAGCAGGCAAGTACCGCAGCCAGATCGGCTTCCTGCAAAGGCCGGACACGCAGGCGGGCGGATTGCAAACACTCTGGAATGGTAAAGAACATAAAGTCTCGGCAAGCTGGCGGAAACCTATTATCAAGTAAAGGCGGTGTTGCGTGCAATGCAAGACGCAAACTTGCTCTCATTGGCGGGCACTGGCCTTGACACCCGTCAGCGTCACACCTAAAATCATCAGATGATTTGATGAATTGTCTTTATGATACAAAATACACCCCGCCCCTCGCTGGTAGACAGCGCAGCAGCCGCAATGACCGTAGAAATCACGTCCGGCAATTGGCCGCTGGGACAGCGTATTCCCATAGAACCAAAGCTGGCCGAGCTATTAAACGTCAGCCGCGGCACCGTGCGCGAGGCCGTCAAGATGCTGGTCACACAGGGTATGCTGGAGGTGCGCCAGGGCTCCGGCACCTATGTGCGGGCCGTTGCAGACAGCGCTGCCGGCATGCTGAAGCTCAAACGCGCCAGCCTGCGCGATCAGTTTGAAGTGCGCTTTGCGCTGGAAGTGCAAGCTGTGCGCCTGGCCGCCGTCAGGCATGGCAAACAGGATCTTGCCCGCCTGCAGGCGCTGGCCGACGCCAGGGGCGTTTATGACCAGGACGACGATGCTGCAAAAGCCGCCTTCGTCGCGCGCGACCTGGATTTCCACACCGGCCTCATTGCCGCCTCTGGCAATGCCGCGCTGGCCGAGATCTACCAGTTTTTTTCCACGTCCGTGAAAGACACCATCTCTTCCACGCTGAAAAACGATTTGCCGGAACCTGATCAGGCCGCCCATCAGCGCATCGTCGATGCCATTGCCAGTGGCGATCCAGATCAGGCAGCGGCAGCCATGCATGCATTCATGGCTCCGGTGCTGAATGCGCTGGACCGGCTGCTGGCACCTGCCATCACGCCTGTGCATGCATCTGCGCCTGCACCTGCACCCGCCGGTTAGAAAGAATAATATGACCACTCAATCCACCTCTCCCGTCAGGTCTCCCGCACTGGTGCAGGCGATAGATGCAGAAATCGACAGCGTACCGCCAACGTCATTGCCCGCATCATTGTCCGCTTCCAGCAACGCCAGCCAGATTTTGCTGGGAGCCAGCCTGGTGCTGATTGCATTTAACCTGCGGCCGGTTTTTTCCAGCCTGTCGGTGCTGCTGCCCGAAATCATGTCCGCTACCGGCCTGTCTTCCGCATCGGCCAGCCTGCTGACCACGCTACCGGTGCTGTGCCTCGGCTTGTTTGCACCGCTGGCGCCAATGCTGGCGCGACGCTTCGGCGCAGAACGCACGCTGCTGGGCATGCTGATATTGCTGGCGGCAGGCACTGCGTTGCGTGGGCTGGCCAGCATTCCACTACTGTTCATCGCCACCGGGCTGGCAGGCGCCAGCATCGCCGTCGGCAACGTGCTGCTGCCCGGCCTCGTTAAACGCGATTTTCCCACCAGGACGGCATTGATGATGGGCCTGTACACGATGTCGCTATGCGCGGGCGCCGCCGGCGCGGCAGGCTTCACGGTGCC
Organism: Undibacterium sp.; assembly: GCA_043726505.1. Classification (GTDB taxonomy): domain Bacteria; phylum Pseudomonadota; class Gammaproteobacteria; order Burkholderiales; family Burkholderiaceae_D; genus Undibacterium. Next base: position 2,819 of record JAYSKH010000433.1, on the reverse strand, counting down.
GCTGGAAAAAATGCTGAATAACTCGTGGCCGCTAGCGCTGGCCGCATGGTCTCTGCCGGCCATCGTCATCGCGCTGATGTGGGCGCCACAGGCGCTGGCCAGCAAGCGCCATGCGCAGCACAGCGGCTTTACCGTCCAGGGGCTGTGGCGCGACAAGCTAGCGTGGCAGGTTACGCTGTTCATGGGCTTGCAGTCGGCACTGGCGTATTGTGTGTTCGGCTGGCTGGCGCCCATCCTGCGCTCCCGCGGCATGGACGGGGTACAGGCCGGGCTGGCAGTATCGATGTCCGTCATGTTTCAGGTGGCGACCTGCCTGCTGGTGCCGCCGTTGGCCTTCCGTTGCAAGGATCAGCGTATCATCAATGTCTTTCTCGCCGTCATTGCCGTTATCGCTCTGGTGGCCATGACCGTGGGCCCCATATCCGGCGGATGGGTATGGTTCTGGGCGGGGCTGCAAGGCGTAGGCCAGGGCGGCCTGTTTGCCGCCGCGATGACGGTCATCGTGCTGCGTTCGCCGGATGCGCATATCGCCGCCCATCTGTCCAGCATGTCGCAGGCGGTGGGTTATACGCTGGCCGCCACCGGTCCGCTGATGGTCGGCTTGCTGCACGGCTGGACCGGCAGCCACCATGCAACGGCTGTGATGTTTGTTTTGCTGGGCATAGGCGCCGCGTCGTTTGGCATTGGCGCCGGGCGCGCAAAACTGGTGGATGCAAAAACAGTGGCCGCCTGAAGTAAAGTCCGGAACTAGAGGCGTGAACCGGGATGCCGCCAATATCCGCTATCATGTTGATCCGCTTGCCTATTTACGCCTTATCGAATCCATGCACATCACATTAGCTGCACTGCCCGATGCCCAGGCCATCCTGGACCTGCAAAAAGTAGCTTTCGCCAAATTCCCAAACTACCCGGACCCGCAACTGCAGCCGGTGCAGGAAATAGAAGAACAGATCAGGCTGGGTCTGGTCCTTAAGGGCGTGGAGGATGGCGTCATCGTCGGCTCGGTGCGCGCCTATGTCAGCGGCGAGCCAGGCTGTCTCAGTTGCCATATCGGCCGCCTGATCGTCCACCCTGCCCATGCGCGCAAAGGTTACGGCCGGCAACTGATGGATGAGCTGGAACGCCGCTACGCCCATGTGCACAGCTTCCAGCTATTTACCGGCGTAGCAGACAACCAGACTACGATAGACATGTATTTCCGCTTCGGCTACAGCGAAGTGCGGCGCGGCTACCGCGGCACTGAAGAAGAGATTTTCATGCAGAAGATGAATACCGCTTACGGCCAGGAAAACCCGCCGGGCTAAACCTGTTCAGGTGACAGAAACATCCGTCGCGTTTTTGGAAAAATACGTATTCGCCGCCCAGCCAACCGCCTCTGTTACTGCGGCGGCCGTGGACGCATTGATCACATTGCCGATACCCGGCACCCACCCCACCAGCAGCTGGCTAACCCAGCGCCCACCGGTCGTCGCCGCAAACGTCAGCAAAATATCGGCTGCCGCCGCCTTGGTCAGTGTTACACCATGCTCCGCCGCAATCGCCGATATCATCGCCGTCTGCAAAGGCACGATGACCGCCGCATCCGACCCCGGCACCTGCGCCAGCCCACCACCCACGCCCGCGCAAGCCGCTGCAGCGGCGTGGATGATGCCGTGAATTTTGTGTTTTTTACTAACCATGGTCAGTTCGGTAAGTGACGTTAGCTTATTGTGTCACCGAATGCACTGGCGTGCAAAGGCCGCTCAGGTAACATCTTAGCCGCCTCAAACTGTTTCTTCATCGCCTTCCAGCTCTGCACGCTGGGACGTTGCTGCATCCTTGCGTACCAGGCTTGGAGAGCGTCGCACTCCGCAGGTATGGCCAGCTCTACAAGTCCTGCAAAGATCAAGCCGCCGATGACGGTAATGTCGGCCATTGAAAAGGCATCACCTGCGATGTAGGCTTGCTTTCTTAGAATAGAGTCAAAATAACGCATGCCGCGCAGGCCTTTGTCGCGCTGGCGGAATCCCCATTCGGCGTTCTGATAAATCTCGACTTCCGGCCCAAGGCCCGGAGTACCGTGGTGAAAATACACGCTGATCGCATCCAGCAGCTCCAGCTCAGCGCGTTTGTTCATCATCTGTATCAGCCCCTTTTCGCGCGGCGTCCTTCCGGTGAGGATGGGGTCGCCATCGAGCGTGTCGATGTATTGGGTGATTGCCGTGCATTCAGAGATCAAGGTGCCATCAGCGAGTTCAAGCACAGGCAGCGTGCCTGAATAATTTTTGGCCAGAAACTCCGGCATTTTGTGCTCCCCTTTCCACAGGTCGACTACCTCAAACTGCACATGCGATTGCAGTTTTTTTTCAGCTAGGGCGATACGGACGCGGGCCGGATAAGGACCGGTGGGCCAATCGTAAATTTTCATGGGCTCCACGTGGCTTGCGTCAGAATTAGTAACGGAACGAACAACGGAATGAACAATATTTGCACTCATGACTTACCTTTAAATAATCAATTGTTTCAGTTTTTGCATCTAAGTAAGTGAAACAGGTAGTTTGAATTTCCAATATTCAATGACTACCTAACGTTTGTTAGGTATACTTTACGAGCTATAATGTTCGTCGTCAACCCCCTATTTTGTGATCAGGCGCAGTAATGAAGAATCAGGCAAGTTCAAACTCAAGCGAAAAGATACTGGCCGCCGCCAGAAAGATCGCGCAGGCACACGGCTACGGCGGCCTCAGCGTTCGTGATCTGGCGGAGGACGTCGGCATCAAGGCGGCCAGCATTTACCATCACTTCCCCAGCAAGGCAGAACTTGGGGCTGCGGTTGCCCG
>JAYSKH010000432.1:0-5535 GCA_043726505.1 Undibacterium sp. | reverse complement strand
CACGGACGGCATGGAATCGCCGGCGGCCAGCTGGCCGCCCGCCGCCAGCCGCCGCACCTGCTCTACCAGCTGGCGGTAGATAGGTTCGGCGGTGCCGGTGGAAATGGAAAACAGGTCGGGCGGATGTCGGTTCATTGCAGCTGCTCATTTACTGTATTAGTTGATTAATACAGTAATACATCAACCGCGAGCAGTCAAGCAATGGCTTAATTTATTTTTTGGAGGGTGGCGGGATGGCGCAAAAATATGCGGTAACGCCCCGGAGCCGCGGAAGCGGCTCCGGGAAAGGCCGAAACTAAAGCAGGAACTAAAGCAGAAACTTACAGCGTGAAGATAAACGATGTGGAATGGTCGGTGGAAAGCACATCCAGCTTGGCCCTGTGCGAGCGCGCTATTTCGGCAACGATGAACAGACCAAGGCCAAGGCCGTCTTGCGGCGATTTTCCCGCCGCCCGCCAGTAGGGTTTGAACAATTGGGCGACGACTTCCTGCGGAATGGCCGGGCCGTGGTTGGTGACAGCAATTTCCAGCTGGCCGGCACTGCCCCTGGCGGCCACGCGCACCGGCTGATCCGTCGCACCATGCACCAGCGCATTGTTCAGCAGGTTGGACAGCAATTGCCCCAGCCGCGCAGCATCGCATAGCACGGTGTCTGCAATGACGATGTCGGCACGGATATCCCTGCCGGGAAAGGTGCTGCGGACTTCTTCCACCACCTGCTGCAGGCCGGCGGCAAGATTACTTTCATGCCGCATGTCCAGCGAAATGCCGCCGCCCATGCGGCCGCGCGTAAAGTCCAGCACATCGTCTACCAGCGTGGAGATGCGGTAGGCGCTGCGGCGTATGCGTTCTATCGTAGGGACAGATTTTTCATCATGGGGCCGGTGCAGCAGGATGTCGGTACCGCTGATGATGGAGGCCAGTGGTGTACGCACATCATGGCCCAGCACGGCGATGAACTGTTCGCGCAGCTCTGCCGTTTCACGTTCGTTGAGCAGCGCGGCCTTGGTTTCTTCAAACTTCTGCTCATCCTCCAGCTGCAAGGAAATCAGCTGCGCAAACAGCGTCATCGATGCAGTAGTGGCGGGGTTGCTCAGATCAGCCGGCTTGGGGTCCAGCCCGCACAGCGTGCCGAAATACTCGCCCGACGGCCGGAACAGCGGAATGGAAAAATAGCTTTGGAAACCGTAGATGCGCGGCGTATGGTGATCGTGGTATTTCTCGCTTTTGCTGACGTGGTCGATGATGATGGCGGCGCCGCTGTCGCGCACTTCTTCACACAGCGTGGTGGTCACATCGAGCCCGTCGCCGACCTTGAGGCCAAAATTGAGCTTGTCCAGCACTGCGCACGTGGTCCACGAGTCCTTGGTAACGCGCGCCACGGCGGCAAAACCAAGGCCGGTCATATCCACCAGCGCCTGCAGGATGGTAGGCACAGCGCTGATTGCCTGCACCGCCGAAATATCGGCAGCGATTGCCAGATTCATCTTCTTCCCTTGTTTGCTCTTATTCCGCTAGGCAGAACTTGTTTTTTTATGGTTTATTATCGGGCGATATCTCACCCGACATGTAAGGTATCACAGGATTTTATAAAAATCGGTCCATAAAGAGAAGATTAAATGCAGGACTTCCCGAAGGGAAATAAGCTGTCGCTTTATGCCCTCACCTTATGGCTTGCAGCAACTGCAAATGCTCTACAGGCAACCGACAGGCAGTCGATAATTAGAATATAAGTAGCCCATAAGCAGCCCATAATCAGTCTAAAGCAGCCGATAAATCAGTCTATAAACGGTTTATATTTGCTTCTGCACCAATTAATATTATGATAATGCGCACGTGCATGTCGAATGGCAGCAGCGATGGCAATTGCCATCCGGCGGCACGGTTGTTTTTCACCATTCATCGTTTCTGGAGAAAAAGTATGACCATGTTTACCCGGCACAATGCCGCCTTGGCTGCGTCGCTTGCCCTGATTTCCGCCAGTTCGTTCGCACAGCAACCGCCCGCCGCAGACAAGCCTGCCTTAGAAAAATCTGCTGCAGCGGCGACTCCTGCAGCCACGGCCAAGCCCGCTGCCAGAATAGACATTGCCATCCCGGATATCCCCTATACCAAGTTCGTGCTCAAAAACGGCCTGACCTTGCTGGTGCATGAAGACCACAAAACGCCCGTCGTTGCCGTCAACACCTGGTACCACGTAGGCTCCAAGAATGAAAAGCTGGGTAAGACCGGCTTCGCCCATTTGTTTGAACACCTGATGTTCAGCGGCAGCGACAACTTCAACCATGGCTATATCAATGCGATGGAGCGCATAGGCGCGACCGACCTGAACGGCACTACCAATAACGACCGCACCAATTATTTTGAAAACGTGCCGACGTCGATGCTGGATTACGCGCTGTTTGCCGAGAGCGACCGCATGGGCCACCTGCTGGGCGTGCTGGACCAGAAAAAGCTGGATCTGCAACGCGGCGTGGTGCAGAACGAAAAACGCCAGGGCGAGAACCAGCCCTACGGCGTCACGCGGCAACTACTGACCGAGAATACCTACCCGGCGGGCCACCCCTATTCATGGACAGTCATCGGTTCCATGAAGGATCTGGATGCAGCGTCGATGGAAGACGTACAGGACTGGTTCAAAACCAACTACGGCCCCAACAATGTGACGCTGGTGCTGGCAGGCGATATCACGCCGGAAGTGGCGCGCCAGAAGGTGGAAAAATACTATGGCGACATCCCCGCCGGCCCACCGCTGGCCAAACATGGCGCCTGGATCGCCAAGCGCACCGGTACCCACCGCGGCACTGTGCAGGACCGTGTGCCGCAGGCGCGCGTGTACCGTGTGTGGAACGTGCCCGGCGTCGGCACGCCTGAAGAAGCGCTGCTGGACCTGGCCGCGCAGATACTGGGCGGCGGCAAGACCTCGCGCCTGTATAAACGCCTGGTGTACCAGGACCAGATCGCTACCGGCGTCAACGCCAGCAATTATACGAATGAGATCGGTGGCCAGTTCCGCCTGATGCTGACAGCCCGGCCCGATGGAGACGCCGCCAAGGTGGAAGCCGCCGCCGCAGACGAACTGCAAAAGCTGCTGAAAAACGGCATCACCGAGCAGGAACTCCAGCTCGCCAAAACCACCATCCTGGCTGAATATGTACGCATCGTGGAACGCATAGGCGGCTTCGGCGGCAAGAGCGACCTGCTCGCCAGCTGCACCACCTACACCGGTGACCCGGAATGCTACAAGACTTATCTGAAACGTATCAAGGAAGCGACGCCGGCCAGCATCAAGAAAGCCGCCAATGAATGGCTGAGTGATGGCGACTATGTGCTCTCCGTGCTGCCCTACCCGACTAACCTGGCCACGACCGCAAAACTGGACCGCAGCAAGGAACCCGCGCTGGGCCAGCTTGAATCACTGAAGCTGCCGCCGATGCAAAAGGCCACGCTGTCCAACGGCCTGAAGGTGGTGCTGGCAGAGCGCCATGCAGCGCCGCTGGTCAATTTCTCGATGATCGTCGACAGCGGCTATGCATCTGATTCCAGCGAACTGCCCGGTGTTGCCAGCCTGTCTTCCCGCATGCTGGAAGAAGGCACACCGACCCGTAGCTCGCTAAAGATCAGTGAAGAGCTGGAAGCGCTGGGGGCCAACTTCTCATCCTCTACCAATCTGGACAGCGCGCAGGTCAACCTGAACGTGCTGAAAGCGACGATGCCCAAAGGCTTGAACATCTACGCTGATCTGCTGCTGCACCCGGCCTTCCCGGAGAAGGATTTTGAACGTCTGAAAAAAGACCGGCTGGCCGCGATCCAGCGTGAAAAAACCACGCCGCAATCCATGGCTGCGCGCGTGATCCCGGAACTGTTATATGGCAAAGGCCACGCCTATGCATTACCGTTGAGCGGCAGCGGTACCGAAGCAGCGGTCAACAAGATGACACGCGGCGATCTGCTTAAATACCACGACGCCTGGTTCAAACCCAACAACGCCACGCTACTGATCGTGGGCGACACCACACTGGCCGAAATCACGCCGCTGCTGGAAAAAGCCTTCGCAGGATGGAAAGCAGGCGACGTGCCGAAAAAAAATATCGCCGAAGTCAAACAGCCTGAGAAGACGGTCGTCTATCTGCTGGACAAACCCGGTGCGCTGCAAAGCGTGATTGCCGGTGCACAGCTGGCCCCGCCGCGCAATGCGCCGGACGCCGTGCAGCTGGAAACCGTCAACGACGTCTTCGGCGGCGCCTTCAGCGCCCGCATCAACATGAACCTGCGCGAAGACAAGCACTGGTCGTACGGCGTTTACTCTGCCATCTACCCCGCAGTGGGCCAGCGCCCTTACCTGAGCTGGTCGCCGGTGCAGACCGACAAGACCAAGGAAGCGCTGCAGGAACTGGTGAAAGAATACGCAGACATCACCGGCGCCAAGCCTATCAGTGCAGAAGAGCTGAAAGACGCGCAGACCAACGAAACCCTGGGCCTGCCAGGCTCGTTTGAAACCGCCGCCCAGCTCAGCAGCGCATACGCCAAGATCGTGGAATACAAGCTGCCGGAAGACTACTACAACACCTATACGCAAACCGTGATGGCGCTGACGCCGGAACAGGCCAATGCACTGGCCAAAAGCCGCATCCTGCCCAAGCAGCTGATCTGGGTTGTGGTGGGTGACATGAGCAAGGTGGAAGCCGGCATCCGCGAACTGAACCTCGGTGAAGTCCGCAAGATAGACGCAGACGGCAAGCCGGTGCAGTAATACTGAAAGTGGAAGTTGCAAAGAAAAATCCCCGCCTGATCGCTCAGGCGGGGATTTTTTTTCATGTGTCACCTTAGATGAAAACTTTACCAGCACAACATCTGCAAATCGGCGACACTATTTTTGTTCAACCGCCGGTGCTTGCTTTACGAATGTTGGGCAGATGAAGCTCCTGCCCAACATACGCCTGCTAAGCAAAGTGGTGGATACTGTCTTGCACGCCAATCCGGTTGATGCACTTTTTCAATCGCCCGAAAACTGATTTTTAGATTGGGCTGAAGCTCTACCAGCCCAACGTTCTCAACAATCAACGACACGTTTTTATTCAACGGCGGCATACATGCACCGGGGCGCATCTCCGCAGGCAAAAAAAAGGTGCATTAGACTAGGCTAACACACCCTCCTGTTCACAACAAACCAACTCAACCCGCCAAAGCCTTGTTCTTATCTGCCAGCGTTTTGATCAAGCCACTGACGCCGCCCTTGGCGATTTCGCTTTCAAACGTGCCTTTATACGTTTCCACCAACCATGCACCAAGGATGCTGATGTCGTAGATTTTCCAGTTACCCTCTACTTTTTCCATGCGGTAGTTGAGGCGGATCACATCGCCGCGCGGTTGCACTACCTGCGAACGCACTTCCACGCCATCTGTCGCGGCGGCATCGCCCTTGAACGGCGCAAAGGTGATCTTCTGGTCCTTTACCTGTGAGATAACGCCGGAGTAGGTGTACACCAGCAGGTTGCGGAATTCCTGGATCAGCTGCGCCTTCTGTTCAGGCGT
>JAYSKH010000431.1:0-4200 GCA_043726505.1 Undibacterium sp. | reverse complement strand
GCGGATCGCTGCTTCATCAAAGGCTTCCACGCGGAAGCAGAAGTGATCCAAATTCCTGCCTTCCTTCCCGGGTGCCGCGCCGCCTAATTTACCCAGCTTGCCTTCCACAATGACTAGGTCCACAAGGGAACTGCCGGCCCGTAGTTGCACGAGGCCGATGTCATCCTGGCGGCGTTCAATGCCGCAGCCCAGCACCTCGCAGTAAAACCTGATCATGCGGTCCTGGTCTTTGACTCTCAACACCAGATGGTCGATCTCACGTAGTTGGATCATGTTATTTCACCCAGTTCATGCAGAATGAAAATGAAAATGAAAGTAAAAGTAAAAGTAAAAGTATAGACCAAGGTTGCGGACTGCATACAATGACGCCTGAGCGCCTACTTTTTGCGGCGTGGCGTTGGCGCCTGCTCGGTGTCGTTCCAGCGCGCCTTGATAAATTCGATGAACAGGCGAGTCCTGGCGGGCAGCAGCCGGGTTTCTGTAATGGCGTGCACTTGTACCGGAGCTAAATTCCAGTCCGGCAGCACACGCCGCAGTTGGCCTGAGGCGACGTCTTCGCGCGCCAGTTCGGTATCCAGCACGGCGATGCCCACGCCGAGTTTGGCGAGCGACCGGCTCAGGCCCACGCTGTTCATTGCAAAACGCGTATTCACCGTAACCTCCACACTTTCATCGCCGCGATACAACGTCTTTTTACCGTCGGCCTGCCGCCCACCCTGGCCTATGCACAGCACGTGGTTAACCAGATGGTCGGGGTGGGTCAAGGGCGGCGCGTTTTTCAGGTAGGACGGAGCCGCATACAGGTAGCGCGGCAACACGGCAATCTGGCGCGCCACCAGCATGGAAGGCGCGGTAGGTGCAGGGCCGATACGAATCGCCAGGTCAAAGGGTTCGGTCTGCAGATCCACGCGGCGCGGCGTCAGGTCAAAATCAAAGGCGATCAGTGGATAGGCTTTGGCAAAAGCTGCCAGCACCGGCGCCAGGTAGCCGGTGGCAAGATCCACCGGCATCGATACGCGCAGCGTGCCGCTGGGCCTTTCCGCGACGTCCAGCAGCGCTTCATGCGCAATGCGCGCTTCCTCGACGATGCTCTGGCAGCGCTTGAAATAGACTTCGCCCGCCTCGGTCAGTTCCACCTTGCGCGTGGAACGGTGCAGCAGCCGCAGGCCGATCGCCTTTTCCAGTTCCGAGATATTGCGCGACAGTGTGGAGTTTGGCATGTCTAGCGCCTCCGCTGCGCGGCGAAAGTTCCTGGTGCGCGCCACCTCGACAAAAAGCCGCATGTAATTGAGCACTTCCATCGTAGGCTTCCTATTGGGTTATTGCGCCATTTTTGGAGCAGTGTTTTCGATTATACCTATTTGTTCCAAATTCAGAGCAATATACGATGAAGGCTCACGAACTGAAAAGGAAATCCACATGAATATCCTCTCTACCCCAGCAACAGTGGGCCGCTATACGTTACGCAGCCGCTTTGTCATGGCGCCCATGACACGATCGCGTGCTGATAACGACACCGGTGTGCCTTCGCCGCTTGCTGTCACGTATTATGGCCAGCGCGCCGGCGCCGGGCTGATCATCACCGAGGGCACGCAACCGTCCGCCATGGGCAAAGGTTATGTGCGCACGCCGGGCATCCACTCCGCAGAGCAGGTGCAAGCCTGGAAAGACGTAACGGATGCAGTGCATCAGCAAGGTGGCCTCATCTTTTTGCAACTGATGCATTGCGGTCGCATTTCGCATCCGAGTCTGCTGCCGGACAATGCAACGCCGGTAGCGCCATCGGCAGTGCAGCCTGCTGGCACCGTATTTACCGCCAGCGGCCCGCAAGACCTGGTCATGCCGCGCGCGCTGGAAACCGCAGAAATTGCCGGCGTCATTGCGGACTACCGGCTGGCCACGCGGTATGCGCTGGAAGCCGGCTTTGACGGCGTGGAGCTGCACGCAGCCTCTGGTTATCTGCCGGAGCAGTTTTTGTCTTCAGCCACCAACCAGCGTAGCGACCAGTATGGCGGCTCACTGCCCAAGCGCGCGCGCTTCATCCTCGACGTGCTGGAAGCCATGATTGCAGAAGCAGGCAGCGACCGCGTCGGCATCAAGATAGCACCGGAGATGAATTTCAACGACATCCGCGACGCCGCGCCGCAGCAGACATACCGCTATCTGGTCGAGCAGCTTGCGCCTCTGCAGCTGGCTTATCTGCATGTCGCCGTATACAAGTCGGAATTTGATTACCACGGCATGCTGCGCCCGCTGTTTCCCGGCGCCTATCTGCAGGGCGGAGGACTGAACAAGGATAGTGCGACTCTGGTGCTGACGGAAGATCGTGCAGATGCCGCCGTGTTCGGCAGCCTGTTTCTTGCCAACCCCGATTTGCCGCAGCGCTTGCTGCAGGATGCGCCTTTGAATACGCCAGACAGGGACAGTTTTTTCTCGCCGGGCGCAAAAGGTTATATCGATTACCCAACAATGGAGCAACCAGTATGAACCGCGCAATGAGAATCCACCAGTATGGCAGCGCAGATGCTGTGAAAATGAACACCGTGGCAGAGCCGCTGGCGGCGGCGGGTGAAGTCATCGTGCGGGTCCATGCGGCAGGTGTCAACGGCCTGGACTGGAAAATCCGCGATGGCTCGCTGCAACAAGTCTTCCAGTTGCCGTTGCCGGTCACACTGGGCATAGAGCTGGCTGGCGAGGTCGTAGGCACAGGCGAGGGGGTCAGCCGCTTTGCAGTCGGCGACCGTGTGATGGGGGCGCTTGGCGGCCTTGGCGCGTATGCCGACCGCGTGGCGGTTGCCGCAGACAAGCTGACGCTGATCCCGGCTGCCATTGATGATGTGCGGGCTGCTGCCATCCCGGTAGCGGCATTGACGGCGTCGCAGGCGCTGTTTGAGGCCGGCGGCCTGCAAGCCGGGCAGACCGTGCTGATCCACGGGGCCGCAGGTGGTGTCGGCAGCTTTGCCGTGCAGCTGGCAAAACGCGCGGGTGCGCAGGTGATCGTTACTGCGCAAGGCATCAATGCTACGTATCTGCGCGCGCTGGGCGCAGATAAGGTCATCGATTACCGCAATGCCGATTTCCGTGATCATGCCGCCAACGTGGATCTGGTGCTGGACTTGGTCGGTGGTGCAACGCTGGCCCATTCCTGGCAGGTGCTGGCGGCGCATGGCAGAATCGTCAGCACTGCAGCACCCGAGATTGTCGCTACAACACCGGCAGGAAGGCAGGGTATCTGGTTCCAGATGCGGCCTGACGGAGCCAGGCTGGGCGAGATTGCCGCACAGGTTGCTGCGGGTGAACTGAAGGTGGAAGTATCGGAAATTGCCGAGCTGGCCGATGCTGCCGCCGTCATTGAAAGAAACCAGACTGGTCACGGGCCCGGAAAAGCGGTGCTCCGGTTTCTATAAGGCCGGTCGTAAGCTGTTCTGCAAACCAAATCGGAGCGGGGCTTGCGCGACTGCGGAGTAACAGAAAATTACGCCATTTTCCGCAGTCCGCCCCGCCAGTCTTGTAAGATGTCGTTCCTGCCAATCAGACACGATGGAACAGCCTTTGGCGACAGCGAACCACATTATTTCACTTCTACAGCAGGCGGTCAGCTTGCAGCAGCAGGGCCACTTTGGTCAGGCGGAGGCGTTGTATCTGCAGGTCTTGCAGCTACAGTCCGATAATTTCGATGCAATGCATTTGCTGGGCGTGGTGGCCCGGCAAACAGGGCGACCTGAACTGGCGCTGGAGCTGATCAGTAGAGCGATTGACATCAATCCCTTGCAGGCTAGCGCACACTGCAATGCGGGCGCCGCATTGCAAGACCTGGAGCGGCCGCAAGAAGCGCTGGCCAGCTACGAGCAGGCGCTGAAGCTACAGCCCGGCTATGCACTGGCGCTGAACAATCGCGGCAATACACTACGCAGGCTGGCGCGTCACGAAGAGGCGCTGGAGAGCTACCAGCAGGCTGTGGCGGCCAAACCTGCTTATGCGGAAGCCCATAACAATCTCGGCGCGGCGCTACATACGCTGCACCGTTACGAAGAAGCATTGCGTAGTTATAAGCAGGCGCTGCAACTGAATCCCAGGTTCGCCGATGCATTGAACAAGCTGGGCATCACGCTACACGCGCTGCACGATTTTGACGGTGCAGTGGCAAGCTACGAAGACGCGCTGAAACTGCAGCCTGGCCATGCAGATGCGTGGTGCAAC
>JAYSKH010000430.1:0-11138 GCA_043726505.1 Undibacterium sp. | reverse complement strand
GATTTTTCACCAGCGATGGTCAGTACCGGCATAGTCAGCTTGGTCTGGCTCATCGGTCCGAAATCTGCAGCATCATGTTCGAAATCACTGAAGTAGGAGAACCCCGAACGCATTCCGCCCGGTTGAGCGTAGGCTGCCGCGTAGATCTTGCGGTCGGCTTCTTTGACTGACTTGGTTTTGTCGGCAGAAAAATCATTCCAGAAGTGTTCAAAGTAAATCCGTTCGCGGCCCTGGACCAATTTCAGCGGTGTCTCACCGTAGAAGTAGAAATGCCAGACGGCCGCACGTGGGAAAGCGTTGCGCCAGTCACCAACGCCGGGAACAAAAGCGTCCATCACGACCAGGCGGCTGGTGTCGGCAGGGAATTGCGCAGCGTAGCCATAAGCGACCATCATGCCGATATCGTGGCCGACGACAGCTGCTGGCTCGCTGGTGATGCCCTTGACCAGCTCGTGGATATCAACGGCCATGTTTTTCTTGTCGTAACCTGACGCTGCTTTCTCGGAACCACCGGCGCCACGCAGATCAGGGACGATGACAGTGTGATTCTTCACCAGCACCTTCATCGCGGGAACCCACATGTGGCTGGTCTCTCCGTAGCCGTGCAGCAGAACGACTGGCGAGCCTTTTCCGCCGAGCTTGTAATGGATGCGCACACCATTGACCTGGGCATACTTGTCGGTGAAACCATCGACTTTGGCGTCGATAGCCTGAGCGGCGTTGGCGCTATAGGCAGCCAGCATCATTGCTGAGGCAGCGACGTAGCGGAGGCTGAGGCGACTGAACAATCTCTTCATAATATTCATTTTTCTTTTCCCAAAAAAGTGTGAAACATTTGTACTCGAATCTGCTGCAGGAATACTCGGTAATGCCAGCGGCCTATCTCGACAATCGTGAAGGCTTGTTGGAAGCTACTGCGCGAGCACTTCATGAGCAGCTTCACGAACAGGCACATGACAATCAAAAAACCTGCGCTTACCGCCGCCCGTGAACATATTGCAAAACAACTGTCGCTACCCGGTTTCCAAGGTGCTGCGCTGTCAGCAAATCGGATTCCGGTGGAGCAATTTCTGCGCTCTGGTCCGCATTTGACTGCGCAGCAGCACCCATAAATACACCGAGCCGGTTCAGATCTTGCTCCGAACCTGCACTGGAGTTATTGCCAGGAGGCAAGCCGAGATTGATCCAATGCATACCATGCTGGGCGGCGAAGATAGCAAACTGCTGCAGCGTCGCAAGTTTGTCGCCGGAGCGCGCCGCCGAATTGGTAAAGCCGGCAGCAAATTTATCTTTCCATTTGAAACCCGCAGCAAATACCGTTTTTGAAGTCGCTTCCTGAAATGCCTTGAACACGGCAGAAGGTCCTCCCATATAAGTGGGGCAACCAAAGATAATGGCGTCCGCATCTTCCAGATCGCTCCACGGAAAATTTTCCGCGCTCGCCTCCACCAGTAAAACATCTACTCCCGCTACTGATTTCACGCCCTGCAGTACTGCATTTGCCTGACGTGCCGTATGCCCGTAACCAGAGTGATAAACGATGACAACTTTTGCGATATTCATGCCTTCCCCTTCGTTTGATATTTGACGTTGATTTTTTGTTGCGACACAATCCTGCCGGCGTTCAACCTGGCGTCGAGGCCAGATTAAACAGGCCCATGCCTTGCTATCCCGCTGAACGGCTACTTCGACTTGCCTGGGCTGCGAGGATCGTCGCCAGAGTTCTCATATTCCGTCGAAGATGGCCCAAAGCCCGTGATCTGTACTTCAACCGTTTCATTGCCCGTTTCGGCAAAGTGCGCCTGTCCCGGCGGCTCGGTGTAGAAACTTCCTGGCGCAAGTGTCTTCAATCTGGATTCGTCAAACTTTTCGCCATACCCGATACGCCAGGTGCCGGAGACCACCGTCGCCACGCGATCATCCCGATGTGAGTGCGCTGCAATACGGGTGTGCGGCGGCACACGCAACATGATGGTGTACATCCCGCTCTGATTCGGATCTCCCTTTAACACAATGGTCTGGATCCCAGGAACTCCAGAGCTTCCGGTTCCTGGAATTTTCTCGTCGGGAAATTTGTAGTCGCCTGTGCTCAACCTTATCTCCGGCGACGCGTCGAGAAACCTGCGTAATAGCTTCACTGTTTGAATCGGTTTCTCTTCCATCAACCAATGTCCGGAACCCTGGATAACAGCTTGTTCGACATTCACTGCGACGTGGCGCATGATTTCAGCCTGCAGCGGTCCAAAGGACTTCTCTCCTCCAACAGCCAGCACTGGCATTGAAAGCTTGGTCTGCTCAAAAATCTGGTTGTCTTTGGCGTCCTGGCTGAATGCTGCAAATTGGGCAAAGCCCGCCTTCATGCCGCCTTGCCGCGCATAGGTCTTGGCGAAGAAATCTCTTGTCGCTCCATTGGGTTCATCCGGACTGGCAGAAAAATCGTTCCAGATGCGATCCAGATAGATGCGTTCCCGACCGGCCACCAGGCGCTCTGCGTCCGGTCCGTGAAAATTGAAGTGCCACACGCCAGGATTCAGCAATATCTCCTTCCAGGGTTCAATGCCTGGAATGGGTGCATCCATGACCACCAGGCGCGTGACTTTGTCCGGGTAGGTCGCGGCATAGGCGTAAGCCACCATATTGCCGATGTCATGCGCAACCACAGCCGTCCTGTCATATCCAAGGGCCTTGACGACTGCCCGGATGTCTCCCGCCTGTGTCTTCTTATCGTAACCGCCGGCCGGAATGGAAGAACGCCCTATACCACGCAAATCAGGCACTATCACCGTGTGGTCTTTCATCAGATCAGCCGCGAGAGGCGCCCAGCTGTCGCTGTTTTCGGCATAGCCATGAATTAACACCACGACCGGTCCCATCCCCCCGAATCGTACAAAGATGGATGCACCGTCAGCTACGTTGACAGTCCGGCTTTGAAAGCCTGACGGAAGCGACGGGATTTCTTTTCCGTCTGCTTTGGCCGAGTTGTTGACAAGTAGCAGGCCAACGGACAACAGTCCCAATACAAATCTTGACCATGTTTTCATGGGTTGATTCTCCTTAATCTAATGTCGGTGACGCATGTCTTGAAGCACTCAAAAGCTCATTCTGGACAAAGCTCGTTAGTCTTGGCGACACATCGGCTTGAGACTCACAAAACGTGAAAGCAAGGTGCCGATATTCTTCGCTGCAGACAGGCGGAGTCCGCCGTTTTGCCCGAAATATTTGCCTTCGAGAATTTCGTTGCTAGCCTCAGCTAAAAGGGGCATGGCTTTTCTGAATCAGGTTTCGGGTCTTAGGTCGCATGATGTCACGCACACATAGCGATGCCCATCACCCAATAGGATGACCTTCTACTGGTCGGATTGAGGTGCCAGTACATCGTGTGACGGAGTTGCCCGGGTTAGCTGAAGACGGACGCAAATAAAATCGTCAGCAGCGCCGCAGCTTGAAACCAAGCGCCTGGATCTGAAGGAATTGTGATTCGGCGGGCCGTGCGACCTGGTCGCAGCCTTTGCCAGGCAATGGAGGATGGAAGAAGTGTAAATAAGAAAAAACCCCGGTAGCCATTAGCTTTCCGGGGTTTTGTTCACAAAACTAGATCTGGTATATTTTAGAACGGAATATCGTCATCCATATCCGAGAAGTTCGGTGCTGGACGTGAAGCCGGTGCTGGACGTTGCTGCGCCGGGGCGCTCTGGCGTGGTGCAGGTGCTGACGAAGCGCCGTAACCGCCGCCGCTGTCGTCCCCACCACCCATGCCCTGGCGGCTGCCCAGCATTTGCATGGTGTCGGCGACGATGTCGGTTGCGTATTTTTCGACGCCGTCTTTATCGGTGTATTTGCGGGTTTTCAGCTTGCCCTCTACATACACTTGCGAACCCTTTTTCAGGTATTGGCCGGCGATTTCAGCCAGCTTACCGAAGAAGGAAATACGGTGCCATTCCGTTGCTTCTTTTTGATCACCGGATGCGCGGTCTTTCCACTTGTCGGTGGTAGCGACCGTGATGCTGGTGATTGCATCGCCGCTAGGCATGTAGCGTGTTTCCGGGTCGCGGCCCAGGTTGCCTACGATGATGACTTTATTAACAGATGCCATGTATTTCTCCAGTGGGTTGCGCATGTATAGTCCATGCGTGTCAGGTAAATCTAAACTAAAACGGATTTAAATCAGATTTAAATCCGTTTTATAACGAATCTCATGCCTGTGCGGGCTGCGCAGCTTTCGCACGGCGTGGCAACTCTGGCATGTTGGCCGCTATTATAAGCCATGCGAGGGTCAGGCCAGCGCCAATTATGAAGATAGAAGAAGGCCCTACGTGCTGCTTCAGGTAGCCGCCCAATACGCCGCCGCAGGCCAGGCCCAGCGCCTGCAAGGTATTGTAGACGCCCAGCGCCGTACCCTTGGCGGCCGGCGGCGCCACGCGTGATACCAGAGACGGCTGGCTGGCTTCCAGGATGTTGAATGACAGGAAGAAGGCAAACAGCAGCACCATCAGCACCGCAGGGTGGTCCAGAAACTGCCACAAGCCCAGCTGCACCAGCAGCATCAGTGCTATGGCGGCAATGAAGACCTGCTTCATCTTGCCGCGCTTCTCGCCAACGAAGATGGCCGGCAGCATGGCCACAAAAGAACCGAAGACCACCGGCAGGTACACTTTCCAGTGCGACTCCAGCGGTATGCCCGCATATTGCACCAGCGCGGAAGGCACGACGACAAACATGGCCACCTGGCTCAGGTGCAGCACGAAGACGCCGTAGTTCAGCCGCATCAGCTCCTTGTTTTTCAGCACCACGCTGAAAGGCACGCGCGCGGCCTGCACCATGGGTGCCGCCGGTGTCACAAACAGCACCACGGCTATAGCCAAAATAGCCAGCACGCCGGTGGCGATGAAGATGCCGCTCATGCCTATGCTGTGGTAGAGCGCCGGCGCGGCCACCAGCGATATGGCAAAACTCAGGCCGATGGAGCCGCCAACCATGGCCATGGCCTTGGTGCGGTGCTCTTCGCGGGTCACATCGGCAATCAGCGCGGTGATGGCTGCCGAGATGGCGCCGGCGCCCTGGATCGCGCGGCCGATGATAACGCCCATGACGCTGGTCGCACCGGCAGAGATGAAAGCACCCAGCGCAAACAGGATCAATCCGATGACGATGATGCGCTTGCGTCCGTATTTGTCCGACGCCATGCCAAAGGGCAACTGCAACAGCGCCTGGCTGGCACCGTAGATGCCTATTGCTATTCCGACCAGAGTGGCGTCATCGCCACCGGGCAAGGTTTTTGCGTGTATCGCAAACACTGGCAATATCAAAAACAGGCCCAACATACGAAGAGCAAAAATCGATGCGAGCGAACTGCTGGCGCGGATTTCGTCGCGGCTCATGCCGCTGCTTTGCTCAGAAGCAATGGATGGATGTAACCTAGGTAAGGTATCTGTTGACGAATCGGCCAGCGTATCGCCCGCCAATGCAGTTTGAGAGCTGGATTGTGTTGCCATAGACATAAAACTAGCTGAAGACAGGAACAAAGCAGGCATGCGGCCTGCGTCAAATTTCAAAAACCCGTTATAGTATCAGGTTGCTTGTTCCCACATCCGAAATACGGGAAACCACTCCACCCATGCGGAAAGCAGTAAATGACAGAAACCCGGACAAAACCACGTTCCAGCGTAAGCAAAACAGCAAAAACGGCCAAACCCGCTGAAATCGATTTCAGCGCGACCGGCATGAGTGCGCACAACCGCGACGAGATCCGTATCCGCGGCGCGCGCACGCATAACCTGAAAAACATCAGCCTTGACCTGCCGCGCAACAAGCTCGTGGTCATTACGGGCTTGTCCGGCTCCGGCAAGTCTTCACTGGCTTTTGATACCTTGTATGCAGAAGGCCAGCGCCGCTATGTCGAATCGCTGTCTGCGTATGCGCGCCAGTTCCTGCAACTGATGGAAAAACCGGATGTGGACCTGATAGAAGGCCTGTCGCCGGCGATTTCCATCGAGCAGAAGGCCACATCGCATAACCCGCGTTCCACGGTGGGCACCGTAACTGAAATTCACGATTACCTGCGCCTGCTGTACGCCCGCGTAGGCACGCCGTATTGCCCGGATCATCCGGAAAACCCGCTGGCGGCGCAATCGGTGTCGCAAATGGTGGATGCCGTGCTGGCCATGCCGGAAGATACCAAGCTGATGATACTGGCGCCGGTTGTCGCCAACCGCAAGGGTGAGCATCTGGACATGTTTGAGCAGATGCAGGCCCAGGGTTTTGTGCGCTTCCGCGTACAGAGCGGCACGCATGACGCCAAGATCTATGAAGTGGACGACCTGCCCAAGCTGAAGAAGACCGAGAAACATACGATTGACGTCGTCATCGACAGGGTCAAGGTCAAGGAGGAGATCAAACAGCGCCTGGCGGAATCCTTCGAGACTTCACTGCGCATCGCCAATGGCCGCGCGCTGGTCGTGGAAATGGACACGGCCAAGGAACACCTGTTTTCCAACAAGTTTGCCTGCCCTATCTGCGGCTATTCGCTGCAGGAGCTGGAGCCGCGGCTGTTCTCGTTCAACAACCCGATGGGCGCATGCCCGGAATGCGACGGCCTGGGCCATATCGAATTTTTCGATCCCAAGCGTATTGTCGCCTTCCCCAACCTGTCTCTGGCCAGCGGCGCGGTCAAGGGCTGGGACAGACGTAACCAGTTTTATTTCCAGATGCTGTCCAATCTGGCTGCCTATTATGAGTTCGACATTGACACGCCTTTTGAGCAACTGAGCGAAGAAGCGCAAAAGGTCATTCTGTACGGCTCCGGCAAACAGACGATCCCGTTCACGTATATCAACGAGCGCGGCCGCACCGTCATCAAGGAACATACGTTTGAAGGCGTCATCAACAACCTGCAGCGCCGTTATCGTGAAACCGATTCGATGGCGGTCAAGGAAGAGCTGGCCAAGTTCATCAATGAAAAAGAATGCCCATCCTGCGAAGGCGCGCGCCTGCGCATAGAAGCGCGCTACGTCAAGGTCGGCAACGGCAAGCAGGAACGCGCGATTTATGAAGTCAGCGCCATGCCTTTGCGCGCCACGCTGAACTTCTTTGAAACGCTGAAGCTGACCGGCGCCAAGAAAGAAATCGCCGACCGCATCATCAAGGAAATCAGCTCCCGCCTCACCTTCCTGAACAACGTCGGCCTGGATTACCTGTCGCTGGAACGCAGCGCCGATACGCTGTCCGGCGGCGAAGCGCAGCGCATCCGCCTGGCGTCGCAGATCGGCTCCGGCCTGACCGGTGTCATGTACGTGCTGGATGAACCATCCATCGGCCTGCACCAGCGCGACAACGACAGGCTCATCGATACGCTGAAACACTTGCGCGACATCGGCAACAGCGTGCTCGTGGTGGAGCATGATGAAGACGCAATCCGCTGTGCCGACTTTGTCGTCGACATGGGCCTGGGTGCAGGCGTGCACGGCGGCGAAGTCATCGCCCAGGGCACGCTGGAAGACATCATGAAGAGCAAGAAGTCTCTGACGGCGCAGTACCTGAGCGGCGCACTGAGCATAGAAGTGCCGAAGAAACGCACCAAGTTCAATCCGCAGAAGCAGTTTGTCATCGGCGGCGCGCGCGGCAACAACCTGAAAAACGTCACGATGAAACTGCCGGTCGGCCTGCTGACCTGCGTCACCGGCGTTTCCGGCTCCGGCAAATCCACGCTGGTCAACGACACGCTGTACCACGCGGCAGCACGCCACCTGTACGGCTCGCAGACCGAACCGGCAGCGTTTGATACCATCAGCGGCCTGGAACACTTCGACAAGGTCATCTCCGTCGACCAGGCACCGATAGGCCGCACACCGCGCTCGAATCCAGCCACCTACACCGGCCTGTTCACGCCAATACGCGACCTGTTCTCCACCGTGCCTGCCGCCAAGGAACGCGGCTACAGCGCAGGCCGCTTCTCGTTCAACGTCAAGGGCGGCCGTTGCGAAGCCTGCCAGGGCGACGGCGTCATCAAGGTGGAAATGCACTTCCTGCCGGACGTGTACGTACCCTGCGACGTCTGCCACGGCAAACGCTACAACCGCGAAACGCTGGAAGTACAGTACAAAGGCAAGAACATCACCGAAGTGCTGGGCATGACAGTAGAAGAAGCGCATGAATTCTTCAAACCCGTCCCCGTCATCGCACGCAAACTGCAAACCCTGCTGGACGTAGGCCTGGGCTACATCCGCCTGGGCCAAAGCGCCACCACGCTGTCCGGCGGCGAAGCACAGCGCGTGAAGCTGTCACTGGAACTGTCCAAACGCGATACAGGCCGCACGCTGTACATCCTGGACGAACCGACCACCGGCCTGCACTTCCACGACATTGATTTGCTGCTAAAAGTCATCCACCGCCTGCGCGACCAGGGCAACACCGTCGTCATCATTGAACACAACCTGGACGTGATCAAAACCGCAGACTGGCTCGTTGACTTAGGCCCAGAAGGCGGAGCAGGCGGCGGCCAGATCATCGCCGCAGGCACCCCGGAAGACGTAGCAGCCGACCCGGCCAGCGTAACAGGTAAGTATTTGTTACCGCTGTTGAAGAAGAAAAAGTAAATCGGTAAAACATCAGAAATACTCAGGCAGCAACGGATGCGTGATGACAACGCATCCAGCTACATGATTTGCTTTTGAAGTTGTATTTGATCTTGCATTTGACGTTGCCGTTGACGTTGCCGTTGACCTGCAATCCGCTCGGGACGCAGCATTTTGTGCGTTACAGAAAATGGATCAGAAACAGGTGTGTTTGAGCCGAAGGCGAGTTTCGCCTGTTTCCCATTTTTTGTAATGCAGCAAAATGTGATGACGCAAAGCGTCATCACCCGAAGGGCAAGTCTGCGGTCGCCTTCTTTTTGCTTACTTTTTCTTGGCGAAGCAAGAAAAAGTAAGTGGCCGCCGGGCCACCCCCGGCCTACTTCCACGAAGTAGACTTGTATTAGCTAAAACAAATTATAAAAGCTTATGTCCATACGCCTCATCGCCGGCCTAGGCAACCCAGGCCCCGAATACGAACAAACCCGCCACAACGCCGGCTTCTGGCTGGTAGACCAATTGGCAGGCAACAACCTGCAACGCGACAAAACACTGAACGCGCTGGTCTGCAAAACCAAAGTCGCAGGCGATGACGTCTGGCTGGTGCAACCGCAAACCTACATGAACCGTTCCGGCCAGTCGGTAGGCGGCCTCGCGCGCTTTTACAAAATCGCGCCGGAAGAAATCCTCGTCGTGCATGATGAGCTGGACGTGCCGCCCGGCGTCGCCAAGCTCAAAAAAGGTGGCTCCTCCGGCGGCCACAATGGCCTCAAGGACATCACCGCAGCGCTCGGCACACAAGACTACTGGCGCCTGCGCATAGGCATAGGCCACCCGCGCACGCTGAACCTGCGGCAAGAGGTAGCAGACTTCGTGCTGCACCGCCCGCGCAAGGAAGAACAGCCGCTGATCGATGAATCCATCGCCCGTGGCCTGGACATCATTCCGCTGCTTGTGGCCGGCAAGTTTGATGCCGCGATGATGCAACTGCACACCGTTAAATGAGTTCCGGCCGCTTTTCAGGCGCAGGCCCAGCGCTGACCATCCACGCCGGCAAGAAGGCGCTGGCGCACATGCGCCAGCATGGTCTGCAAGCCAGCGACGTGGCAATTGTCCCTGCTGCTGCCGGCGGCCCCAAGGGCCTGATACTGCAATCGCTGGACCAGTGGCTGTTTGGCACTTGGCTGGCCGCCGCACCACGCGAGCGCACGCTGATAGGATCGTCGATCGGTGCGTGGCGCATGGCCGCCGCCGCCCATGCAGATCCGTCGGCAGCATTCAAGCGCCTGGGTGATTTGTATTGCGAACAGCGCTACCCCGAAAAACCCAGCGCCAAATTCGTCACCGACTCCTGCCTGCAATTGCTGGAAGATTTTATCGGTGGCCATGAGCAGGAAATCGTCAACCACCCGCACTACAGGCTGCACCTGCTGGCTGTGCGCGGGCTGGGCCTGCTGAAGTCGCCGCGCGGCAGCATCAGCGCCAAGGCCGGCTTTGCCGCCGCCACCTTCGCCAACATGGCATCACGCGCCCGGCTGGCCGGGCACATGGAAAGGGTGGTCATCGGCGACATGCGCGATCCACTGTTCTGGCTGAAAGCCAAGTTCGATCAGTTTGAAACGCATTTTGCGGCGCTGACGCGAGAGAATTTGAAACAGGCGCTGCTGGCCTCCGGCACGCTGCCGCTGATCATGGAACCGGTGCGAGACATTACCCATGCGCCCGCCGGCACCTACTGGGACGGCGGCATCATCGATTACCATCTGGCGCTGCCGTATTCGCGCATTGCCGGCGCTGCCGATGGCGGGCTGGTGCTGTACCCGCACTTCACCGACCACATCATCCCCGGCTGGCTGGACAAACCTATACCGTGGCGGCGCGCCAGCCTGGGCCGCAACCGCGACTGGCTGGACAATGTCGTCATGTTGTCGCCATCGCGTGCCTTCCTGCACACGCTGTCGCTGGGCAAACTGCCAGACCGCAAGGATTTCTTTTACTACGGCACCGACCACGATTTCCGCATACAGAACTGGCGCATCGCCATCTATGAAAGCGAACGCCTGCGCGATGAGTTTGCCGCATTTGTAGAGAAGCCGGATCTGAGCATCGTCAAGCCACTGTAGATAATACCGTGCGCGCTTTCATCCCATCTCCCGTGTGCGGGAGAGGGTTAGGGTGAGGGGCGCAAAATGAAGATAAAGAAATTTTAGCGATGAAATAAAAGCTACGGAAATAATAGAATTTCCCCGGCCTTATTATTTTGGCCGCCCGTAGCAAAAAACTCTCTACCTCAGCACAACTCCCCTCACCCCAGCCCTCTCCCGCACGCGGGAGAGGGGGCTTTATCGGCACATCGAGGACATCCCCTCTCCCGTGTGCGGGAGAGGGTTAGGGTGAGGGACGTAAAATGAAGATAAAGAAATTTTAGCGATGAGATAAAAGCTACGGAAAATAATAGAATTTCCCAGGCCTTATTATTTTGGCCGCCCGTAGCAACAAACCCTCTACCTCAGCACAATCCCCCTCACCCCAGCCCTCTCCCGCACGCGGGAGAGGGGGCTTTATCGGCAC
>JAYSKH010000429.1:0-4292 GCA_043726505.1 Undibacterium sp. | reverse complement strand
GGCGGTAGGTACTGCAGCCACCACCTGCACGCCCGGCCCATGGCACATCCATTCGATGATCATGGCGGCCGACGCCTTCCCGATGAACCTGGGTTTCCTCGGCAAGGGCAACGTCAGCCTGCCGCTACCTTTGCAGGAACAGATCAATGCCGGCGCTATCGGCCTGAAACTGCACGAGGACTGGGGCACGACGCCCGCCGCCATCGACAATTGCCTGACCGTGGCCGATGAAATGGATGTGCAGGTCGCCATCCATAGCGACACCTTGAACGAAGGCGGTTTCCTCGAACACACGCTGGCCGCATTCAAAGACCGCACCATACACACTTTCCACACCGAAGGTGCAGGCGGCGGCCACGCACCGGACATCATCGCGGCAGTCGGCGAATCCAATGTACTGCCGTCGTCCACCAATCCCACACGTCCGTACACCGTCAATACGTTGGACGAACATCTGGACATGCTGATGGTATGCCATCACCTGGACCCTTCCATTGCGGAAGACATCGCCTTCGCCGAATCGCGCATACGGCGTGAAACCATTGCCGCTGAAGACATCCTGCATGACCTGGGCGCGATTTCGATGATGTCATCTGATTCGCAGGCCATGGGCCGGGTGGGCGAAGTCATCATGCGCACATGGCAGACCGCCGACAAGATGAAAAGCCAGCGCGGCACACTACCGGAAGACAACAGCCGTAACGACAACTTCCGCGCCAAGCGCTACATTGCCAAGTACACGATCAACCCTGCAATCACGCATGGTATTTCGCACGCGGTTGGCTCGCTTGAAGTCGGCAAGATTGCCGATATCGTATTGTGGAAACCAGCGTTCTTCGGCGTCAAGCCGTCGATGATACTGAAAGGCGGCATGATCGCCGCCGCACAGATGGGCGATCCCAATGCATCGATACCGACGCCACAGCCGGTACACTACCGCATGATGTTCGGCGCCTTTGGCGGCGGTCTGAAAAAGTCTTTCACCTTCGTATCCCAGGCAGCATTTGACGCTGGGCTGGCAGAGCAGCTTAAGCTCAGTAAAACCTTGATCCCGGTCAAAAATACGCGCAACGTGCGCAAGAAAGACATGATCCACAACAGCTTGACGCCGAAGATGGAAGTGGACTCAGAAACCTATGAAGTCAGGGCAAACGGTGAATTGCTGGTGTGTGAACCTGCCAAGGTCTTGCCGATGGCGCAACGCTATTTCCTGTTTTAAGGCAACAAGCCGGTCTGCGGCACACTAGGTGACACTATCTGCAGACCGGCGATTTAACTACCTATAATTAGATATAATTGGACATTGAAACTCAATGTTACTTTTATGTCCGATATCATCTGCCTGCATCCGCAATGGCTGATCCCGGTTGAGCCCCGCGCCACCGTATTGCACAACCATGCGCTGGTTATCGCCGGCGACAAAATTGCGGCTGTCCTCCCCAGTCATCAGGCGCGTCTTCAATACCCCGATGTGGTACACACAGAACTGGCGGAACACGCGCTGCTGCCGGGCTTTGTGAACCTGCATGCGCATTCTGCAATGAGCCTACTGCGCGGCTTGGCGGACGACCTGGCGCTGATGGACTGGCTGAACCACCATATCTGGCCGGCAGAAAAGAAACACGTGTCGGATGACTTTGTCTACGACGGCACCGTGCACGCAATGGCGGAAATGATACGCGGCGGCACCACCACCGTGAATGACATGTACTTCCATCATGAAGCGGTTGCCCGCGCCGGGCTCGCGGTAGGCATGCGCACAGTGGTCGGCTGCAGCATCCTGGAGTTCCCTACCGGTTACGCGCAAGATGCCGACGAATATATCGCCAAATCCATCGCTGCGCACGAAGCCTTCATCGGCCAGCAAGGTGTGGAATTCCGGCTGGCGCCGCATGCGCCATATACGGTGGCGGACGAAACCTTCCGCAAGATCATCGCGCTGGCAGAGCAGCACGGGCTGGGCATTCACTGTCACATCCACGAAACCGCGCAGGAAGTGGCAGACAGTCTCAAACAACACGGCAAGCGTCCTTTGCAAAGGCTGCATGAGCTGGGCCTGCTGACGCCAAGGCTGATTGCCGCCCACGTCGTGCATGCGAGCGATGATGAAGTGGCGCTGCTGGCACAACAAGGCGTGCACGTGGCGCACAACCCTGCCAGCAATCTGAAATTAGCCTCTGGCTTTGCACGCATCACTGCGATGCAGACGGCAGGCATTAATGTTGGCGTAGGCACCGATGGCGCCGCCAGCAATAACAAGATAGATTTGCTGGGCGACCTGCGCATGGCGGCATTGCTGGCAAAGGCAGAATCCGGTAATCCCACTTCGCTGAATGCTGCTGCGGCGCTGGAAATGGCGACACTGGCCGGCGCAAAAGCATTGGGCAAGGGAGACAGCATCGGCAGCCTGATAGCAGGCAAACAGGCGGACGTCATCGCAATTGATTTATCGGCGCTGGAGACGCAGCCGCTGTTCGACCCGGTTTCGCAGATCATTTATGCGGCCGGCCGCGAGCAGGTCAGTCATGTATGGGTTGCCGGAAAATGTCTGATGCAAGACCGGCAGCTAACGACCCTGGATGCTGGGCAGCTGGGCGATAAGGCGCGCTGGTGGCGGCAGCGTATTACCGGCCAGTTGACTTAATTCTTCAGTATCAGCTGGCTTGCAAATAAATCGCAAACCCGGTCAGCAGCAACACGGCATAGGGAAAGGCGACGGTCGGGCGCAGTGCGCTGTTGACATATTCCATCAGCAGGCCGGAAGTATCTTTACGTGAGGCCAGCCATTCGGTATGCAGCTGGAAAGCGGTGCCTTCGGTCTGCATGCCGCGCTTCAGCAGCCCTTCGACACGCAAGATGCGCTCGCCCAGCCGGGACTGAAAGGTCCGCAAGATTCCCTCCTGCAGCCACAATACGCAGAGAACGACTGCGGTCAGCAGCATATTGAGCCCCAGCACCAGCGCCAGGATAAACAGGCTGACACTCGCAAGCTTCAGCCACAGGCCGCTTGTTTCGTAGTGTTCGTAATTGTTTTGCAGCGTGGTCCATTCCTGCGCCAGCGCCTGCTTTTCCGTCATCGACATATCGCCCCTTATGAAATTCGTTGCTGCCACAGGCTTGCTGCCCGTGCGCTTGCGGGGGCTAGTATACGACAAGAATAAGACAAGACAAACATACGGCAAGAGGCCTGCGGCTGCACCGGAAATTGCGCCGGCAGTTTGCAGCGTCCCGGATGAGCCTAATTGGTATCCATGAGAATGCGGGAAATTTCGCCCGATTTCTTTGCGCGTATGATAGCGCCGTTCATTTTGTCGATGATGCCGTCGTCCTTGTCTGCCTTGATAGCGAAATAGATATCTACCGCTTGCAGTGGCCGGCGCAGCACCGTGAACGAGGTGCCCGACGTAAAGGATTGCGAATTCATCTGGTCGGCGATGAAGCGGTTGATGATCGCAGCTACTTCATCCGGATTGGATTCGCGGTGACTGAACAGCATCACATCCATGCGCCGACGCTCGAGCTTTTGCAGGCGCGAAGACAGCGAGGCATTATCTTCTTCCAGCCGGAATACCTTGTTCTTTTGCTGATCAAATTCATCACCATAGCTGACACCACGCACGACGCCGACTGATTTCCCCTTCAGATCCGACACGCCATTAAATGCAAACGCGCTGTCGCTGCGCGTCACCAGCCATACATAGCTGGCAAATACCGGCTCGGTGAAATGGAACACCTGACTGCGCTCCCTGGTTTTAGCCAGGCCGAACACAAGACCCTCGCCTTCACGCGCATTGGCCAATGCGCGCGGCCATGGATAGATACGTATGTCGAACTCAACACCAATACCCTGCTCAACCACGTTAAAAATGCGTCTCCATTCCTTCAGCAAGGGGATCGAAGTCCCCTGCTCATTCTTCATTTCTCCCACCAGCATATTGACTTTTTGCGGGGCGGCACCAACCCCGGCAGCCCACAGCGTGGATGCCAAAATGATGAGTCTGGTGAAGGTGGAATAGCGGATTTTGTTTTCCTTATGCAATGAATCGTTTGCAAGGAGTGACAAAATAACAGAATAAGAGCGCTTATTTCCTGGTTTTATAAGTCGTTAACAATTTTTCAGCTGACTTTTTGGCTTTTGCAGCAAACACGGTACGGTTTCGTATTCAAGAAAACAATAGGGGCGGCTGATATTGTTTATACGATATTTCAATTTAATTATCGAAGCTGATCGGGATGCTCACCACTCGGCTGCATGCGTGCCCAGCGGAACCGGCGGCTTATCAAAGCCGAAC
>JAYSKH010000428.1:0-5879 GCA_043726505.1 Undibacterium sp. | reverse complement strand
TGGATGCACAGACTGACATGACCTGGGTTGTGGTATCTGATCCGGTACCGGCTGGCGCCAGCCTGCTGGGATCAGGGCTGGGACGGGATTCGGCGATTGCTACTGCCGGCGAGAAACCTAGCGGCAGCGCCTGGGTGGCCTACGAGGAAAGAAGCTTTGAGGCTTTCCGCAGTTATTATCAGTTTGTGCCAAAAGGAAAATTCAAGCTGTCGTACACGATGCGCCTGAACAATGCGGGCGAGTTCAATCTGCCGCAGACGCGGGTAGAAGCAATGTATGCGACGGAAATGTTTGGCGAACTTCCGAATGCTGTATTGAATGTGAAATGAAGTGAAGTGAAGCAATGCAAGCACTGAAGTACAGACTTAAAATCCTGCTTGCCTGTCAACGCAGGTTTGGTGGATATGCAAAATACCTGCTGGCGGTTTTGTGTCTGTGCTTGCCCGTTATGCCTGCTTTTGCCGTGCCGAGTTTTGCCGAGGTGCAGCGGGACTTCCGTTCTTCCGATGCCTTCCTGTATGACAGGAACGGCGTGGTCGTGCAGCAACTGCGGCTTAATCCTAAAGAACGGAAGCTGTCGTGGGTGAAACTGGAAGACGTTTCTCCCGCGTTGAGGAATGCGCTGATCGCCTCTGAAGACAAGCGCTTTTATCAGCATGGCGGTGTGGACTGGAATGCTGTCGCTGCAGCGGCCTGGGGCAATCTGTGGAATACGCGCACCAGGGGCGCATCCACAATCACGATGCAGCTTGCGGGCCTGCTTCAGGAAGATTTGCGGCGGCGGGCGGCGCCGCGCAGCGCCACGCAAAAAATCAGTCAGGTATTTGTTGCGCAGGTGCTAGAGCAGCGCTGGCGCAAGGACCAGATACTGGAAGCCTATTTGAACCTCGTCGCTTTTCGCGGTGAACTGGTGGGCGTGCATGCATTGTCACGCGTGCTGTTTGACAAACATCCCAGCGGGCTGGACCAGGTGGAAGCAGCCATTGCTGTTGCGCTGATCCGTGCGCCCAATGCCAAACCGGCCAAAGTGGCGGAGCGCGCTTGCGCGATGCTGAAGGAGCAGAATCTCGCCGTTTATTGCCAGAACCTGCAGGGCATCACGGAACTGCGCTTTGCGCGGCTGACCGCAAAAAATGATCAGCTAAGCGTGGCTACCGGACCGCAGCTTGCACCGCATCTGGCGCGCCGGCTGCTAAAACCCGTCGCGCAAGTTGCCGCTCAAGCTGCTAGTAAGGCGGCAGGCTCGCCAAATGTGCAGACCTTGCAAAATGTGCAAAATGTTCGTTCGACGCTGGATGCCCGCGTGCAGGCTTTCGCCCGGGATGCGCTGGTGCGGCAGTTGTCTGCGCTGGTGGACCGCAACATAGAAGACGGTGCTATTGTTGTGCTGGATAATGCCAGCGGCGATGTACTGGCCTGGGTGGGCTCCAGCGGCAGTTTGTCCGATGCGTCGCAGGTGGATGGCGTCGTGGCCTTGCGCCAGGCCGGGTCAACATTGAAACCTTTTTTGTACGAGCTGGCGATAGAGAAAAAATGGCTGACGGCAGCCTCGATATTGGATGATTCGGCAGTCAACCTGCCGACCACGTCCGGCCTATACATACCGCAAAACTACGACAAGCATTTTAAGGGGCTGGTCAGTGTGCGTACGGCGCTGGCATCGTCGCTGAATATCCCGGCGGTGCGCACGCTGGTGACGGTAACGCCGGAGACTTTTTTTCAGCGCCTGCAAAAACTGGGTTTCCAGCTTAGGGAATCGGGTGACTATTACGGTTACAGCCTGGCGCTGGGCAGTGCCGATGTCAGCCTGCTGGCGCTGACCAATGCCTACCGCAGCCTGGCCAACAACGGCAGATACGGCACCGTGCGGATGACAGTTGCCGATGCACCGGTGCGGCCGCTTGCCGTCATGGATGCAGCTTCTTCATTCATCATTGGCGACATCCTGGCTGACCGCGCTGCGCGCGCCGTGACCTTTGGCCTGGAAAGCGCACTGGCGACGCGCTTCTGGGCGGCAGTCAAGACAGGCACTTCCAAGGACATGCGGGATAACTGGTGTGTAGGCTATTCAGAACGCTACACCGTCGGCGTCTGGGTCGGCAATGCGTCCGGTGCGCCGATGTGGGACGTTTCCGGCGTCACCGGCGCGGCGCCGGTATGGCAGGAAGTCATGGCTTATCTGAACAGCAGGGCAGATCTGCAGGCGAAGATCAAGCCTGTAGCGCGTGTGCCTATCCCTGTCCCTGGCGTGGTTGCGATGCCGGTGCAATACGAGGCCGGCACGGAAGCGCCGCGAAATGAACTGTTCCTCGCAGGCACGGAGCAGAGCCTGATCCGGCTTGCCAAATCCAACGACATTTATCCGTCAATACGCTATCCGACACAAGGCATGCTGGTGGCGCTTGATCCGGATATTCCGCCGCAGCGCCAGCGCATGCGCTTTGCAGCGCAAGGCACGGGCAGCGGACATTGGCGACTGGACGGCAAGCCTGTTCCGGTAGCAGCCAAGCCGGGCACGGACAGCGCCTATGACTGGATGCCCTGGCCAGGCAAGCATCAACTCGCGCTGCTGGACGCCAAGGGAACCGTGCTGGATATGGTGCATTTTGAAGTGCGCGGTGCGCTGGAGAGACCGCGTGCTACCCGTGTCCGACCCAGGCCCATGCCCTATCACAAAGCCGGCGCTTCCTGATCGCGGCAGGAGTTTCAGCTTGCGGCTGCCGCATCCTGCGTCTGCGGGACTTCCACCTTGACAGGCGCCTTGCGCGGTAGCATCAACGCAAACGTTGTGCCTGTGCCGACGACGCTTTCCACCTGCACCTTGCCGCCGAGCAGATCGGTGACAATGTTATGTGTGATGTTCAGTCCAAGGCCGGAACCGCCGGCGCCCAGCTTGGTAGTGAAAAACGGATCGAAGATGCGCTTGATGTTTTCCGGTGGAATGCCGACACCGTTGTCCTGCACGCTGAGCATGATGGACTGGTCGGAGATGACCTTGGCCGTGATACAGACCTGTCCCGCAGGCCTGTCGTCAAACGCGTGGATCAAGGCATTGTTGATCAGGTTGGTCAGCACCTGGCCCAGCGGCCCGGGATAACTGTCCAGTTCTATATCATCCGCCAGATCGGTATGGATCGTGTAATTGGTTTTCTTGATCGTCGGCGACATCGTCAGCACGATTTCTGCCACGAGTTCTGCCAGGCCGAAGCGCCTGCGCTGCGAGCTGGTCTGGTCCACAGCGACCTGTTTGAAGCTGGAAATGAGTCCCGCGGCCTTTTCCAGGTTGCGCACCAGAATGTCGTTGGCGCCGCCGGTATTTTCTATGTAGCTTGCCAGTCCTGAGCGCGTCAGGCCTTTAGCGAATTCGCGGCCCAGCTGCCTTGTATGATCGAGCAAGGTACTGGCAATCATCAGACTGTTGCCTATCGGCGTATTCAATTCGTGCGCGATGCCTGCTACCAGCGCACCCAGTGCCGCCAGTTTTTCGCTCCTGACCAGTTCATCGCGCGCCATGTTCAGCGTGGTCAGCGTACTTGCCAGCGCCTGGTTGGCCTGCTGCAGCGAGTTGGTGCGCTCATACACGCGGTCTTCGAGGTTGACGTTGAGCGCCTTGACTTCTGCCTCAATGGCGCGGCGCTCGGTGACATCTTCAAAGGCAACGATCATGTATTTTTCGCCTGCAGGGTCGGTAAACACATTGCCGTATAACTGCATCAGCGCTTTGCTGCCATCGCCGCGGCGCATCCAGGCTTCGAAATTCGAGATCATGCCCTTGGTGCGCAGTATTTTCAGCATCTGGCTCCTGTCGGCGACATCGCTGTACATGCCGACATCCAGCGCCGTTTTTTCCAGCAGCGCCACGCGTGGACGCAGGAACAGCGTTTCAAATGCCTTGTTGACGTCCACCACGCGGTAGTCGGCCAAGCGCGATACCGTCATTGCCGTGGGCGAGTTGTTGAAGATATTGGAGAACCTTTTCTCACTGATCTTCAGTGCCTCTTCCGAGCGTTTTCTTTCCAGTTCCGTGGATGCCCGCTCACTGAATACTTCCAGCAGCGTCTTGGCGAGTTCCGGGTTTTCCAGCGGCTGCTTGTTCATGATGTTCAGCACGCCGATGATATTGCCCATCGTGTCATGGATAGGGGCGCCGGCATAAGCTTCCCACCCTTGCTCCGTCAGCGCATGGTCTTTAGGGAAGAGTCCGGCAACAGAGTGCGGAAAGATAGTAATGGTGCCGCCCATGATGCTTTCGCACGGCGTGCCAAGATACGAGTATTCCTGGTTGCCAGCCGGTTTTCCGTGCTGATAATTGGCAATGGAGCGCAGCTTGTCCGGCGTGTGCGGCACCCGCAGACCGAGGAATGCACGGTCCACGCCCAGTGCCGCCGCCAGGTCGGCAACCAGAATGTCAAAGTAGCTTTCCCTGTCCTTGGCTTGCGCACCCTGCGCCAGTTTCAGCAATGCACGGTCCAGTTCGCTTTTCTGTTTTTCTATTTTCTTTTGTTCAGTGACGTCGCGCACGCTGGTCAGGAAATACTCTTCGCCGTCCACCGTAAAAGAGGTCGAGCTGAACAGGAAATCGCGGATCTGGCCGGACTTGACTTTGAGGCGGGTAGGGAAGTCGGTGACGATGCCGTGCTTATGCACCTGCTCGCCAAGTTTTTCGCGTTCGGCGCGACTCGGCCAAAAATCAAGTTCCAGCGAGGTTTTGCCTATCGTTTCTGCGCGGCTGTAGCCGACAACACGTTCATACGTATCGTTGATCTCCATGATGCGGGAATCGTGGACGCGGGTGATTGATATGGCGTCCGGCACGCAGCGGAAAGCGCTGGAGAATTTTGATTCCGAGATACGTAATGCAATCTCATACTGTTTCGGCTTGGTCACGTCGGTGCCGACGGCGATGAAGTGCTGCAGGCGGCCGCTTTCATCCAGCACAGGCTGGATTTCCAGTATCAGCCAGAACGGCTGTCCATCCCGTGTGTAATTCAAAATTTCTACATCGCGGAATCCCTGGCCCTGTCTGATCTTGTCGGTCATGAACCGCACGGTTTCCTGATCGGTGTCTGGGCCAAGCATGAAGTCATTCGGCTTGCGGCCCAGAACTTCTTCCTGCGTGTACTGGGTGACGGTAGTAAAGGCTGGATTCACCCACTCCAGCTCCGCCAGCGGATTGGTGATCATGACTACGTTATTGGTCAGATTGACGACCAGTGCCAGCTTGCGGTTTTCTTCCGCATACTGCCGTTGTCTGGCCTCCGTTTCAGTTTCCTTTGTTTGGGTTGCGGGCGACACTGCAGCAGTTGTTTGCTGTAAAGCCGCCCGTTCTGCCGGGGAAGGCCGAGAGACTGCCAGCATCCCGCCCAGGCTTTTCCAAAACACGCGCATGCAGGCAAACGCGGCCACGGCCAGCACCATAATCGCGGTATACAACAAGGAGGCAGTGTCATCCGGCATGGCACGGACCACCGCGCAGGCGGCAGCCGCCAAGCCGGTCAGAACCAGGCTGGCTATTGCGGAATAAATGAGTTTTTTTGGTACAGACTGGAGTCTGTCCGGTATTCCGGCAGTCTTCTCGTCATCTGTCATGGAAAAGGCCTAGCATGCGGTAGCGGGTGGAGTCGGTGTGAATTCAAAGCGCCTGCTTTTCCAACCAGGCATGCAAATCCTCCCTGGTCATGGGTTTGGCAAACAAATACCCCTGCGCCAGATGGCAGCCAAAGGTGCGCAGCCGTTGCGCCTGCAGTTCGCTCTCCACGCCCTCGGCAATCACCGACAAGCCCAGGTTCTGGCCCAATTGGATGACCATCTTCGCAATGCTCGCATCACTGGACGCATCCTTGATCTCGTTGACAAAGGCCCGGTCAATCTTCAGCCTG
>JAYSKH010000427.1:0-17233 GCA_043726505.1 Undibacterium sp. | reverse complement strand
AGCTTGGAGCCAAAAAATAGCACAACGCGTCGCACATCGTAGGCTGGGCAAGCGCTTCATCTGCCCAGCGTTCTTCGCTTGACCACTGGCCGTCGAATAAAAATGTGCTGTTGATTTTTGAGAATGCTGGGCTGGTAAGGCATTAGCCCAGCCTACCAAACCGGGGCGCGGTAAAGTGTAATAACGCCAGTGTACTGCACCGACTTCCGTCAAACAAACGTCAAACTCGTTGCCGGCCAACCCGTTAACTCTATCCGACCAGCATTTCCACCGGCGCCACGGCGCTCACCGGAAACTGCACGCAAAACTTGCTGCCGACATCCGGCGTGGACTCTACCGACAGATTCGCCTTGTGCCGCAGCAACACGTGCTTGACGATCGCCAGACCCAGCCCTGTGCCCTGCGTTTCGCGCGAGCGGCTCTTGTCGACACGGTAGAAGCGCTCGGTCAGCCGTGAGATGTGCTCGGCGCTGATGCCTATGCCGGTGTCCTGCACGATGAACTTGGGCCCCTGCGCAGAGTTTTTCCAGATCAGCTTGATCGCGCCCTTCTCCGGCGTATAGCGTATGGCGTTGGTCACCAGATTGATCAGCGCGCTGCGAATCTCGTCGGTGCTGCCGAGGATATCCGGGCCTTCCACTTCCAGCGTGATGTCATGCCGGCCGGCAGACAGCGCATGCGCTTCCTGCAGGATTTTTTCCAGCAGCACCTGCATGTTGACGGCTTCGGGCCGTACCGGGTGATCCATCGATTCCAGCCGCGTCAGCGTCAGCATGTCTTCCACCAGCCGCTGCATGCGTTCGCCCTGCTCCGTCATCAGCTTCAGATGCGACAGGCGGATCTGCGCGTCCAGATTAGGCTCCATCGATGCGATTTCCAGGAAGCCGTTAATCACCGTCAGCGGCGTGCGCAGTTCATGCGAGGCATTGGCAATGAAGTCGCGCCGCATCATGTCTATGCGTTCGGATTCGGTGATGTCATGCGTGACCAGGATCTGCCTGCGGTTTTCAAAAGGGATGATGTGGACGATCAGCTTGCGGTCGCGGAAGGCCAGCGTCAGCGGCGTTTCATAACGGCCAAGGATGATGTAGTCCATGAACTCGGGGCTGCGCACCAGGTTGGTCACGCGCATGCCCTTGTCCTTGCTCAGGCTCAGGCCCAGGTGCTTTTCCGCGGCCGGGTTGCACCATTCCAGGAACAGCACGTCATCCATGATGACAACGCCGTCCGGCAGCAGCGTCATTGCCTGCCTGAAGCGGGCCAGCCATTCTGCCAGCTCAGCCTGGTTTTTTTCGTCGCCGCGGCGCAGGCGATACAGCCGCGAGAATATTTCGGTCCACGCACCCCAGCCGTCCGGCAGCCGCACACTGCTGGGATTATCCAGCCAGTCGGCCAGCCGCAGCAGATAGGAAAGCTGCACGACGATCAGGCCTATCATGCCTACCAGCGCCGCCGAAAGCCCCCACATAGGGCCGACAAAAAACCATACCAGAGCGCCGCCTATCAGCACGACGATCATGCGGACAATAGCGGGAACCCAAAACAGGAGGTGAGGATGCATGAATGAATACCTTGAAACTTCAAACTTGGCCTGGAAACAGGCTGTCGCCATGGCGCGATCGGGAACGGTGCAGAATTAAGGGAAAGGGCCAGAGCACTGCATTGCCATACTACTCTTGCCCGGCCCCGCTGGCGATGGCGGCGATGCCGCAACGCCACGTTTCCCTTGCTCCGGGCCTTAGCGGAAAGAGCAGGAAAACGGTTTATTTCTCTGACAGCATATAGCCGACGCTGCGCACGGTCTTGATCAGCGACTCGGCATTTTTCAATACCTTGCGCAAACGCAATACGTGCACGTCAACGGTACGCTCTTCGATGACAACGTGATCGCCCCACACCTTGTCCAGCAGCTGGCTGCGGGAAAAGACACGTTCAGGGTGCGCCATGAAGAACTTCAGCAGCTTGTATTCGGCATGGCCGATGTCCACTTTCTGTTCATCGATTTTTACCGTGCAGCTGACCGGGTCCAGTATCACCGCACCTGCCGTCAGCGCAGCCTGCGCATGCTCCGGGCTCTTGCGGCGCAGCAGCGCCTTGATGCGGGCCGTCAGCTCACGCGGTGAGAATGGTTTGGTAACGTAATCGTCAGCCCCATGGTCGAGGCCGGCGATCTTGTCTTCTTCCATGCTCTTGGCCGTCAGCATGATGACCGGCATTTCATTGAACTGGCGGTCGGAACGGATCTTGGACAACAAGCGCAAGCCGCTCTGGTCCGGCAGCATCCAGTCCAGCAGAATCAGCTGCGGCGTGCGGCGCTGGATGAATTCCCAGGCTTCGGCGGTATTGTTGACAGAAAACGTATTCCAGCCTGCCGCCCGCAAACTAAAGGTAACGAGCTCGACAATCGCCGGCTCATCTTCAACAATCAGGATAGTAGTTTTGTCAGCTGCCATTATTTTCGACCTTTATCAAAGCGTGCGTGCTGCCCCGCCATGCTAAAAGGCTTTCGTAAAATTAATTGATCTGTTCCTGCTTCGTAGCCACATAGTCGGAATGGCGGATGTCCTTGCCTTCGACGATGTAGATCACGTGCTCTGCGATATTTTTGGAATGGTCGCCGATGCGTTCTATCGCCTTTGCAATCCACAAGGTATCCAGCGACGAAGAAATCGTGCTTGGATCTTCCATCATGAAGGTGATCAGGTTACGCATGATGGAGCGGAAATCGCTGTCGATCAGTGCATCCTGTGCGATCAGCTTGATAGCCTGCTTCTCATCCAGCCGTGCAAATGCATCCAGTGCCTGGTGCAGCATTTCGCCTACGCTGGCAGCCAGCGCGCGCACGGTGTCATAGCCGTTCAGCAGCGCCGCGTTCTTGCGATTGACCTGCGAATCCCTGGCGATACGGGCGATCTTGGTCGATTCATCGCCTATGCGTTCCAGATCGGTAATCACCTTGCCGGTTGCTACAACCGTACGCAGGTCATTTGCTGCAGGCTGGCGCTTAACGATCAGGTGGCTGCACATATCGTCCAGCGATACTTCCAGACGATTGACTTCCTCGTCCGACTTGATCACGATTTCTGCCTGGGCCACGTTGCCGGTCCTGAAGCAGGACATCGCATCGTGAAAATGGCTTTCCACCAGGCCGCCCATCAATAAAGCCTTGGAACGGATGGTTTCCAGGTCCATGTCATACTGTTTTGAAGAATGTTCGCCAGTCACAAGGTTCTCCTAATTTTCTAAAGTCAGTTAGTTGTACGTTGGTTTACCGTAAGTCCGGATTAACCAAAGCGACCGGTAATGTAATCCTGGGTTTCTTTTTTCATCGGGTTCATGAAGATATGGTCAGTCTCGCCAAATTCGACCAGCTCGCCCAGGTACATATAGGCAGTGTAGTCGGAGCAGCGTGCCGCTTGCTGCATATTGTGCGTCACGATGGCGATTGTGTAATCTTCTTTCAGCTCGGTGATCAGCTCTTCGATCTTGACGGTCGAAATAGGGTCCAGCGCCGATGTCGGTTCATCCAGCAACAGCACTTCCGGTTTAACGGATACACCGCGGGCGATACACAGGCGCTGCTGCTGGCCGCCTGACAATGACAGGCCGCTCTTGTTCAGCTTGTCCTTGACTTCGGTCCACAGCGCCGCTTTTTTCAGAGCCCATTCAACGCGCTCGTCCATCTCGCCTTTTGGCAGGTTCTCATACAAACGCACACCGAAAGCGATATTGTCGTAGACCGACATCGGGAAAGGTGTCGGTTTCTGGAACACCATGCCGACCTTGGCGCGCAGCAGGTTGATATCCTGGCCTGGGTCAAGAATATTGCGGCCGTTGTACATGATCTTGCCTTCGGCGCGCTGGCCGGGGTACAGATCGTACATGCGGTTCAGCGTGCGCAGCAGCGTGGATTTGCCACAGCCGGACGGGCCGATGAAAGCGGTAACTTTCTTGTCGTGGATATTGAGGTTGATATCCTTCAGGCTGCGAGTGGCGCCATAGAAAAAATTCAAGCCTGAAATTTCGATGGACATCTTGTTCTGCGTAGTATTTGGAGTAGACATATCGTGTTTTTCCAGGAAATTAATTTTGAACTTTTTGGCTAAATAAGGTGCGGGACAGGATGTTCAGGCCGAGCACGCTGAAGGTAATCAGTAATGCGCCACCCCAGGCCAGCGAACGCCAGTTGTCGTAAGGGCTCATTGCGAACTGGAAGATCACGTTCGGCAAGTTGGCCATCGGCTTGTTCATGTCGGCGCTGAAGAACTGGTTGTTCAGTGCGGTGTACAGCAAAGGCGCAGTCTCGCCGGAGATACGTGCTACTGCCAGCAACACACCAGTAACTATACCGGCCTTGACGGCGCGTATGCGTATCAGCAAGGCGACTTTCCAGCGCGGCGCGCCGAGTGCAAAAGCAGCTTCACGCAGGCTAGTCGGCACCAGTGCCAGCATATTGTCGGTGGTGCGCACAACGACAGGGATAGCGATCAGCGAAATTGCCAGGCTACCGGCCCAGCCGGAGAAGTGCTTGACCTGCGCCACATACAGCGCATACACGAACAGGCCGATAACGATGGATGGCGCCGACAGCATGATGTCCGTCACGAAGCGGGTCACGTCACTGAAACGGTTGGATTCACCGTATTCTGCCAGGTAGATGCCGGCCAGGATGCCGATAGGCGTACTGATGACAGTGGCACTAACCACGATCAACAGGCTGCCGACGATCGCATTCATCAAGCCGCCGCCGTCGCTGCCGGGAGCCGGCGTCGTATCTGTAAACATGGCCAGATTGACCGCGCTGAAACCCTTGATCAGCAATGTGAACAGGATCCACATCAGGAAGAACACGCCCAGCGCCATGGCGATGGACGACAGCGCGATGCCCAGCTTGTGCTGCAGCAGACGCCTTTTATAAACGGGATTATTCGCGGATTCGTTCATTTTGCACCTTCTTTTTTACTCAGGCCCAGCAACAGCAGCTTGGCAGCGGACAAGACGATAAATGTGATGACAAACAGGATCAGGCCCAGCAGGAACAGTGAAGACACGTGCAGCGTCGATTCCGCTTCGGCAAATTCATTTGCCAGCGTCGAGGCGATACTGTTGCCTGCCGCGAACAGCGACCAGGAAATCGCATGGGCATTGCCGATCATGAAAGTAACGGCCATCGTCTCGCCGAGCGCGCGGCCCAGTCCGAGCATGACGCCGCCGACCACGCCGACCTTGGTGTAAGGCAGCACGATCTTGCGGACTACTTCCCATTTGGTGCAACCCAGGCCGTAGGCGGATTCTTTCAGTACCGCCGGCACCACTTCAAACACGTCGCGCATCACTGATGCGATGAACGGAATGATCATGATGGCCAGGATAATGCCTGCCGCCAGAATGCCGATACCGATTTTCGGGCCGGAAAACAGTGCGCCCAGAACAGGTACGTTACCCAGGGTTGCGGCCAGCGCAGGCTGTACATAGGTAGCAAACAGCGGTGCAAACACAAACAAGCCCCACATGCCGTAGATGATACTAGGCACGCCAGCCAGCAGTTCGATGGCGGTGCCAAGCGGGCGTTTCAGCCACGGAGGGCAAATTTCAGTCAGGAACAGCGCAATGCCGAAGCTGACAGGGAAAGCGATAACCAGCGCCACCAGCGAAGTCGCCAGTGTGCCGAAGATGGCGATCAGACCGCCGAATTTGTCGTTGACTGGATCCCATTCTATGGTCCAGATAAATGCAGGGCCGAATTCACGCATTGCGGGAATTGCGCCGATAAACAGGGAAATGATGATGCCGATCAGAACCAGCAAAACACTCAAGGCAAAAAAGAAGGTCAGCTTATGGAAGATCCAGTCCTGGAATTGCTGCTTGCGCATGACCGCAGCCATATCCACCTGGGACTCTCTCGCCGCATTCGACTGCTTGTCGAGCGAAGAATCTTGATTTGTTTGAGTTGGCTGGGAAGCTGACATAGTTGTTGACGGTTGTTGAGCATTCATGGACAGATATCCAACAAAAGAGGCGACCCTGCAACTAACGGTGCAGGGTCGCTGTCGATCATATTACGAAGGGAAAAACGCGATTACCAGATTGCCTTGGCGGACGAATCCTTGATCTGTGCTTTCCAGCCGTCTTCGATCATTTTTGTTACTGCTGGTGGCAGAGCAACGTAGTCCAGTTCTGCAGCCATTGCACCACCGTTTTTGAAGGACCAGTCGAAGAACTTCAACACTTCTTTGCCTTTCGCTGCGTCAGCCTGCGATTTGTGCATCAGGATGAAGGAAGCGCTGGAG
The DNA here is from genome assembly GCA_043726505.1 of Undibacterium sp. Classification (GTDB taxonomy): domain Bacteria; phylum Pseudomonadota; class Gammaproteobacteria; order Burkholderiales; family Burkholderiaceae_D; genus Undibacterium. The sequence goes on along the minus strand of JAYSKH010000427.1, from coordinate 10,943 downwards.
ATAGGCCATGTAGCCTTGCCTGGCTGGTTTGTCAGGATGACGCCCATGCCTGGAGTTTTTGCCCATTCAGCGCCAGCAGCTGCCGATTTGAAGTTGTCGTCGTCAGGTACTGCGAAGTTGCCGTCCAGATTTTTGACCAGTGTGTAAGTCATTTTGTTTTTCTTCACATAAGCGTACTCAACGTAGCCGATGGAATTTTTGATACGCTGTACGTTGGCTGCAACGCCTTCGTTACCTTTTCCGCCCAGGCCGACTGGCCATTTAACGGCTGTGCTGGAACCAACGGCTGTTTTGAATTCGCCATTGACTTTGCTCAGGTAGTCAGTCCATACGAAGGTTGTGCCGGATCCGTCGGAACGGTGAACAACGGTGATGTCTTCTGCTGGCAGTTTCAGGCCGGCGTTGACAGCAGCGATTTCAGGCGCATTCCATTTAGTGATCTTGCCCATGTAGATGCCAGCCAGCAGATCGCCAGTCAGCTTCATTTTGCCGGCTTCAATGCCGTCAATATTCACAACAGGAACCACGCCGCCGATGATGGCTGGGAACTGTGCCAGGCCTTCAGCTTCCAGTTCTTCTGCTTTCAGAGGCATGTCGGAAGCACCGAAATCCACTGTTTTGGCTTTAATCTGCTTGATGCCGCCGCCAGAACCGATAGACTGGTAGTTCAGGCCATTGCCTGTTGCTTTTTTGTAAGCTTCGGCCCATTTGGCATAGATAGGGTAAGGGAAAGTAGCGCCTGCACCAGTAATGTCGGCAGCGTGTGCTGCGGAGAAGGATACGGCTGCACCGATGGCTATAACCAGCGATTTCATAACTTGATTGAATTGCATATTCACCTCAGGGTTAAATAATATGACATCAGTAACACGAAGCGAACTGTACAAAACTAATATGACAGGATTATGACGTATATTGCAGATCCATGAAATAATTGGTTTTTTAGTAATTTTTAATGTCACATACTTGTCATAGATCATCCTTACAATGCTTTACGCTATATATAGTAGGGTATCCAGATCGCCGGACAGAAAGAACCAAGCGCCTTTATGACATGTGAGTACCTATGCAACAAGAAGATGTAGATAAAATGCCGCTGGAAGCAGAAGCAGAAAAACAAGAAACGCCTGCGAAAGCCGGCCTTGTCACAATCTCCGCGCCCAGTGAATTATCGCGTTCCGTCATTTTTCTGGACCGCGAGATGTCGCAGATCGCGTTTAACTGGCGCGTGCTGGCCCAGGCCGAAGACAAGAATGTGCCGCTGCTGGAACGCCTGCGCTACCTGTGCATCGTTGGCAGCAACCTGGATGAATTCTTTGAAGTCAGGGTCGCCAGCCTGCTGGCGCAAAACACCATCGATGGCGAACTGGCGGAACACCCCGCCTTTCTGGCGACACTGAGCCGCATCGCCAAGGAATGTCATGAACTGGTAGCGCGCCAGTATGCGGTGCTGAATCAGGAAATCCTGCCGCAGCTGTCTGAACACGGCATCCACCTGCTGCGCCACAATGACCGCAACGAAGCCCAAAGGGCGTGGGTCAAAGCCTATTTCGAGCGCGAAGTGCGTCCGCTGCTGACACCGATCGGCCTGGACCCGGCGCACCCCTTCCCGCAGGTAGTTAACAAGAGTCTCAATTTTATTGTGTCGCTGGCCGGCAAGGATGCCTTTGGCCGCGGCACGGCGATTGCCATCGTTAAGGCGCCGCGCGTTTTACCGCGCGTCATTCGCCTGCCCGACCATCTGTCAGACGGCGGCATCGCGCTGTGCCTGCTATCCTCTATCATTCACGCGCACATCGCTGACCTGTTTAATGGCCGTGACGTGCTGTCCTATTCACAATTCCGCGTCACACGCGACAGTGACCTGTGGGTAGATGAAGAGGAAGTGAAAAACCTGCGCCAGGCCCTGCAGGGGGAACTGCAAAGCCGCCAATTCGGCGTCGCTGTGCGGCTGGAAGTCGCCAAGAACTGCCCGGAAAACCTGTCCGACTTTTTGCTGGCCCAGTTTTCACTGGACAGGGACAGACTGTATCCGGTGGACGGCCCGGTTAATATGGTGCGCCTGTCGGAGCTGGTGGACCACGTCAAGCAGCCCAATTTGCGCTTTCCGCCGTTCACCGCCAAGGCCAACGGCAAATATGCGCATTCCGACATCTTTACCTTGCTGAACAAGCAGGACATCCTGCTGCACCACCCTTTCCAGCCTTTCCAGACCGTTATCGATTTCATCCGTTCAGCCTCAGTGGACCCTTGCGTGGTCGCCATCAAGCAGACCATCTACCGCACCGGCATGAATTCCGACCTGATGGAAGCGCTGATCGTGGCGGCCCGGCAAGGTAAGGAAGTGACCGTCATCGTCGAACTAATGGCCCGTTTTGACGAAGAAGCCAATATCAACTGGGCCGACAAGCTGCAAAGGGCCGGCGCCCAGGTCGTGTACGGCGTGGTCGGCCTGAAGACGCATGCCAAGCTGGCGCTGGTCATCCGCCGTGAAGAAGGCGGCGTACTGCGCCATTATGCCCACCTCGGCACCGGCAACTATCACCCGTCAACGACCAAGTTCTATACCGATTTCGGCCTGCTGACCGCGCATCCGGAGCTGGCGGCGGAGGTCAACGAGATCTTCATCCACCTGACCGGCCTGACCAAACCGAAGAAACTCGATTACCTGTGGCTGGCTCCGTTTGCGCTGCAGCCGCAGATTATCAAGGCCATCCGCAATGAAGCCAAGATCGCCAAATCGGGCCGGCCCGGCCGCATCATCGCCAAGATGAATGCGCTGCTGGACGAATCGGTGATCCGTGCGCTGTATGCCGCATCCGCTGATGGCGTGAAAATAGACCTGATTATCCGTGGCGCCTGCGCGCTGCGCCCCGGCGTGCCGGGACTGTCGGAAAATATACGCGTGCGCTCCATCATCGGCCGCTTCCTTGAACATAGCCGCATCTATTATTTCCGCAATGACCTGCAGCATGACGTTTATCTTGCCAGCGCAGACTGGATGAACCGCAACCTTTTCCGGCGCATCGAAGTGGCTTTCCCCGTGCTGGAAAAGACGCAGAAAAAACGCGTGATCAGTGAAGGGTTGGAACCCTACCTGAAAGATAACGTCAACGCCTGGGTGCTGGATTCTGCCGGCGAATATCACCGCAAGAAAGTCAGGGGCAAGCAACAAAGCTTTTGCGCGCAGCAGTACCTGATGCAGATGCTGGGTTCGCTGTCGGAGGAGCAATAATTGGAACTGATACTGTGGCGCCACGCAGAAGCAGAAGAAGGTGAGCTAGATGCGCCAGATGTCGGGCGCAAACTGACCAGCAAGGGCCAGAAGCAGGCTGCCAAGATGGCGCGCTGGCTGGACAGCAATCTGCCTGAAACCTGCCGCATCCTGGTCAGCCCCGCAATGCGTACACAGGAAACCGTGGCCCACTTGCAAAGAAAATTCAAGACCCTGCCTGAACTGGGACTTGATGCCAGTATCGAAGATGTATTAAGCGCCGCCAACTGGCCCAACAGCCGTGAGCCGGTACTCATCGTCGGCCACCAGCCCTATCTGGGCCTCGTGGCCGCGCAGGTGCTTGGCACGCCGCATCAGGAATGTGCGGTCCGCAAGGGCAATGTATGGTGGATTACGCAAAAGCTGCGCGAGAATGAGTTGCAGACTTACCTGAAAGCGATCATGTCGCCGGATCTGGTGGTCAAATAACCGGCGAGACAGCAACAAGCCGGGGAGGCTGAGCAGGCCTGCAAGCGATACTTCTGCAGGAAATAACCCCGAAAATAGATCAGGCGTGCAGCGCAGGCTCCAGCACTTCTTCGGTAGCCGCTACCGAAAGGCTGCGCTGCATGATGTCCTGCCACGTTACCAGGCGCAGTTCGCCGCTTGCCTCTTCCACCAGCGCCGACAGGCTTTCCACCCAGTCACCATCGTTGCAATAGAGGACGCCGCCGATGTCCCGGATTTCAGGTTTGTGGATATGGCCGCAGATAACGCCGTCCAGACCTTTTTTGCGCGCTTCGTCAGCCAGCGCATCTTCAAATGAAGTGATGTAGCTGACCGCATTCTTGACCTTCAGTTTCAGGTATTGCGACAGCGACCAGTAAGGCAGACCGGCGCGGGCGCGCCAGTTGTTAAACAGCTGGTTGAACTTCAGGATGACGGTGTACAGATTATCGCCAACATAGGCCAGCCACTTGGCGCAGGCGATGACACCGTCGAACCGGTCGCCGTGCAGCACCAGCATGCGCTTGCCTTGCGCAGTCGTATGCACGAGCTCATCGCGGATCTTGATACCGCCGAAATCCAGGTCGATGAACTGGCGTACTGCCTCATCATGGTTGCCGGGCACGAAGATGACGTCAGTGCCCTTCTTGGCTTTTTTCAATACCGTCTGTACGACGTTATTGTGTACCTGGTCCCAGTACCAGCGGCGTTTCAGCTGCCAGCCATCGACGATGTCGCCGACCAGGTATAAAGTATCCGACTCAGTTGCTTGTAAAAATTCCAGCAGACGCGCTGCCTGGCAGCCTGTCGTTCCCAGATGCACATCCGAAATCCAGATGGTGCGGAAACGTATGATGTCTTTCTTGCTGGTCTTCAGGAATTTCTTGTCAAGGAACTGGTCGGCTGGTCTCACTGTGGTTTCTCCTCTGTACCATAGTGCTTCGCATATCGGTTGTCCAGGTTTGCCAGAGGCAGCATCACAAACAGATCTGCACTATGGAAATCAGGATCCCAGGCCGGTTCGCCGCACACCCAGGCGCCGGCGCGCAGGTAACCGCGCAGCAGTGGGGGAATGCGTGCATCCACGCCGGTGTCCATATCGTCGATAGGGAAAGGCAGGTGCGGCTTGACCCGGTATTCCAGCGGCGAGAAATCATTCTCTTTAAAGTTGCGGTAGATCGCTGCCGCATTATGGCCACCATCGGCCAGGCTGATGCTGGCGCAGCCTATCAGATAGGTACAGCGCTCACGCTGCATGTAGGCGGCCAGGCCGGCCCACAACAACATGATGACGGCGCCGCTGCGGTAGTCCGGATGGATGCAGGCGCGGCCGGCTTCAGCGATGCTGCCGCGAATATTTTCCAGACGGGACAGGTCGAATTCTGTTTCGGAATAATAGCGGCCTACCTGGCGAGCGCCATTCGGGCTCAGGATGCGGTAGGTGCCGACTACTTTCAGGGTCTTGGTGTCGCGGACGATCAGATGGTCGCAATGCTCGTCAAACTCATCCTTGTCCAGGCCTTCGGGATTGACCAGTGCAGACAGGCCCATCGATTGAATAAAGACCTTGTAGCGCAGGCGCTGCACTTCCTTGACTTCCTTGGCAGTGCTGGCAAGGCTGAGACTGAGTTTGGAAAAACTGGGGTTCGCATCAGCAGGGATGGTGAGTAATCTCATTCGTGGTCCTCTAAGTCTATGTGCCTTATGTTCACGGACGAAGATTAACTTTCGATTACTTCGGCAATATGACAATTCCATGTCGGTTTGATGACATCCACAAAAAACAACAGCCTGCAAATGCAGGCTGTTGTGGATGCAAAAAGGCCTTCATCAAGCCTTTGCAGAGAGTCCTGTTAAGGAATCACTTTTCTTTCTTCGGGCGGCCCGCTTTCAGCGGTTCCAGGCCGGCAATCAGATTTTTCAGAGCAGCAACATCGGTCTTTTTCAGCAATACCAGGCCTATGCGCAGCAGCTGGCTCTTTTTCACTTCCACACCAGCGCTGATGCAGGCTTTCTTGACCTGGCTCAGCACTTCATACTCGGATTCCGGCATGGTGAAGCTGTCGCGCACCAGTTTGGCTTTCCGTGGTTTTTCCTTGCTTGCGGCTGCTGCAGCTGCTGCAGATACAGCAGGTTTTGCCGCTACAGGCTTGGCCGGCACTGCTTTAGTGGCCACAGGCTTGACCGCTGCAACCGGCTTTTTAACCGTTTTTACGACTGCCTTGCCGGCAACAGCCGGTTTAGCGGCGCTTGTACTAGCTGCTTTGGCAGCAGGAGCCTTTGCGGCCGCAGCGACGATCTTCTTCGCTGGAACAACCGGGGCCTTGGTTTTTGCTGCGACTTTTTTCACTGGCGTAGTTGCCATATGATTCTCCTATGATGAAATACATAAATAATATAAACAATTTATTCCAATTAAGCAAGGCATCATTCCGCCCACTTGATCTATTCCTGATCCGTTCTTTATCTATTCCTTATTTATTCAATTCATATCGGATAAAAAATTTGACCGAATCCGCAAATTGTCCGTAGATTAAAGTCTTGATGTGACATGCCCATTACGAGAACGTTCAAGTTAAAAACGGAAATCCGGCAAAGCCCCCCTGCACCATGCGTTTTGTCCGTCTGTCGCTGCTGCTGCGCGACGGCTACTGTGTAATGTATGGCGGCCATATTCTGCCCTCACCTCCGGCCAAAGCTGCGCAGTGGCGCCGGATGCCATATGATTTCGGGGTAGGCAAAAAATCGACAGCCACTGTATTTGCAAGCTCTGGTAACGATTCGGCGCTATAATGCCGCCAAACAAATTCGTTGCAATGAAGCAACCAATTTTTACAAAACGCTTCTTCCGCCGATATTTCCATGCCCCGATTTCTTTCTCTTGCCCTGTCCGCCGCTCTTGCCGCCACTGTATCCTCCGCGGCCCTTGCGGCGCCTGTCAGCGGCGCCGGCTCCTCTGCGGCTGCGCCGCTGTATAACAAATGGGCAGAAACCTATAGCAAAAAGGCTGGAACCACGCTGGAATACCAGCCGGTAGGTTCTTCCGCAGGCATCAAGCAGATCAAGGCAAAAAGTGTGGATTTCGGTGCCAGCGACGTCGCAATGGCCAGCGCAGACCTGAAGCAGGACAAGCTGATCCAGTTCCCGTCCGCGATCTCCGGCGTAGTGCCGGTGGTCAACCTGCCCGGTATAAAGACCGGTGAACTGAAGCTGACAGGTGAGGTGCTGGCCGATATTTTTGCGCGCAAGATCAGCTCCTGGGACGATGCCGCCATCGCCGCGCTGAACCCTGCACTGCGCCTGCCGCGCAAGCCCATTACCGTCATCGTGCGCCAGGATGGTTCTGGCACCACCTATAATTTCACCGACTACCTGAGCAAGGTCAACGGCAACTGGCAGACTGCCTACGGCAAGAACTTCACCATCAAGTGGCATGAAGAGCTGACCCAGATCAAAGGCAGCGGCGCGATCTCCGCCGCCGTCCGCAAGACGCCTTTTTCAATCAGCTATATCGACTATAACTACGTGTTGCAAGACAAACTCGACTATGCTTCACTAAAAAACCGCGATGGCAAGTTCCTGGCGCCATCCGCCGCCGCCTTTGAGGCAGCATTGAACAACAGCGGCTGGAAAACCAAGGGCAGCTTTGAAGAAATGCTGACCGACAAGGCGGGCGCTACCACATGGCCAATCTCGATGGGTACGTTTGTGATGATGCCGCAGACAGCCGCCAATCCGGAAAAAACCATCGCGGCACTAAAATTTTTCACCTGGTGCTTCATGAACGGCGACCACCTGGTCAACAGCGTGGACCTGGTACGCCTGCCGGACAGCATACAGGCGCGCGTGTTCAAGGAAATGATGACGGTAACGGACGCTGCGGGCAAACCGCTGCAGTGGACGCCGCAATAATGCAGCCTTAAAGCAAAAAAGAGCCGCAAGGCTCTTTTTCATTATGGGCACCGCAAAAAGACTAATCGCCGCGCGCCTGTATATTGTCGGCGCTGAAGTGCTGCGGATTCTTGCCGGTGATGCCAGCGTAAAATTTCTGTATCTCAGCCATATCGGCTTCCAGATCCCCGGTAGGATAAAACATGCGGCCGATGCCGCCAACCTTGCGTTTGAAATCCAGATAGCCCAGCGCAATAGGCACCTTTGCGCCCAGCGCAATATAGTAAAACCCAGTGCGCCAGTGTGTGACCTTACCGCGCGTGCCTTCCGGCGGCAGCAGCACCGCCAGTGTAGGCGCGGCGTTGAATGCATCGACAGTGCCTTGCACCATATTGCCCGCTTTAGCACGGTTGACGGCGATGCCGCCCAGCCACCGCATCACCCCACCCAGCACAGGCGGAAACAGGCTTTGCTTGCCCATCCAGTACAGCCTCAGGCGCATGGCAAACGCCACCATCAGCGTGACGGGGAAATCCCAGTTGCTGGTATGCGGCGCGGCGATCATCACATATTTAGGCTCAGCAGGCGCCGTGCCATCCACCTTCCAGCCCAATAGCCGCAACATGCCGATGGAAAACCAGTACATGACAGCATTGACAATGGGGGTATCGAAAATCGTATGGTGCATAAGCTAAGCCTTTGATAACACAAGGGAAAATCCCCTCGTGGCAGGCAGCATTATAGTGACTTGGATACCGGATGGAAATAAATTCCGGTTTTCTGCATCAATAGAGTGCAGTTTTACTACTTTTCTCCACTACTCAATTATTTTTCTATCCACTGCAGAACCTGCTGCCATTGCTCCAGGTCTTTTTCCACCTTGGAGGGCGCCACATCCCACAGGGTCGCGCCGTGGGCGGCCAGCTGTATGTAGTTTTGCGTATCCCGCAGGTAGCCTAGCACCGGCAAGCCGCGCTGTTGCACGTAATGGCTTAGCTGGTCTGCCGCGCGGCTGCGACTGTTCACGCGCATGCCGAGCACGCCAGCCTCAAAGCTGCCTTCGCGTTTGACCAGCTTGTTCAGAAACTCCTCGGTGGCGAGGATATCGAAGATGGACGGCTGCAGCGGCACCACGACCTTGGTCGCAATCTTCAGCGCCGCATCCAGCTTCGCCCCTTTCAGGCCGGCTGGCGTATCCAGCACCATATGCGTGGTGCCCTTGGGCGGCTTGGCGATGTGCCCGTCCGCTATCTCCCAAGGCGCTATCAGCGGCAGGCTTGCAGGGCGCAGTGACAGCCATGTCCGCGACGATTGCTGCACGTCGATATCGCCCAGCATCACATGATGGCCGCGGGATGCAAAATAGCCGGCCAGATTAGTGGCAAAAGTGCTCTTGCCGACACCGCCTTTGGGATTGGCGACAACGATAACTTGCATGCTTGCTCCTTATTCTCAATGGAAATTCGGGAAGGTGCGCAGTTCTTTAGAAATGAAAAACAGGGATTAATTGCCGATTATGGCGGAAAAATGTTGCCATTAGCAAATGTGACATTGATTTTAATGCAAATACACAGGAAATACGACGGAAAGACGATCTGGCGTGTTTCCGTGCATTTCAGCGCATGCAGGAGCATGGCATTGGTTTATTAGGGCTGGCATCGGTTTACTAGGGCTATCCCATTAAGGGTAGCCAGTTAGCCAGTGCCGACTATTCGCCGGGCACCAGCAGGGCCATCTGCTCTGCATCCAGATAACACCATTCGCCTTCTTCCAGTCCTAACGATTCCAGCGTCAGCTTGCCAATGGCGGTGCGGCGCAGTGCCGCGCAATGATTGCCGGCAGCCGCCAGCATGCGCTTTACCTGATGATACTTGCCCTGCTCCAGCACTATTTCCAGTTCATGCTCACCCAGTTGCCGACATATCTGCGCCGCCAGAGGCGCGGGTTCGTCATGTAATTGCACGCCTGACAATAACTTCTGTATCAGCGCATCGTCCACGACATCCGCCGTGGTGGCCACGTAAACTTTGGGGATATGGCGCTTGGGTGAAGATTGCGCATGGATAAACGGGCCGTCGTCGGACATCAGCAGCATGCCGGTGGTGTCATGGTCCAGCCTGCCTACAGGTTGCACGTCGCGCCAGCTGAGCTGCTCCGGCAGCAAGGTCAGCACGCCGGGGTGGTGGCTGGGCTTGCGTGAACACTCAAAATTGGCAGGTTTATTCAGCGCGATATACACGTGCGCGCGGTACAGCCATTCCTCATCAAAAATGCTGAAGCTCAGGCCGTCCGTTTCCAGCGTGGCCTTGTAGTCAGTCATCACTTCGCCAGCGATGCTGACTTCACCATCGTCTATCAGTTCACGGCAGTATTTGCGGGTGCCGAAACCCTGCGATTGCAGGATGCGGTCTAAAGATAATTTGCTCATGGCGGGACTGTACCAGAAGCAGGCCAAGGTTCGCCAGTGCTTGCTTTTTTCGCCACTATAAAAATTCAAGAAAATGCAAATTACATGGCTTCAAATGGCGTTTTGCCGCCGGCGGCTTGCCTCCAGGGCCAGCCGCATGGTCGCAGCAGGTCACAGCAGGTCGCTCGACCTGCGCCTGCCTTGCGACGCCACCTGCGGCAGGGTAATCGTAAAGCGTGCACCCTTGCCGGCTTCGCTGTCGACAACGATATTCCCACCCAGTACGCCGGTAATGAGGTTATAGACGATATTCAGGCCCAAGCCGCTGCCGCCCTGCCCCAGCTTGGTGGTGAAGAAAGGATCAAAGATCCGGCCCAGGTTTTGTTCTGGAATGCCCCTGCCGTCATCACTGACGGTAATTTCCACCAGATCCTCACCGGCATTGCGGCCGCTGATGGTGACCTTGCCGCGGTAGTCGCCGTCAAATCCGTGGATGAATGCATTGTTGATCAGGTTCGTCAGCACCTGCCCTAGCGGACCGGGATAGCTGTCCAGCACCAGCTTGGGCGGCACTGTCGATTCCACGTCGTGCCGGGTCTTGCGTATCGTCGGGCTCATGGTCAGTATTATCTCGGCCACCATCTCATCCAGCGCAAACACGCGGCGGTTGGCGCTGGTCTGGTCTACCGCCACCTGCTTGAAGCTGGTGACCAGCTCCGACGCTTTGCTCAGGTTGCGCATCAGGATGTCGGTGCCGGTGCGGGTATCCTGGAAATAGGCTTCCAGCCGCGAGCGCCGCAAACCCTGGCTCATTTCCAGGATGATTTCGTCGGTATGTTGCTGCAGCGTGCTGGTAACGGTGACGCTGGTGCCTATCGGTGTGTTCAGTTCGTGCGCGATGCCGGCCACCAGCGATCCGAGCGA
>JAYSKH010000426.1:0-6684 GCA_043726505.1 Undibacterium sp. | reverse complement strand
GTCTTCCCTACACAGATAGAAGAGCTGATCCTGAAGCAGGCGCCGCTGTCACCGCACTATCAATGCGTACTGACCAGGGAAGGCCCGCTGGACGTGCTGACCGTGCGGGTAGAAGTGAAAGCAGACGCCGCCGATGCAGAAACGGCTTCGGCCCGGCTGGCGCTGATGCATGACATCAAAGCCTATATAGGCACCTCTGCCGACGTGACGGTAGTGCCGGTTGGCGGCATAGAGCGTAGCGTCGGCAAGGCCAGGCGGGTGGTAGACCAGCGCAGCAAATAAGCCGCAATAAGCCACAATAAGCAGCACATAGTGCTGCTCCGGCGGCACTACCTATATAGAGTACTCAGGACTTGGGCAGCAGCAGCCACATCTGGCCGCGCTGCTTCATGCGCCCGGCCTGCTCGCCTGCTTCCGGGCCAAAGCCCCAGAAATAATCTGCCCGTACCGCACCACGGATCGCGCCACCGGTATCCTGCGCTACCACCAGTTTTTGCAGCAACTGCATGCTATTAGGCTGCGTCGTCGCCAAAAACACCGGCGCACCCAGCGGCAGGAACTGCGCGTCGACGGCAATAGAACGTTGCGCGGTCAGCGGCAAACCTTGCGCGCCTTTCGGCCCTATCCTCGGATCGGCCAGTTTTTCTTCCTTGAAGAACACCACGCTGGGGTTGCTGTTGAACAGTTCATTCTGGCGGGTAGGATTTTGCTTTATCCATTCCTTGATGCCCTGTGCAGAAGCCTGGCTGGTTGTCATCTCTCCCTTGTCCACCAGATAGCGGCCTATGGATTTGTACGGATAGCCATTCTGGTCTGCATAGGCGACACGGACGGTTTCATTGGTGTCTGGAAAATACACACGCCCCGAGCCCTGCACCTGCAGGAAAAAGGCTTCTACCGCATCATCCACCCACAGCATCTCCTTGCCCGCCAGCGCCTGTTCGGTATCGGCGCGCGACGCAAAGGGCACGACCTTGTTGCCAACCAGACGTCCGCGCAAGCGCATATTCTTCAGTTCAGGATAAATACTGCCCAGGTCCACCGTCAACAGATCGGCCGGCACTGGATACAAAGGCGTCTGATACACGCCGCCCCGCGTGCGTGAGCCGCGCAGCAGCGGTTCGTAATAGCCGGTGATCAGGCCTTCGTTGCTGCCATCAGGATTAATAACCTGATACGGCGTGAACAGTGACTCAAAAAAGACGCGCATCGCATTGCCGTCCTTGGCATCAACATCCTTGGCGATTGTGCATGCTTCCTTCCATTCTGGCTTGAAGCGCATCGCATTGCAGGATGCCATGAACACAGGCCAGGTCTCGGTCAAGTCATCGGCACCCCAGCCAGGCAGATCGGCAAAAGAGCCGGCCTTGAAATTCGCATTCGGCTTGGCCGATGTCTGCGGCAGAGGCTTGACCGCCGGCGGTACCACAGGCGTGGCAGTCTGCGGCGTTTTGGGTGCTTCCTTGAGTGAAACCGGAGTCGTACAGGCGGAAATTACTAAGACCATCGCGAGTACGGGTAAAATTGCGGGAAATTTGAACATCAGGAAGATAATTATGTGGTTATTGGGACTTGAGGCCGGCACGGCCATGTTTTTGCTGATCTTTATTGTATGGTGGACCATGTTTTCGGGCAAACAACCGGAACAGCCGCCGACACATCCATCCGCTGACAACAAGGAGACTGATCCTGCGGCCTCCGCCAACACTGGCCCGCCAGCCAAACAGGATCAATAAGTAAATAAAGCGAGCGTAGTGAGTGCGCTCAGTGCAGCGTGCGCGGCAGCGACAGCACGAACTCCGGTATCGTCACGTTGAACTGGTGGCCGTCTTCCGCCACGCAAAAGTAAGTACCCGTCATGCTGCCCTGCGGCGTCGTGAATGACGTGCCGCTGGTGTATTCAAAAGCCTGGCCCGATTGCAGCAAGGGCTGATGGCCGACAACGCCCAGGCCTTTGACTTCCTGGCTGCGGTTCTTGGCATCGGTAATGATCCAGTGGCGAGAGATCACCTGCGCCGCCACCGAACCGGTATTCTTGATCGTAATAGTGTACGCATACACATAGTTGCCGTGGTCCGGATCGGACTGCTCTTCCAGATACTGTGTCACGACCGACACGTTCATTTCATATGCTGACATTCAATATTCCTTGTATACCCTGTATAAATTGGCCGCCCTGCTCTGTTGGTGAGTTAATTGATCAGTCAATTAGCAAAGGCACATCAGCCCATTGCACACCAAAAGCACCTCCATTGCAAGACCTGATCTGCGCGCAAGGGTAAAATAGCGCATCTTTATTGCTATTGACCATCATGACCACTTACCGCATCGCTCCCAGCATCCTGTCCGCCGATTTCGCCCGCCTGGGTGAAGAAGTCCGCAATGTCGTCGCGGCCGGCGCCGACATGATCCACTTTGACGTGATGGACAACCATTACGTTCCCAACCTGACCATAGGCCCGATGATATGCGAGGCAATACGCCCGCATGTGCAGGTACCTATCGACGTACACCTGATGGTCAAACCGGTAGACCGCATCATTCCCGACTTTGCCAAGGCCGGCGCTAATATCATCAGCTTCCACCCGGAAGGTTCGGAACATATAGACCGCAGTCTGCAGCTGATCCGCGACCACGGCTGCAAGGCCGGCCTGGTGCTGAATCCGGCCACGCCGCTGAATGTGCTGGAACACGTGATGGACAAGCTGGACCTGATCCTGCTGATGTCGGTCAACCCGGGCTTTGGCGGCCAGTCCTTTATTCCACACACGCTGAAAAAAATCGCGGCCGTCAGGAAGCTGATCGATGATTCCGGCCGCGACATCATGCTGGAAGTGGATGGCGGCATCAAAGTGGACAATATTGCCGCGGCAGCACAGGCAGGCGCGGATACCTTCGTCGCCGGGTCTGCCATCTTCGGCAAGCCCGACTACGCAGCAGTCATCAATGCAATGCGCGCCGAACTAGCCGGGATTTAATTCACGGCGGGCACCACTGAATCAGCGGCAGGTGCATCCTGCCGCTTTCCCACTATAAATTCCCGAAACAGCATGTTCACACCTATCAAAGCCGCCATCATTGACCTGGACGGCACGATGCTCGACACCGCGCCCGATTTCCTGGTTGCCATCAACCGCATGCGCGCTGAATTCAGCCTGGCGGCGCTGGACCTGGAAACGATCAAGAACTTTGTCGGCAAAGGTTCCGAAAACCTGATCCACAGAGTATTGTCGGTCGACTATCCGGCAGCGGAGGTAGCCCGGCATTTTGACGCCGCAATGGATTCCTACCAGCGCCACTACCTCGGCATCAACGGCGACTACAGCACACTGTACCCCGGTGTTATCGAAGGCTTGCAGGCCTTGCGCGCCAAGGGTCTGCGGCTGGCTTGCGTCACTAACAAGCCTATCGCCTTCACCACCCCGCTGCTGAAGAAAAAGAGCCTGGACGGCTATTTCGACGTCGTTTATGGCGGCGACTCGCTGCCCCGCAAAAAGCCGGACCCGCTGCCCCTGTTGCAAGTTTGCACAGACTTTGATCTGCCGCCTGCGCAGGTGATCGCCATAGGCGACTCCTCCAATGACGCCATTGCCGCCCGCGCCGCCGGTTGCCCGGTGCTCAGCGTGCCCTACGGATACAATCACGGGGAGGCTATACAAAATATTGACAGTGATGGTATAGTCGAAACCTTATTGGAAGCAGCACGACTGATTTCCAACAACTAGTTTATTTTTTTATAGCTACCCAATCTCCAACGTTCACTATCCAAAGAATGTTTCTCGATAAAAAACGTCCCGCAATCACACCAGGCACTTTTGAGGCCTGGCTATGGCGACGCTGGCAATTCTGGTCTAACTAACCAACCATTTGCCGCGAAAGCTTCTGCACACCCCTCGCAAAAGCTTTGCACGTTTTATCACATTGTCTTATCCGCCCCAACTCCACCCTCCGTGGACGCTGTGAGTCCGCAAGGGCGGCAGAAAGAGAACCATGACCGAACTCGAATTCAAATCGCTGGCCGCGCAAGGCTATAACCGTATCCCCATGATCGCGGAAGCCTTTGCCGATCTGGAAACGCCTCTCACCCTCTACCTGAAACTGGCACAACCACAGCAAGGCGGCAAGAACACCTTCCTGCTGGAGTCGGTCATGGGCGGCGAACGCTTTGGCCGCTACTCCTTTATCGGGCTGCCCGCTTCCACGCTGATGCGCAGCTACGGCACACGCAGCGAAGTTGTCAAAAACGGCGAAATCATAGAAACCGTTGAAGGCAACCCTCTGGATTTTATCGCCGACTTCCAGGCCCGCTTCAAGGTCGCGCTGCGTCCCGGCATGCCGCGCTTCTGCGGCGGCCTGGCCGGCTATTTCGGCTACGACACCGTGCGCCATGTGGAAAAACGCCTCGCGCATTCCACACCGAAGGATGATCTGGGCTTGCCGGACATCCAGCTGCTAGTGACGGAAGAACTGGCTGTCATCGACAACCTGTCCGGCAAGCTGTACCTGATCGTCTATGCCGATCCTACCCAGCCGGAAGCATATTCGAAAGCGCGCCAGCGACTGAAGGATTTGCGCGGCATGCTGCGCCGTAGCGTGGATGCCCCGGTAACTTCCGCTTCAGTACGCACCGATACCATCCGCGATTTTGACAAGGCTGATTATCTGAAGGCCGTTGAAAAAGCCAAGGAATACATCATGGCCGGCGACCTGATGCAGGTACAGGTCGGCCAGCGGATACGCAAACCCTATGTCGATGCGCCGCTGTCGCTGTACCGCGCCTTGCGTTCGCTGAACCCTTCGCCCTACATGTACTTCTACAACTTCGGCGACATGCAGATCATCGGCGCGTCACCGGAAATTCTGGTTCGCAACGAAAGCCTGAACGACGGCAGCAAGAAGGTCACTATACGCCCACTGGCCGGCACCCGCCCGCGCGGCTCCACGCCGGAACGCGATGCGGAACTGGCGACAGAACTGCTGTCCGACCCGAAAGAAATTGCCGAACACGTCATGCTGATCGACCTGGCCCGCAACGACATAGGCCGCATTGCACAGACCGGCAGCGTCAAAGTCACCGACCAGATGGTCATCGAAAAATATTCGCACGTGCAGCACATCGTTTCCAATGTGGAAGGTGCTTTGCAGCCTAACCTGTCCAATCTGGACGTGCTGAAGGCCACCTTCCCGGCCGGCACCTTGTCCGGCGCGCCGAAAGTGCGTGCGATGGAACTGATTGATGAGTTGGAACTGACCAAGCGCGGCATCTATGGCGGCGCCTGCGGTTACCTGTCGTTTGGCGGCGAAATGGATCTGGCAATCGCCATCCGCACCGGCGTGCTGAAAGACGGCATGCTGTATGTGCAGGCTGCTGCCGGCGTCGTGGCCGATTCAGTGCCTGAGATGGAATGGCAGGAAACCGAGAACAAGGCGCGCGCAGTGTTGCGCGCAGCGGAACAAGTGCAGGACGGCCTGGACGGAGATATTTAAATGCTGCTGATGATAGACAACTACGATTCCTTCACCTACAACCTCGTGCAATATTTTGCAGAGCTTGGTGAAGACGTGCGCACCTACCGCAACGATGAAATCACGCTGGATGAAATCGCCGCGCTGAAGCCTGACCATATCTGCATCTCGCCGGGCCCTCGCACGCCGCGTGAGGCGGGCATTTCGGTGCCGCTGCTGCAGCGCTTTGCCGGCGAGATCCCTATCCTCGGCGTCTGCCTCGGCCATCAGGCAATCGCCGATGCCTTCGGCGGCAATGTCATTCGCGCCAAACAGGTCATGCATGGAAAAACTTCGGCTATTGCGCATACCGGCGTCGGCGTGTTCAAGGATTTGCCCAGCCCGTATACCGTCATCCGCTACCATTCGCTGGCGATAGAACGTTCTTCGTTGCCGGCCTGCCTGGAAGTGACTGCCTGGACGGAAGACGGCGAAATCATGGGCGTACGCCACAAGGAGTTCAATCTGCAGGGAGTGCAATTCCATCCGGAATCCATCCTGTCCGAACACGGACACGCGCTGCTGAAAAACTTCGTTCTCAATGCATAAAATTCTATCGGATCTGACATGACGATTACCCCACAAGAAGCCTTGTTGCGCTGCATTGAGCACAGGGAAATATTCCACGACGAAATGCTGTCGCTGTTCCGCAAGATCATGGGCGGCGAGATGTCCCCCATCATGATCGCCGCGCTGACGATGGGCCTGCGCGTGAAGAAAGAAAGCATAGGCGAGATCACCGCAGCGGCCCAGGTCATGCGCGAATTCTCGACCAAGGTGCCAATGGCCAACACCAAAAACCTGATCGACATTGTCGGCACAGGTGGCGACGGCGCACTGACGTTTAACATCTCCACTGCATCGATGTTTGTTACTGCCGCCGCCGGCGCACGCGTGGCCAAGCATGGCGGCCGTAGCGTGTCGTCTTCGTCCGGCAGCGCCGACGTGCTGGAATCCTTCGGCGTCAACATCAACCTGACACCGGAACAGATCGCGCAATCCATCGCGCAGACCGGCATAGGCTTCATGTTTGCGCCTAACCACCACGCAGCAATGAAACACGCTGCGCCGGTGCGCAAGGAACTGGGCGTGCGCACTATTTTCAACATACTGGGACCGTTGACCAATCCGGCCGGCGCGCCAAATATCCTGATGGGCGTATTCCATCCGGATCTGGTC
>JAYSKH010000425.1:0-11649 GCA_043726505.1 Undibacterium sp. | reverse complement strand
GCAGCAGAAGTGATAGTAATACCACGTTCCTGCTCTTGTTCCATCCAGTCCATGGTAGCCGCGCCATCATGCACTTCACCGATTTTGTGATTTACACCGGTGTAGAACAATACACGTTCAGTTGTCGTTGTTTTACCAGCATCAATATGAGCTGAAATACCGATATTGCGGTAGCGCTCAATGGGGGTCTTACGGGCCATAGCTAATCCTAAATCTTTTAATGGACAAAACCGAGCGCAACTTTTTATAAAAATCGCGCCCGGCCTGATTCAAAATACTTGCTGAAACCGTTGTACGAAAATCATACAACAGCCTCTCACTGTTACTCTTAGAAGCGGAAGTGGGAGAAGGCTTTGTTGGCTTCTGCCATACGATGCACTTCATCACGTTTCTTCATTGCGCCGCCGCGGCCTTCTGCGGCTTCCAGCAATTCACCACCCAGACGCTGTGGCATGGATTTTTCGCTGCGCTTGTTAGCAGCTTCACGCAGCCAACGCATGGACAAAGCCAGGCGACGGACAGGGCGAACTTCAACAGGCACCTGGTAGTTCGCGCCACCAACACGGCGGGATTTTACCTCAACCATTGGTTTTGCATTGCTGATCGCAGCAGCAAACACTTCCAGCGGATCTTTACCGGATTTTTGCTGGATGTGGTCAAACGCACCGTAGATAATGCCTTCAGCAACAGACTTCTTGCCGGACAACATCAATACGTTAACGAATTTTGCAACTTCTACATTGCCGAATTTTGGATCCGGCAGAATATCCCGTTTCGGGACCTCACGACGACGTGGCATTTCGATTCCTTTCAATCTTCAGTTGAGCACGCGGCACCAAATTTACCCGCACTCGCGGCAGGCCATCATAGCCAGCCACTTACTCGGCCCATTCGGGACCGACACTGTTCCGTTTTACCGGAGATTACTTAAGATGAATTCCTGGATTACTTCAGGACTTCAGGACCATTAATTACTTCTTAACAGCCTTAGCACGCTTCGCACCGTATTTGGAACGAGCTTGCTTACGGTCTTTAACGCCTTGAGTATCCAAAGCACCGCGAACCATATGGTAACGAACACCAG
This sequence comes from Undibacterium sp., assembly GCA_043726505.1. Classification (GTDB taxonomy): domain Bacteria; phylum Pseudomonadota; class Gammaproteobacteria; order Burkholderiales; family Burkholderiaceae_D; genus Undibacterium. The sequence goes on along the minus strand of JAYSKH010000425.1, from coordinate 10,565 downwards.
GCAAATCCTTTACACGACCACCGCGCAGCAGTACCACGCTATGTTCTTGCAAGTTATGGCCTTCACCGCCGATGTACGAAATTACTTCGAAACCATTGGTCAGACGTACTTTGGCAACCTTACGCAAAGCCGAGTTAGGCTTTTTTGGGGTTGTAGTATAAACACGGGTACATACGCCGCGTTTTTGCGGGCTGTTTTCCAGCGCCGGCGATTTGCTCTTGACACGTGCAGAAACACGTGGCTGGCGAATCAGTTGATTGATGGTTGGCATCGCTATAAATCCAACAAAATACAACGTTAAAACACAAACCCGGAAACGGTTGCCCGGGGACTAATCGGTAATTCTCGCTAGCGCGCACTTGAATATCCTGCGCGCGGCTGCAAATTTTTAGCTATGAAATCGGCGGTTTTCGACGCGTTTCCGCATCCAGAAGCGCAATGCCATAGCCATCCCAAAATCGAGAACTCGCAAGTTTAACGCCTGAAAACCCAGGTTGTCAATGATTTTTACCCTATCCTGACAGCCTGCGGCCCGCTGGAAGAGGGTCGCAGGCGGCCTTTCAGCATAGAAAAAATTCACGCAAATACAAGCAGGCTTTTGCCGCAACGCAGAGACTTGTCGTGAAGTAAAAGAATTTTACTAATCAGACAATTGTTGCAAGGCGTTACGCCGAACTGCTATAAATATCCGTTTAAATCATTTATATTGACGCTCCCGCCGCAAGCGCTGCATACCGGCGCGGCACCGATTGATGTCATACTCCCGGCTCTTTAATATTCGCACACCCCAGATGGCATCACTGCTGCGTCCCGGCACGCTCTATATAATAGTCAGCTATCTGCTGATCTCCGCCCTGCCCTTCCTGCCGCTGGCCCTGGGCCAGCCCGTTGCCGATCCGTGGCGGCTGGCCGCAATGGAGGCGGTGACCTGGACGCTGCTGTGGGCCGTCTTCAAGCGGCCGCGCTGGTTCCACTGGCTGCTGCTGCCGGCCTTTCTCGCGGTGCCGACGGAAATCTACCTGCGGCTTTATTTCGGCCAGGGCATCTCCACCCATCATCTGGGCATCATTGCCGAGACCAGCCCGAAGGAAGCACTTGAGTTCCTGGGCAACAAAGCCTGGATGCTGCTGGCGATCATGCTTGCTGTTGTTATCTGGTGGGCCAGCATCCTACGGCTGGCCTGGCGTGGTCACGCACTAAGCTGGAACCATTATTCCCGCTGGCTGGCCATCGCCACCTATCTGGCAGGCGCCTCGGTCTGGTTTTATGGCCGAGAACTGGGCGTTGCCAGCGCCAGCGCTGTCACCAAAGCCTCCGTATCCACATCCGTGCAGGCCTCAGGCTCTGCCAGCGAAGAGGAAGATGATGATGCCAGCGCCAGCGATTCTGCAGCCTCAACGCCAGTGAAAAAAGTGGCACCTGCCCCCGCCGCCCCTGCTGCCTCTACTACTTATGCCCGCTACCTTGCCAAAGCGGCAGTTTACCTGCCCAAGCTGCCGCACTGGGCCAATATTCCGTATGACGACGATACCTTCGCCCGCACCTGGCCTTTCGGACTGGTGCTACGCGGCATGGATTTCTGGAACGAGCGCAGCTACCTGGCTGACCTGGCCGGCAAGAGCAATGCTTTCAGCTTCCACGCGCATGACGCCGGCCCCGCAGCCAGGCCGCAGATCGTTATCATGGTCATCGGCGAATCTTCGCGCTATGACCGCTGGAGCATCAACGGCTATTCACGCGAAACCAATCCGTTGCTGGGCAAGGAAAGCAATGTAGTCGCCTTCAGCAATATGGTGACGGCCGTGTCGGCCACCCGCCTGTCGGTGCCGGTCATCGTTTCGCGCAAACCCGCGACGATGAGCCTGAAAGCCGGATTTTCCGAAAAATCCTTCCTGACGGCTTTCAAGGAAGCCGGCTTCAAAACCTTCTGGCTCTCCAATCAGATGAGCTTCGGCCAGTTTGATACGCCGATCTCGGTGTTTGCCAAGGAGGCGGATGTCACGCAGTTCCTGAATCTGGGCGGCTTCACCAACAGCTCCAACTATGACCAGATCCTGCTGGAACCGATGAACAATGCGATCCGGGATGCGGCACCCAAGAAACTGATCGTGCTGCACACGCTGGGCAACCACTGGAACTACAGCCACCGCTACCCCAAGAGCTACGACAAATGGCAGCCATCGCTGTTCGGCGTGGAAAATCCTGCCTTTACCGATCTGGCCAACAAACCTGCGCTGAACAACAGCTACGACAATTCCGTGCTGTACACCGACTGGATGCTGGCTGAAGTCATCGCCCGGTTAAAGACGTCCGGCCAGCTGGCATCGATGATGTTTGTCTCCGACCATGGGCAAACCCTGTACGACGGCAGCTGCAACCTTGCCTTCCACGGACACAATACGCAATACGAATTCCATATTCCGGCCTTCGTCTGGTATTCGGACGCTTACAAGGAAGTCCATCCCGACAAGGTGGAGCAGCTGAACCGCCATCGCGCGTCGCGGTTGTCCACGGAAAACGTGTTCCATTCATTGCTGGATATGGCCGACATCCGCTATCCAGACGAGAAGCTGCAATGGAGCCTGTTCAGCCCCGAGTTCAAGCGGCATACGCGTTATGTGGATAGTTATGGCTGGAGTAATTACGACAATGCGACCTTCAAGGGCGACTGCCGCGAAGTGATAGACAAGAAAAAGCCGCTGGCACAAGAAAGATAGGGCAGCCCACAGCCGCCCTGCTCGCCTCTTGGTTTGCTATACCAGGCTGACCAGCAGCAGCGCAATCGCAAGACCGACAAACACGAAATAGATGCTCAGCATCAGCAATGCGCGGCAAATCTGCGGTATCCAGCGCCCGCCATATACCCGGCGTAGCGCCAGAACGAAATACGCAACAAAGATCCAGCCCAGCAGATCTTCCGACATGAATGGCAATAGCCACAGCATGAACAGCAGAAATGCAAACGCATGCAGGTGCAGCACAAAGACCAGATGCACGCCGTACACCAGATGGCGGCGATAATAAAAGAGCCACAACAGAAAGGCGAGCAAAGGCATGACGCCAAACACCGCATAAGGCAGCCGATGCATGCCCTCTTTCTGCAGATGGGCCATAGTCTCGGCCGGATGCGCCTTTTGCTCCTCCAGCAGCGTGCCCAGCCTGCCAGCCCAGGCTTTGACTGCAGGAATATCGCTGGTCACCAGCATCTGCGGCTTTCCATCCTTGCCTCCAGCCGTTTCTTTCTTGTCTTTCGAGACTGCCTCTTTACCGTGCAGCGTCCCTTCCGCCGAACTGCCCATACCCATATCCAGCGGGTTCGCACCTATCGTGATGCCGTCCTCGGCTTCCTGCCTGATGATCTCCGCAGTGTCGGCGTTTGGACCTGCGATCAAGGGGCGGGTATTGATCGAGGCGCCAAATAAACCCATCAGTACAAAAAAGATGAAGCTGATCGTCAGATACAGCTGCAGCGGTTTGATGTAACGTTGCCGGCGTCCTGCGATATATTCAGCCGTCAGTGCGCCCGGGCGGCTGATCAGCGTCCACAACGTCCGGGTCAGCGTGCCTTCCAATGCGACATAGTGATGCAAGTATTCGTGAATGAACTCAAACAGCGTAGGTGTTTCTATATGCGTCTTCTGCCCGCAACTGGGACAGAAGTTGCCCGGCGCAGCATGCCCGCAATTGGCGCACATGCCGGGAGAATGTAAAGAAGCTGAAGTCATACGGCCTCAAAAAAGAACAGCGCTAAGAAATGCCAGAATTGATGTAGCTTGTGATAGTACAAGTGTTTTTTAGGCAAGCCAATCACCAAATGGCAAATCTATCGGACAATGCCGACAATTTTCCGAGATTTGCAAGAATTGCATCTGCAACACTTTCTCCCTTACACTGACGGTATGCCTCGCCATTCCCCTCCCTCCATCACGCTGAACAGCCAGGATCAAGCTTCCGCGGTGCTTGCGGGTGCGTGGCTTGTTTGCGCCATCGCCGAAGAAAAAGTGATGCCGAAACTGAAGGCTGGCCTGAAGGAGGCGCAAAAGCAGCCGCAGAACGCAGCAGCCGGCCTGCGCTGGGATCTGTCTCAGGTAACGGCGCTGGATACCATAGGCGCCCAGATGCTGTGGCAAGCCTGGGACAAAAAACGTCCGCAGCAGCTGGTGCTGCTGCCCGAACATGAGGGCCTGTTCACCCGCTTGGAAGAAGTCAGTGCGCTGGCAATACCGCGCGAACCCAAGCCCAGGCTGACACGTGTGATGCAGCTCGGTCGCACGATGCTGACCTTCTTCGAGCACTTATATGACTTCATTGGCCTGCTCGGCCAGCTGATGCTGGATTTGCTGCGGCTGGTGCGCCAGCCGCATCGCGGCCCGTGGAAAGAAATATCCGCCAACATCTACCGCACCGGTTTCCAGGCGCTGGGGATTACCGCACTGGTCGGCGCACTGATCGGCGTGGTGCTGTCCTACCTGTCATCCAATCAGTTGCGGATCTTCGGTGGCGACATTTATCTCGTCAATATCCTAGGCATGGGCATTATCCGTGAGCTTGGCCCCATGCTGGCGGCCATCCTGGTCGCGGGCCGCTCCGGCTCCGCGATTACCGCGCAGTTGGGCGTCATGCGTGTGACCGAAGAACTGGATGCGATGACGGTGATGGGCATCCCGCTAGGCTACAGGCTGATCATGCCCAAGGTAGTAGCGCTGGCAATCTCCATGCCGCTACTGGTCATCTGGACCGATGCAATGGCACTGTTGGGCGGCATGCTGGCGGCGCAGGCCAAGCTGGGCATGGCGCCGCAGTTTTTCTGGAACAAATTGCCGGAGGCCGTTCCACTCGCTAATTACTGGCTGGGGCTGGGCAAGGGTGCAGTGTTTGGCGTCCTGATCGCACTGGTCGCATGCCAGTTTGGCCTGCGCATACAGCCCAACACCGAAAGCCTGGGCCAGGGCACGACCAGCTCCGTCGTCATCTCCATCACCGTTGTGATCCTGGCGGACGCCGTGTTTGCGATCATGTTCAGCAACGTGGGCTACTGACATGAGCGACGCGCCCATCATCGATATTCAGAATCTGCGCACGCAGTTCGGCCGCGCCGTCGTGCATGACAACCTGAACCTGCAGGTAAAACAGGGCGAGATCCTGTCCATCGTCGGCGGCTCCGGTTCCGGCAAGACCGTGCTGCTGCGCCAGATGCTGGGGCTGGAAATGCCGACCAAGGGAAGTATCAAGATACTGGGCGAAGATATCCATTCCAAGCAGGCCAAGCACATGCAGTACCTGCGCCGACGCTCCGGCATGCTGTTCCAGCACGGCGCGCTGTACTCGGCACTGTCGGTGTACGACAATGTTGCGCAGCCCATGCGCGAGCTGCGCACGCTGCCGGAAGAATTGATTCGCGATATGGTCTACCTGAAGCTGCAAATGGCCGATATCGCCTTTGAACACGCAAAAAAAATGCCGTCCGACCTGTCCGGCGGCATGATCAAGCGGATCGCACTGGCGCGCGCGCTGGCACTGGACCCGGAACTGCTGTTCCTGGACGAACCCACCGCTGGGCTGGACCCGGACCGCTCCGACAGCTTCGTCAAGCTGATCCTGTCGCTGCACAAGCAATTGCATCTGACCGTCATCATGGTCACGCATGACCTGGACAGCCTGTTCGCGTTGTCCGACCGCATTGCGGTGCTGGCCGACAAGAAGGTGCTGACGGTAGGAACGGCGCAGGAAGTCGTCAAGGTAAAACACCCCTTCGTAGAAAGATTTTTCCTGGGAGGACGCGGCGTCAGGGCAATGGAAGTCCTGGACCAGCCAGACCCGGAGCCAGCCACAGCCGCAGCGGCAGCAGCAGATACAACAGCAACTGCAACTGCAGCAACAGCTGCTCCGCAAGAAGAGAAGGAACACTAAATGGAAAACAGATCCCACGCGCTGATGGCGGGTTTTTTTACGATAGGGCTGCTGGTGGCCACGGTACTGATCGCCATCTGGTTCGGCCGCGATAAAATCCAGCGCACGCCTTATGAAATCGCCACCCGGATGTCGGTTGCAGGCCTCAACCTGCAGGCAGCCGTCCGTTACAAGGGCATCAAGGTCGGCAACGTCACCAACGTCAAGTTTGACCAGAACACACCGGGCATGATTGTCATCCGTATAGAAATCACGCCGGATACGCCAATCACGCAATCTACTTTTGCGACATTGGGCTACCAGGGTGTGACCGGCATTGCCTATGTGCAGCTGGACGATGACGGCAGCTACCAGGTGCCTATTGCCGCCAACCCACTGGAACTGCCGCGCATCCCGCTCCGGCCTGGTCTGCTGCAAAACCTGGAACAGCGCGGCACCGCCATCCTGGGCCAGGTGGAAGAGATAACCAAGCGCATCAACAACATTCTCGATCCGGAGCGGCAAAAAACCATTGCATCGGCTATCGACAACATCAACCAGGCTGCAATTAAATGGCAAGGATTGCCGGACAAACTGGAGCCGACGCTGGTCAAGCTGCCGGCACTGGCCGACCAGGCGCAGCATACGCTGGGCTCGTTGAAAAATCTCAGCGACAATGCGGGCAAGCTCAGCAATAACCTGAACAGCCTGGTGACGACGATACAGGCGCCGGATGGCCCTCTGGTAAAACTGACGCAGTCGGTCGACCAGATCAGCAATGGGCTGACCTACGATACGCTGCCTAAAGTGAACGCTTTTACCACCGATGCGCGCACGACTTTCAGAAGCATCAACCGCACCGTGGACAAGATCAACGACAGGCCGCAAAGCCTGCTGTTCGGCGGCCCGCCTGTAGTGCCAGGCCCCGGAGAGACGGGTTTTGCTGCGCAAAAGCAATGATGCCATGACGGAAAGACTGATGATGAAAATGCTCCCTACCGCCACAAAGATCACTAAAGCGACGGCCATAATGCTGGCCACCCTGATGCTCATAAGCGGCCTGACGGCCTGCTCCACACCCGCCGCGCCACCGGTACAGATGTACGACCTGGGCCCGCTAAAAACAGGCTCAGGCGCCGCTGCGCCGTCCACCGCCAGCGCGCCCGCACCGGCTGGCGCATTGCTTGCCATCAGCCTAGCCGACGTCACCACGCCGGCATCGCTGGACAGCAATTACATGCTGTACCGGCTGCAATATGAAAACGGCCAGCAATTGCGCTCGTATGCGCAGCACCGCTGGAGCATGGCGCCGGCGCAGCTATTAGCGCTGCGGCTAAAGATGCGTGTAGCCGGCGCCGGCGGCGTGATCGTGTCGGCAACCGACGGCGCGGCGAACCTGCCGGTGCTGAAAATTGATCTGGATGATTTCTCGCAGCAGTTTTCATCCCCGGCCAGCAGCGTTGCCGTTGTCAGCGTACGCGCGTCCATCTTCAAGGGCCGCAACCTGGTGGCGCAGCAAAGCTTCTCGCAACGCGCCGATGCTGGCGCAGATGCTCCCGGCGGTGCCAGGGCCATGACCGAAGCCAGCGACGCGCTGATCAACAATATCGTGTCATGGCTGCAAGGCTTGCCGCTGAATTGAAACCGGCCACCCTGATGTCTGATCTACGTTGGCTGCCATGACTGATACCGAGCCGTCCCCCACATCGACGATAGCGGCACAATCCGCTGCTGGTGCAGGTGCTGCTGCTGGTGCTGGTATTGCTGCCCAACCCGGTCCTTCGCCCGCGCCCGCCCTCGCGCCGTTGCGCTCTTCGCCGTTTGCGCGGGCCAGCCTGGTCGCCTACCTGTTCCTGATCGTGTATGCCAGCTGGTATCCGTTCTCAGGCTGGCAAAACGACAACCTGGCCGCGCTCAGCGACGTCATCCGCCAGTGGCCGCGCTACTGGACCTGGTTTGACGTGCTGACCAATGTTGTCGGCTACGTGCCGTTGGGCATACTACTGGTATTCGTGCTGTATCCGTGGTGCCGCCGCTGGCCGGCAATTCTGCTGTCCGCATTATGTGGCACGGTGATATCGGGCACGATGGAAACGGTGCAGTATTTCCTTCCTTCCCGCGTCACGTCGCTGCTGGATTTTCTGACCAATTCGGCCGGCGCGCTGATAGGCGCGGTGCTGGGTGTGCTGCTGACGCCGCTGATCCTGGAAAAAGGGCGGCTCCGGCTGCTGCGCAAGCACTGGCTATCCAAGGAAGCCAGCCGCGAAATGGTGATTCTTGGCCTGTGGCCGCTGGCGCAGATCTACCCGCAAGCTTACCTGTTCGGCCATGGCCAGTTGCTGCCCATCATTTCCGACTGGCTCAGCGACTTGTTCGACATGCAGATCGATATCGGCGAACTGCTGCGCAACGGCATAGAATTAAGCGCCGAAGAATATTGGCTTTCAGAAACAATTATTACCGCCTGCGGCTGTACCGGCGCAATCCTGATGTGCCTGTCCATCCTGAACCGCAATGCGCCCAAGGTCAGGGTCACTGCGCTGCTGATGCTGGCGGCGCTTGGCGTCAAGGCAATGGCCAATGCGCTGCTGTTCAAACCCGAATATGCGTTTTCGTGGCTGACGCCGGGCGCGCAAGGTGGATTATTGATCAGCGGCATCATGCTGTACGGTTTCTCGTATGCACCTGTGCGTGCGCAAAAACGGCTGGCCGTGCTGATGCTGCTGATCAGCCTGATCTTCGTCAACCTGGTGCCGGGCAATCCCTATTTCATCGTCACGCTGCAAACCTGGGTGCAGGGAAAATTTTTGAACTTTAACGGCGCAGCACAGTTCTTATCATTGCTATGGCCATTTTTTGCGCTTTGGGCATTGCTGCGCAATCCCGCCGCGCGGGCCGCTAGGGCGGGCTGAACCGGTGGTGAGTGTTATAGCCGCTCACGACAACTGTCCGTTACAGCTCGTAACATAGCAAACAGCAATTGAACTGTGACCGGCTGCATTGTCCGATGTATCATATGACCTAAAATATGACCTAAATGAAAATCACTGCTCTTCCGCTTAGTTCCGCTTAACTATGTCCTTTGCGCATAGTTTCAATAAAACGAGTTCCCCATGCCAGACACCCCAGATACTCCGTACTACGAAAAACACGTCTTTTTTTGCCTGAACCACCGTGAAGATGGCCGCCCCTGCTGTGCCGACCGCGGCGCGCAGGCAGCGCAGGAACATGCGAAGAAAAGGGTCAAGCAGCTGGGCCTGAACGGCCAGGGCAAGATCCGCATCAACAAGGCCGGCTGCCTCGACCGCTGCGAAGAAGGCCCGGTGCTGGTCGTGTATCCGCAAGGCACCTGGTATACCTTTGTGGATCAGGAAGACATTGATGAAATCATCGACGTCGATCTGGTGGGTGGCAAGATCGTGGAACGCCTGAAGATCTGAGGCCGCGCACATGAATATCCATACCCAGCAATTTATGATTGCCGGCGCTATCGGCCAGCTTGAATGCGCGCTAGACCTGCCGGATGCCGAGCAGTTCACGCAGCCGGTCGGCCTGGCGCTGGTTGCACACCCGCACCCGCTGTATGGCGGCACGATGGACAACAAGGTTGCGCAGACATTGGCGCGCACGTTCACCGCACTGGGTTATGCCACGGTGCGCATGAACTTCCGCGGCGTCGGTAAATCGGAAGGCGTGTACGACACCGGCGCCGGCGAGACTGATGACATGGAAATCCTGCTGGCCCACATGCGGCAGCAATATCCGGATCTGCCATTGGCGCTTTCCGGCTTTTCTTTCGGCACCTTCGTACAGGCGCAACTGCAACAACGCCTGATCGCGCAAGGCACGCCGGCCGAGCGGCTGGCGCTGGTGGGCACCGCTGCCGGCAAATGGCCGATGCCGACAGTACCCGCGGACAGCATCCTGATCCATGGCGAACTCGACGACACTATTCCGCTGCAGCAGGTGTTCGACTGGGCCAGGCCGCAGGACATCCCGGTCATCGTCATTCCCGGCGCCGACCATTTTTTCCATCGCCGCCTGCCACATATTAAAAACCTGATCGTCAGCATGTGGGGTAAAGCCCCTGCGCAATGATCCGCACTTATTCCGTTTTCAGCTAGTTTCAACCTCGTTTCAAGAACCATATACATGAAAAAATTCCTCGCCACACTCGCAGCCGGCCTGCTTACCTTCTCCGTCGCCACGGCGCAAAGCCTGCCCGCGCCTAGCATCGCCGCCCGCTCATGGGTATTGCTGGACGCAACCAGCAACCAGGTCATCGCTTCACAAGAGCCGACGCTGCGCATAGAACCTGCGTCGCTGACGAAGATCATGACTGCCTACATCGTTTTCGAAGCACTGAGGGATAAAAAGCTGGATCTGGCGCAATCCGTCAACGTATCCACCCACGCATGGAAAGTGGATTCCAGCAGTTCCAAGATGTTCATCGAGCCGAACAAGCCGGTCACCATCAATGAACTGCTGTACGGCCTGATCGTGCAGTCCGGCAATGATGCGGCCGTTGCACTGGCTGAAGCGGTAGCCGGCAGCGAAGACGCCTTTGTCGTGCAGATGAACCGCGAGGTAGAACGCATGGGCCTGAAAGGCACGCACTTTGCCAACCCGCATGGCCTGCCCAGCCCGGAAAACTATTCGACGGCACAAGATCTGTC